>CAYMHQ010000071.1:0-11745 GCA_964390275.1 uncultured Coriobacteriaceae bacterium
CCGGCGGAGGCATCGAGGTTCCGTCCGACCGCGAACCGGCAGCCCAGCGGAGCCTCCTGCGCGCCCTCATGAACGTGCGCCCGCCGCGACCCGCCAGCCCCGGCTTCCTCGAGGTGCAGGACGACTACCTGCAGGGGGAGCTCACTGCGCGGGGCGTCACCGACATCGACGACCTCTCCCCCGTCCGCCCCGGCATCTACCTCTGGCAGGGCGACATCACGACGCTGCGCTGCGACGCCATCGTGAACGCCGCGAACAGCGGCATGACCGGCTGCTACGTGCCGAACCACCGCTGCATCGACAACGCGATCCACACCTACGCGGGCGTCCAGCTGCGGCTGACGTGCGCGGAGGTCATGCGGCGGCAGGGTCGACCCGAGCCGACGGGCGGGGCCAAGATCACCCCCGCGTTCAACCTCCCCTGCCGCTACGTCCTGCACACGGTGGGGCCCGTCGTCGCGGAGTCGGGGCGGGTGACACCGCGCGACCGCGAGCTGCTCGCCTCCTGCTACCGCTCGTGCCTGAGGCTCGCCGCCGAGCACGGGCTGGGGAGCGTCGCCTTCTGCTGCATCTCCACCGGCGAGTTCCGGTTCCCCAACGAGGAGGCGGCCGAGATAGCCGTCCGGACCGTCGTCGATTTCCTGCGGAACGCGAGAACCGGCGCGAAAGCTGACACGAAACCCAGCGTGACGAAGGTGGTCTTCGATGTTTTCAAAGATGCTGACAGGGAGATTTACGCGCGGCTGCTCGGAGAACTCTGAGAGCCCGGAGAGGACCGAGAGCCCCGAGGACCGCGCCGAATCGCGCGCGAGCGACCGCGAGAACGATAGCGCGAGCGAAGACTGGGACGGCCGCGTGGACGGGCGCCTCGTCGACCGGCTGAGGCAGGCACTCGACAAAGCCGACGCCGTGGTGGTCGGCGCGGGGGCGGGGCTATCGGCCTCGGCCGGCTTCACCTACACCGGCGAGCGGTTCGACGCGCACTTCTCGGACTTCGCGGCCAAATACGGCATCGACGACATGTACGCCGGCGGCTTCCTCCCCTTCGAGTCGCCCGAGGAGCGCTGGGCGTACTGGAGCCGCTACATCTTCCTCAACCGCTACACCGACGCGCCCAAGCCCGTGTACGACAACCTCCTGAGGCTCGTGGGCGGCCGCGACTACTTCGTCACCACGACGAACGTCGACCACTGCTTCCAGAAGGCGGGGTTCGAAAAGGAGCGGCTGTTCTACACGCAGGGGGACTACGGCCTCTTCCAGTGCAGCGTGCCGTGCTGCCGGGAGACGTTCGACAACGAGACGCAGATCCGCGCGATGCTCGAGCGGCAGGAGGGAATGGCGGTGCCGACGGAGCTGGTCCCCGTATGCCCGCGCTGTGGACGACCGGCGACCACGAACCTGCGGGCGGATGGAACGTTCGTGGAGGACGAGGGGTGGCATCGGGCGGCGGAGCGCTACACGGACTTCCTCCGAAGCCGGCAGGGACGGCGCGTCCTCTTCCTCGAGCTCGGCGTGGGCTACAACACCCCCGGCATCATCAAGTACCCGTTCTGGCGGATGACGGCGCTCAACGAGCGAGCGGTCTACGCGTGCGTCAACCGCGGCGAGGCCGTCGCCCCGCGCGAGATCGAACGGCGGTCGATCTGCATCGACGGCGACATCGGGCAGGTGCTCGAGAGGTGCCTGGCAGGATATCAATCTTGAAAAGGTGGCCAAAAAGTCCGCTATTCTCACCGCTTTAGGTCTGTAGAATCGAAGGCTTCCACAAACCCGCAGGTAGATGCGCCGCGCTAATAATCCCACCTGAACAGTAGGATAATTTTCGGTGAGAATAGCGCACTTTTTGGCCAGGCGACTTTCGACCGGTGAGATATTTGGACTTTCTGGCCACCCGTCTCCCCCGGCCGCCCTCGACGTCTTCCGCCAGCTTTCCCACACTCCTTAGAACGTGAGCCGCATCTGGTTCCAGGCGACGCCGCCGTGCTCGGACTCCGAGCGGCCCTCGCTCACGAAGCCGAACTTCGCGTAGTAGTGCACGAGGGCGTCCTTGCAGGTAAGGACGAGGCCGAGCCGGCCCTGGGCGCGGGAGTCGGCGATGGCGCGCTCGAGCAGCTGGCCCGCGAGGCCGCGGCGGCGGAAGGCGGGGTCGGTCGCCACGCCGAAGATCATCTGCCATGCGCCCGACTCGTCGTGCATGGAGGCGTCGGCGTACATCTCGTCGGCGAGGTCGCGGGCGTCGGTCACCATGCCGTCGACAATCGCGACGATGCGGCCGTCGTCGTCCATGAGCCAGAAGTGGTCCCCGTAGGCGGCCACGCGCTCGGCGATCTGCGCGTGCGTCGCGGCCTCGGCCGGCGGGAAGCTCGCGGACTCGACGGCCGAGATCTGGTCGACGTCGGCGGGGGTGGCGGTCCTGATGATCATGGTTCCTCCTGGAGAAATAGCAGGTGGATAGCGGTTGACGGAAGACGGCAGTTGGCGGAAGAGGCTCGCCCGAGGGCCGGCAACCGGACGACAGCCTGCTCCGCCGTCCCTTCGACGTCCCGGCCGCATCGCGGGCCCGGGTCGCCGCGCGGCACTCACGCCTCGAACGTCAGCGTGAGCACGTTGGTCCCCCGGCCCTCGGCTCCGCACGCGCGCTCGTCGCCCTCGGTCGCGCCGGGCGCGCCGTTCGGCTCGAGGCGCTCGTAGGTCATCGACTTCGTCATCTTGCGCACGAGGTGGATGCCGAGGCCGCCTATGGCGCGCTCCTCGGCGGAGAGGGTCACGTCGGGCTCGGGAGCCTGGGTGGGGTCGAAGGGCGTGCCGTCGTCGGCGAAGGTGACCACGAGGTCGGCGCCGCGGCGGGCCATGGAGCAGACGGCGCGGGTGGCGCCGGAGTAGCGGCAGATGTTGGAGTAGATCTCGTCGGCGGCGACCTGCACGCGGTTGGCGAGGCGGGCCTCGGCGCCGTTGAGCGGCAGCTGCTCCTCGAAGAACTGGCTCACGATGTCCATCGAGCCCAGGTCTGCGCGCGTGACGATGCGGTCGTGGGCGCGCAGGACGCGGACCTCCACGGCGAGCATCGTGATGTCGTCGGACTGCTCGGCGCCGGCCGCGAAGATCCCCACGGCCTCCCCCACGGCCTCGCACGTCTCGCGCGGGCCGCGCTCCCCCACACCCGGGGCGTTCAGGGCCTCGAGCAGGCGCTTCTCGCCGAAGAGCGTCTCGTGAGGGTCGTTGGCCTCGGTCACGCCGTCGGTGTAGAGGAAGATCCGGTCGCCGGGCTCGATCTGCGCCGTGCGGCGGTGGTAGCGGGTGCCCTCCATGCCGGCGAGGAAGAAGTCGGGCCGCTCCTCGCGCAGGTAGGCGTAGTCGCCCCCGGCGCGGCGCAGGAGGGGCGGGTTGTGGCCGGCGTTCACGTAGGCGAGCGTGCCCGTGGCCAGCTCGAGCTTGCCGAGCCACGCGGTCACGAACATCTCGGACTCGTTGTCGCGGCAGAGGCTCTCGTTCAGGCGGTCCATGGCCTCGGCGACGTCCATGCCGCTCTCGAGCAGGGCGTGCAGCTCGGCCTTGGCCTTCATCATGAAGAGCGCGGCGGGCACCCCCTTGCCGGTGACGTCGGCGATGAGAAAGACCAGGTGGCGGCCGTCGAGCAGGATGAAGTCGTAGAAGTCGCCGCCCACCTCGCGCGCGGCGTCCATGGTGGCGAACACGTCGAAGTCGCGCCGCTCGGGGAACGGCGGGAAGACCGAGGGCAGCGCGGAGTGCTGGATCTGGCGGGCAAGCTCGAGGTCGCGGTCGTGGCGGTGCTCGGCCTCGGCGATGTAGCCCTTGAGCACGTCGACCGTGGAGTTCACGTCGTCGGAGAGGGCGCAGAACTCCTGGTGGGTGCGCACGTCGATGCGCGTGTCGAGGTGGCCGGCAGCGATGGCGTCGAGCCCCTCGCCCACGCCGGCGAGGCTCGCGACCACGCGTTTGCGGACGAGCTGGTAGAGGATGATGAAGAGCGCCGTGTGGACGAGGATCTCCATGAGCAGGATGATGTAGAGCACGACGTCGGAGAAGTAGTCGGCCTCCTCGCGGGGCACGTAGACGAGCACCGAGCAGTCGTCGAACGTGCGGTGCATCGCATAGCTCTCCTCGCCGAAGACGGTGAGCACGTACATGTCGTCGTCGACGAACGAGTCGGGGGCGTCGCTGACCACGCTGGGGTCGCGGAGGTCGCTGCCGTTGGAGGCCGAGGAGAGCACGGAGCCGGTTGCGCTGTCGTAGATGATGGCGGCGCCCGTGCGCTCGATGCGCCAGACGTAGCCCTCCTCCGTCATGTCCTCCCAGCCCCAGGCCTCGACCTCGAGCGCGAGGTCGTCGAGGCTGACCTCGAGGAGGCTCTCGGCCTCGGACTCGGCCACCCGGTGAGAAATCTGCGCCGTGGACCACGAGACCACCACGAGCGCGGCGAACACGATGACGAGCAGCCTGAAGACGAGGTCGTTGATGAGGTAGGGAGGCCGCGCGAGCAGCTCCTCCTTGTTGATGACGCCGCGGCCGATGAGCGCGAGGCCCGTGGCGAGGCCGGTGAGCAGCACCATGGGGACGGCGCACACGCGCACGTACTGGAACGCGACCTCGAGGTTGTCGAGGTTGGTGAGCAGGATGAGCAGCATGTGGAAGACGCCCATCGTGACGCCGATGGCGGCCGCGTAGCCCATCGCAGGCGCCTTGCGCTCGAAGACGAGCTTGCGCAGGAGCGCAGCGCCCACGCCGGCGACCACCGCGGCGAGGGAGCATGCGAGGCGCGTGCTCACGCCGCCGTGCCACAGGACGCTGAACCACCGCTCGACGCCGCCGATGACGCCCGCGATGACGCCCGCGGGCCCGCCGAACGCGAGGCCGGCGACGAGGGGCGCTGCGTCGCGGATGCTGATGACGCCCCCGTCGACCACGCGCACGCCCGTCTCGGTGGCGAACACGGCGACGAGCCCGAACGCCAGGCCGTAGACGAGCTGGCGCCTCCACGCGGGCTGGCCGCGCCAGAACGAGGTCCGGCCGAGCAGCGTGAAGAGGCCCGCCACGATGCCGGGCAGGATGGTCTGTATTGCCAGCGCGAGGTACATGGGCGGCTACTCGATGGAGAGGAAGTCCTTGAAGCCGGTCATGTCGAAGATCTCCATGACGGACTCGCACACGTGCTGCAGGCGCATTGCACCCTGGGCGTTCATCGCCTTCTGAGCGCGCAGGATGAGGCGCAGGCCCGAGGACGAGATGAACTCGAGGTTGGCCATGTCGAAGACGAGGTTCGTGGCGGAGGGCAGGACCCGGTCGAGCACCGTCTCGAGCTCGGGGGAGGTGGCCGTGTCGAGGCGGCCGTTGAGCGTGAGGGTGACGTTGCCGCCGTCGAGGGCCTCGTCGATGGAAAGCGCCATGGATGGAGTCCTTTCTCCGTTCGATCGATCGTACATCCGCGGCGAGGCCGCCCGTCGAACCGGGCCGCGAGCGCCGCGAAGGTCGCCGCGCGAGGCGGGACATCCCGCGCGAAACGCATTCGAGCAAGCATAGCACGCGAGGGCCGGGACGGGCGGGCGCGGGCGGCGTCCGGGCGCGCGGGCCCGGCCGAGCGGCCGAGGTCGCGCGGCCCCGGAGGACCCGTCGACAGCGCGCGGCGGGTCCCGTCGACGACCCTCCTGCAATTAGTCGGATTCCGTAATTTTGCGCGTTGGCGGGCCGGCGGGGGGCCGGGCGCTTTAAACTGCAGTAGTTCTACAAATCGGGTGCGCCGCACGGGCGCGCGGCATCGAACGCGCAGCTCGGGGCATGCGGCCCGAGACTCCCCACCCCTCATAGCCCGCGCCGCCGAGCCGGGCCGAACCGCAGCCGGGCCCCGCCCGAGAAAGGCGTCCGCATGGCGTCCCGCACCACCGTCGCGTCAGACCCGCAGAGCCCCGTCGAGACCCCGGGGCAGACCTCCGGAAAGGTCCCCGGACAAGTCCCCTCCGGAGCCACCGGCGGAACTCTCGGCGACACTTCCGGCAGCCTGTTCTACCGTGTCTTCGGGAGGCTGTTCGGCGGCATGCGCATGGGCTGGCCCGCCGTTGTCGCGTTCGCCGTGGTCGCCGGGCTCTACACGGGCGCCATGGGGTCGATCCCCGCAACCTACGGGACGTCGCTGCGCGACATCGCGATCTCGTTCGAGTGGTGGGTCATCTTCGAGTTCGTCATCGCCGCGAACTGCCGCGGGGTGTGGGAGTGCGGGGCCAAGACGCTCGCGTTCTTCACCATCAGCCAGCCCGTCATCTACGCGGTCGAGATCCTCTCCGGCGGGATCGACCCGCAGGTCGCGCTCATGGCCTACTGCGGCACGTGGGGGCCGGAGACGCTGCTCACGCTGCCCGGCGGAATGCTCGCCCACTGCATCCGGCGGCAGGACGCGCTCGGCGCCGCGGTGCTGGGGCTCGGCAACGCCATCCAGGCGTTCGTGGGACTCGCCTACGTGGTCCAGATGCTCCAGAACCCGCCGTTCCACCTGCTCTCCGCGCTGGTCAGCTTCGCCTCGATCGCCGTGATGTGCCTCGCCATCCAGAGGACGCGCCGCGGCAGGGCGATCTGCCTGCTCACCACCGTGGCCGCCATCGCCGCCGTGCTCGTGTTCCTGCGGCTCAGCGGCCGCGTCATCGTCTAGACAGCCCTCCGGGCGAGGGCGCGCCGCCCCCCGTCCGCCTCTACCGCACGCACCGTTCCACCGCACCCGAAAGGAGCCCCACATGAGCGAAACCGAGAGCGCGACCCCGGTCGACCCCGCAGCGGCCAGCGAGGCCGAGCCCGAGCGCGAGCCGCTGATCCGCATCCGCGGCCTCTGCAAGAGCTACGGCGACAACGAGGTCCTGAGGGGGATCGACGTCGACATCAACAAGGGCGACGTCATCTCCGTCATCGGGCCCTCGGGATGCGGCAAGTCGACCCTGCTGCGCTGCCTCAACTACCTCGAGCCGCCCACCGCGGGCGAGATCTGGTTCGGCGACGAGAAGGTGAGCGACGACCCCAAGGGGCTGCAGGCGCTGCGGCGCAGGATGGGCATGGTCTTTCAGACGTTCAACCTCTTCTCGAACATGACCGTCATCGAGAACGCGATGCTCGGGCCCGTGAACCTGCTCGGCGTGGGGCGCCAGGAGGCGTACGACCGCGCGATGGACCTGCTCGAGACCGTCGGCCTCGCCCACAAGGCGCTCGCCTACCCCGACGAGCTCTCCGGCGGCCAGAAGCAGCGCGCCGCCATCGCGCGCACGCTCGCCATGCAGCCCGACGTCATCCTCATCGACGAGCCCACGAGCGCCCTCGACCCCGCCATGGTGGGCGAGGTCCTGGGCGTCATCAAGGCGCTCGCCGACCGCGGCGCCACGATGCTCATCGTCACCCACGAGATGAGCTTTGCCCGCAACGTCTCGAACCGCGTCTTCTACATGGACGAGAAGGGCATCTACGAGGACGCCTCGCCCGAACAGGTGTTCGAGAACCCCGCCAAGCCCAAGACGCGCGACTTCATCTTCAAGGTGAAGAGCTTCAACTACGACCTGCGCCCCGGCGCGTTCGACTACTACGAGCTGCTGGGCCGCGCGGGCTCGTTCATGCGCAAGCAGCTGTTCGACGACAAGCGCATCCAGCACGTCATCCACGTGGTTGAGGAGGCCGTCTACCACATCGTGTTCGAGGCGCCCACCAGGGAGAAGACCGCGCTCAACATCCGCTACACCGAGAAGACCGACGATGTCGAGATCACGTTCACCGCGGCCGACCCGAGCCTGGTCTTCCCCTACGAGGGCATGGACGAGATCAGCCGCCTCATGATCGACGGGTACTCGAAGTCGGTCGAGTGCGAGCCCGGCGTCCTGCGGATCCGCATGTAGGGGGCGTGACGACCGATGAAGAGAAGCAACCCAGAAAAACGGAAAACGGCGAAGGGCACGCGGCGCGGGGCGGGCGTCGTGGGGGACGTCCTGCTCTCCCGCGGGCTCACCCCCGCGCTCTCCCGCTCGCTCGGCATCGTGCTCGCGCTCGCCCTGGCGCTCGCGGTCGCGCTGACGGCGGGCATGCTCCAGTCGCCGGCGGAGGCCGAGTCGACCGGCGGGACCACCTCGGCCACCTCGGGCGAGACGGCAGCCTCGGACGCGCAGTCGAGCTCGATCCTCGACCGCGTGGAGCAGGTGACGGCCGAGGAGCAGGCGGAGCTGCTCGAGCACGCGCGCATCGGCACGCACCACGGCGCGCTCACGAGCATCCTCGCCGAGGAGGACTACCCCGAGGCCGACATCTACGAGTACGAGAGCATCATGGACATCGCCGCGTCGCTCTCGGCCAACAAGCTCGACTACGGCTTCCTGCCCGAGGCGACGGCGCTGCTCTACATGCGCACGTACACGAACTTCACCTACCTCTCCCCCGGCGTCTACGACTTCGACATCCGCTACGGCCTCGGCAAGGGCAACGACGAGCTGCGCGAGAAGCTGAACGCCGCCATCGCGAAGCTCAAGGCCGACGGCACCATCGACGCGGTCCTCAAGAAGTGGCAGGTGGACGGGGACTACTCGATGGACGACATCCCCGTGCGCGAGGACGGCGAGGTGCTGCGCGTGGCGTGCTCGGCCACCGGCGAGCCGGCGCTCTTCGTCCAGGACGGCGAGATCGCCGGGTCCGACGCCGAGATCACCATGCGGCTCGCGTACGAGATGGGCATGCGCGTCGAGTTCGAGAACATGACGTTCGCTGGCGAGCTCGCGGCGGTCGCGACCGGCAGGGCCGACCTCGCGGTCCACTACGTCTACACCGAGGAGCGCGCCGAGAACATGGACTTCTCCGACGTCGTCTTCGTCCAGCACTGGGTGGCGGCGACGCTCGACGGCGACGACGAGACCGAGCAGCCGGGCCTCTTCGAGATGGCCGCGAACAACTTCTACAAGACGTTCCTGGTGGAAAACCGCTGGAAGATGATACTGAACGGCCTGGGCGTCACCGCGGCGATCGCGCTCAGCTCGTTCGTGCTCGCCACGCTGGGCGGCGCGCTCCTGTGCTGGATGAACCTGCGCGGCGGATGGACGAGGCAGTTCTCGCGCGCCTATGTGAAGATCGTGACCGGCATCCCCACGCTCGTGTGGCTCATGCTGCTCTACTACGTGGTCTTCAAGGGGGTCGACATCCCGGCGATCGCCGTGGCGATCATCTGCTTCGGGCTCGAGTCGTCGGCCCCGCTCTCGGGCATCTTCAGGACGGGCCTGGCGGTGGCGGACAAGGGCCAGGTTGAGGCGTCGCTCGCGATTGGCTTCTCGCGCGCCGAGACGTTCCGGCACGTGGTGTTCCCGCAGGCGGCGAACGCGGTGTGGGGGCTCTACTCGGGCCAGCTCACCTCGCTCATCAAGGCGACGAGCATCGTGGGCTACATCGCCATCACCGACCTCACCAAGGTCTCGGACATCATCCGCGCGAGGACGTTCGACGCGTTCTTCCCGCTCGTCGCGACCGCGCTCGTCTACTTTGCGGCCATCGCCCTGTGCGCGTGGCTCCTGGGCCTCGTGGCCAAGCGGATCGACCCCAAGCGGCGCGACGCGGCGACGATCCTCAAGGGGATCGTGCCCCGGGGAGGCGAGGAAGCGTGACGCGCGGGGAGATGACGAGGGGGACGGCGGCAGGGCTCGTGGGACTCGCGAGGGTCATGCTGGCGGCGGTCGCGGCGGTCGTGGCGCTCGGCGTTGCGTTCGGGCTGCTCGGCGCGCTGCCGACGGAGGCCCAGGCGCAGCCCGTGGCCGACCGCATCACGCAGGTGACCGAGGAGGAGCAGGCCGAGCTCCTCGCCCGAGCCACCATCGGCAGCAACACGGGCGGGCTGCCCGCCATGTACGCGAAGGACGACTACCCCGAGGCCACGGTGCTCGAGTACCCCGACATCCCCGACGCCGTGACGGCGCTTGACGCGGGCCGGCTCGAGTATGCCGTGGTGCCCGAGCCCATGGCGCTCCTCTACATGCGCAAGCACTCCCAGTACACCTACCTCTCGGCCGGGATGTACCAGGTGACCTGCTGCTACTCCCTCGCCAAGGGGAACGAGGCCCTGTGCGAGGAGCTGAGCGGCGCCATCCGCAGGCTCACCGACGACGGCACCATCGCGTCGATCATGAAGAAGTGGACGGTCGAGGGCAACTACACGATGGAGGGCGTCCCCGTGCGCGAGGACGGCGAGACGCTCGTGGTGGCGTGCTCGGCATCCGACGAGCCGCTCGCCTTCATCCAGAACGGCGAGCTGGTGGGCGCCGACATCGAGATCATGATGCGCGTGGCGTACGAGCTGGGCTACCGGGTCGAGTTCCGCGAGATGACGTTCACGGCCGAGCTCTCCTCCGTGGTGACCGGCCGGGTGGACGTGGGCCTCGCCTGCGCCCCCACCGAGGAGCGCAAGCAGACCCTGTGCTTCACCGAGCCCGTCTACCACGTGCGCTGGGTCGCCATGACGACGACCTCGAACCCCTCGATCCAGCCCTACCTGACGAGCGCGGACGACGAGAGCGAGGGCGAGGGCGGCCTCCTCGACGGGATCGTCGCGACGTACGAGGACCTGCGCGGCAGGTTCATTGTGACCTTCGTCGATGAGAACCGCTGGCAGCTGGTGCTGAAGGGCGTCGGCGTGACCATGGCGATCTCGGCCGGCGGCTTCGCGCTGGGAACCCTCGGCGGCGCGCTGCTCTGCCGGATGGCGCGCAGCAGGAGCCGCGCCGCGCAGGTCTTCTCGGCTGCCTACGTGAGGATCGTGACGGGCATCCCCGTGCTCGTGTGGCTCATGCTCCTCTACTACGTGGTGTTCGTGGGCGACACCGTGCCCTCGACCGTCGTGGCGGTGCTGTGCTTTGGCCTGCAGTTCGCGGCCCCGCTGTGCGGCGTCTTTCGCACGGGGCTGGGGTCGGTGGACAAGGGGCAGGTCGAGGCGTGTCTCGCGCTCGGCTTCTCGCGGTTCGAGGCGTTCCGGCGCGTTGCGCTCCCCCAGGCCGCGAACGCCGCGATCGGCCTCTACTCCGGCCAGCTCACCGCGCTCATCAAGGGCACGGCCGTGGTGGGCTACGTGGCCATCACCGACCTCACCAAGGTCTCGGACATCATCCGCGCGCGCACGTTCGACGCGTTCTTCCCGCTGGTCTCGACCGCGCTCGTGTACTTCGCCGTGATCCTCATCTGCGGCTGGGTGTTCGGCCGCATCGCCCGGCGGATCGACCCCAAGCGCCGCGACAAGTCCCAGGTGCTCAGGGGCGTCAAGGAGCGCGTGGAGGACGAGGGGTAGGCGCGAGGGCGCAGACAGGGCAAGCAAGCGCAGGTAGGGCAGGCAAGCGGGACCGAAAAGCAACGCGCGCCGGGAGGGGAAGACCCGCCCGGCGCGCGTTTTTTGGTGGCTGCCGAGGCCCCGGCTGACTAGGGCCAAGTGCGAATGACGCGAGCTGGGCAAAAAGTCAACATTCCTTGCAGAGCAGTTCAGCCGTGGGCAAATAGTCAACTTTCCATGCAGAAAACCGACCCCACGTTCGGGAGGTTGAATAGCACGGGTCATCTACCTGGGAGTTTATCGAAGCCCTCGATTTGGCCCTTCGTAAAGTGCAAGGAAAGCTGACTTTCTGGCCATCGCAAATCCGAAGTGCAAGGAAAGTTGCGTTTCTGGCCAGCCTCCAAGAAGGAAACGAGCGGCGAACGCCCCGGCTACCGGCTGCCAAACGAAAACCGCCGCCAGCCCGTCGGTTC
>CAYMHQ010000072.1:0-11684 GCA_964390275.1 uncultured Coriobacteriaceae bacterium
CTTGGTGTCGCTGTTCGCCGTGATCGTGATCGCGGTCGCCACCTTGTCGACGGTCAGCGTGCCGTCGGCGAGGGTGATGGTGTAGTTCTCCGCGAGGGTGCCGGTCGCGAGCTCGTAGCCCGTGATCTCGTTCTTGGCCGTGCCGGGGTCGGTGATGGAGCCCTTGGTCGTGACGCTCGCGAGGCCCTCCCCCGCCACGAACGAGCCGGAGGTGACGCTGAAGGTGCCGCACGTGAGCGGCTCGCCGTCGTAGACCTTGGAGGCGCTGCCGGCGGTGACGGTGACGGCGCGCGGCGTGATGACGAGCTTGCCCTCGACCGGCTCGGTGAACGTGTAGTTGGCGGTCGCGTCCACGTCGCCGCGCATGACCTTGCACGACTTCACCTTGTTCACGGCGTCGTCGGTGACGTTGGTCGCCGAGCCCTCGATCTCCACGACGAGGTTGTCGGTCGCGGCGAGGACGCCCGTCGTGAACGTGTAGACGTCGGTGGTGGCGGGGGTGCCGTCGTAAGTCTTGGTCGAGCCGGAGGTGTAGACGGTGATGGGCGTCGTCACCTTGTAGACGGTGAGCGTGCCGTCGACCGTGGTGACCTTGTAGTTGTCGGCGAGGGTGCCGGTCTTGAACGTGTAGCCCTTGACCTCGTTCTTGGCGGTGCCCGCGTCGGTGATCGAGCCCTCGACGGTCACGGTCGCGAAGCCCTGGCCCGAGACGAACGAACCCTCGGTGATCGAGGAGCCGTCGTTCTTGAGCGGCCTGCCGTCGTAGGTCTTCTGGTCGTTCGCGGCGGTGAGCTCGATGGGGCGCGCGGTGATCGTGAGCTTGCCGTTCACGGCCTGGCCGAGCGTGTAGTTCTTCGTGACGTCGGTGGTGCCGCGCATGATCGCGATCGACGAGACCCTGTTCACGCCCTCGTCGCCCACGTTCGTGGCCGAGCCGTACACGACCGCCTGGACCTTGTCGCCCTCCACCAGGACGCCCTCGTTCCAGGTGAAACCGCCGTTGGTGAGCGCGGTGCCGTCGTAGACCTTCGTGTCGCTCGCGGCGGTGACGACGAGCGGCGTCTCGATCTTCTCGACGGTGAGCGTGCCGGACGCCTTGGTGATGGCGTAGTTGGACTCGACCGTGCCCGCGGCGAGCGTGTAGCCCAGGACCTTGTTCTCGGCCGTGCCCGCGTCGGTGATGGAACCCTCGACGGTCACGGTCGCGAAGCCCTGCCCCTCGGGGAAGGAGCCCTCGGTGACGCTCCAGCCGCTGTCGGTGAGAGGCTGGCCGTTGTAGGTCCTGGTGAAGCTGTTCGCGGTGACGGTGATCTTGCACGGGGTCACCCTGAGCACGCCGTCGACCGCGGAGGCCACGATGTACCTGCCGGTCCCGTCGACGACGCCCTCGACGAACTTGGCGAAGCTCGTCGTGTAGGAGCCCGCGTTCTGGCCGGTCGTGGTGACCGAGAAGGCCGAGAAGTCCGCGTCCTCGGGCGCGCCCGAGAAACCGGAGACGCTGTGCAGCGTGCCGTCGTACTCAAAGGTGGCGCTGTTGGCCGTGAGCGTGACGTTCCTGTAATAGTAGATGTTGACGACGTTCTTGCTCGGGTCGGAGCCGATCGTGACGCTCGGGGTCTGCCCGGGCACCGCGGTGCAGCCGTCAATCTCGGGCACGTCCAGGGTCACGGTCTCGCCGTACGTCGCGCCCTCCACGACCTGCGAGTCGGCCACCTTCTCGGCCGTCTCGCTCCCGTTCCACACGTAGTTGACCGTGTAGCTCAGGTCGGTCCGCGGCGCGTAGTAGAAGGTGATGACGTTCTCGCCCTCGACAAAGCTGATCTTCATCGTCTGGGGCGTCGCGGTCAGAAGCGTGTAGCCGTCGATCTCCGGCGCGTCCTCGCTCACGGTCTCGCCGCACACGCCGGTGCCGGTCTTGGCGGCCGCGAGGGGCGTGTTGGTGCCCTGCTCGAGGTACCTCACCGTATAGTCGACCGAGGCCCCGGTGTAGTAGACGTTGATGACGCCCGTCTTCTGCTTGACGATCGTGTAGCTCGCGGGGCTGGCGCTGTCGTACGTGTAACCCGCGATCGACTTCACGTGGTCGGCGGCGTTCACGGTGGTGCCGGCGGCCATGAGGAGGGTCTGGGACGCCGCGAGCTTGGTGGTCGTCCCCTTGACGTAGTGGTTGACCGTCACCTGGCCGTAGTCGCTCACGTCGATGGAGCCGTCGAGATGCCAGGCGTCCTTGTCGGTGAAGTAGTCCGAGGCGCCCGTCATCGACTTGAGACCGTAGGCGGTCCAGTCGACGCCGCTCAGGTCGAGGTCGGCGTCGTTGCCCGTGAAGCGGTCGAAGTTGCTCCCGTCCTCGAGCGCCGTCATGCAGGAGCCCCACCGGTCGCCGTACGTCTCGTACTCGGTGTCGCCGCTCGGGTCCTCGAGGCCCTCGACCCACAGGCGGCCGAGGGTGACCCAGCCGTCCTCGCTGACGTCGAGGCCCGAGGTGTCGCCGGAGACCTTGGCGTAGAGGTACACCCAGTTGCCCTGGGACTCGTCGCGCGTCACGGTCATGGGCTTGTACGCGGTCCCGGTGCCGTCGCTCGCGTAGATGATGACCGAGCCCACGCCCACGCCCGTCACCACGCCGTTCTCGTCGACCGTGGCGATCGAGGGGTCGGAGGACGTCCAGGTGACGTCGCCCGAGAAGTTGGACGGGGTGAGCTGCTCGGTCTTGCCCACGGCGACGCTCACGGCGCCCGTGATGACCGGGTCGAGCGCGAGCACGGTGACCCTGTAGGTCTCCCAGGTCATGGTGTCGGTGTGGGGGTTGCTCGAGGTGCTGGAGCAGTACGTGTAGGTGACGTCGACCGTGCCGGGCTTCACGCCCTTCACGATGATGTTCGAGCTGAAGCCCTGCGACTCGCTCTCGGCCGTCGCGATGGACTCGTCGCTCGAGGCCGCCGTGTGCAGGTACGAGCACGTCCCCCAGCCGCTCGCGTTGGTGGGACCCGTCAGCACGAGCTCCTGGCCCACGTAGACGTAGCTGACGGAGGGATCGGTCTCGACCTTCACCTCCTTGGAGGCGCTCTGGTCCCCGCAGGTGGCGGTGATGGTCACCCTGCCGACCGAGACGCCCGTCACGTTGCCGTTCGCGTCGACCGCGGCGACCGCGGGGTCGGAGGACGTCCAGGTGACGTCCCCGGAGAAGTAGCTCGCCGTGAGCGGGGTGGTCCAGCCCACGTTCACGGTGTTGGCGCCCTCCACCAGCGGCGTGGGCAGGACGACGACCGTGAAGTACTCGTACGCGACGATGTGCTCGTCGCTCCCGTGAAGGACGTCGTCGTTGCTGCAGTACGTGTAGGTGACGGTGATCGTCCCGGGCGTGATGCCCCTCACGTCGCCGAGCATGGTCATGCCATACCCGTCCCACGAGACCGCCGTCGCGATCGACTCGTCGCTCGAGGCCCAGGTGTGCATGTAGTTGTCGTACCCCTCCACGGCGTTCGTCTGGCCCACCAGCTGGATCAGGTCGCCCACGTTCACGTAGTAGACCTCCGGGTCCTTCTCGACCCTGATCTGCTTGGAGGCGCTCTCGTCGCCGCAGGTCGCGTAGATCGTGACGTTGCCGACCTTGACGCCCGTCACCACGCCGTTCTCGTCGACCGTGGCGATCGAGGGGTCGGAGGACGACCAGGTCACCTCGCCGGAGAAGTAGGAGGCAGTGAGGTCGGCCGACTGGTTCACGTAGACGGTGTCGGCGCCCTCGATCCTGGGGGTGGCCACGACGACGACCGTGTAGGTCTCCTTCTCCACGTAGTGCGCGTTGGTGTGCATCACCGTGTTGCTGCAGTACGTGTGGGTGATCCTCACCGTGCCGACCTTCGCGCCCGTCACGGTCGCCGCCGTGCCCGAGCCGGAGACCGGCGCGACCGACTCGTCGCTCGACGTCCAGGTCTGCTCGTAGTAGCACCTGATGGACGCCTCCTGCCACGCGTTGGGCGACCCCGTGAGCTGGAGCTCCTCGCCCAGCACGAGGTAGTAGACGGAGGACTCCTCCACGACGGTGACGTCGATGGCGGCGCGCTCGTCGCCGTACGTCGCGGTGAGGGTGAACGTGCCCGCGGAGTGGCCCGTCACATGGCCGAACTCGTCGACCGTGGCGACCGAGACGTCCGAGGACTCCCATGCGACCTCGCCGGAGAAGCCGGTGGCGGTGAAGTCGGCGGTCTGGCCCACGACGACGTCCACGGGGCCGACCACCGCAGGGTCGGGCTCCTTCACGGTGAGCTCGGCGGAGGCCTGCTCGTCCCCGCGGGTGGCGGAGATGGTGACCGAGCCGGCCGCGACAGCCGTCACGACGCCGCTCCCGTCGACCGTGGCGACCGCGTGGTCGGAGGACGCCCACACGACGGCGCCCGTGAAGCCGGTGGCGGCGAAGGCGGCGGTACGCCCCACGACCAGCGTCTCGGGGCCGGAGACCTCGGGGGTCGTCACGGTGACCTCGACGGTCACGGTCTCGACCCCGTCGGTCGCGGTGACGGTGATCACGCCGTTCGCGACGCCCGTCACGAGACCGTTCGCGTCGACCGTGGCGACCGAGGGGTCGCTCGACGACCAGGTCGCGCCGCCGCGGAAGTTGCTGTCGGTGAGCTGGGTGGTCCCGCCCACAACCGCGGCGGTTTCGCCCGTGACGGTCGCGGGCGTGTTCTCCAGGACGGTGACCGTGTATGACTGGGTCGCGACGTCGTGCTTGTTGAGGACGTCGTAATGGGGCGTGGTCTTGGAGCAGTACGTGTGGGTGATCGTGACCGTTCCCGCGGCCACGCCCGTCACGGTGCCGGTCGTGCCGGAGCCGGAGACCGTCGCGAACGCCTCGTTGCCCGAGGCCCAGGTCATGTCGTAGTCGCATGCCTTGAAGAACCTGCTGCCCCCGTACGCGTTCGCCTCACCCGTCAGCGACAGCGTCTCGCCCACCTTGATGTAGTAGGGGGTGGGGATGTCCGCGGCGGGGACCTCCGCGGCAGCGACGGCGGGCGTCTCGGAGCCGACGGCGTCCGTGGGGTCGGCGGCGTCCGAGGAAGGCTCAACCTCAACCGCAGGCTGAGAGTCAGCCGTCGCGGCGTCGGTCGACTCGACGGGCGTCCCGTCGGTGCCGGCAGCGTCAGCAGCGTCCACGTCGCCCGCGACGGCGGGGGCATCGGCAACCTCCGCCGCACCCTCATCCGAAGCTTCATCCGAGGCGATGACGATGTCGGAGGCGCCGTCAGGCGCGGCCTCTCCCCCGTCAGCCTCGGCATCCGCAGACTCGACCGCGTCCGTCGAATCGACGACGTCCTCCGACACGACCGCGCTAGCGGACGTGGAGAAGTCGTCGTCGGCGATCGCGGAGGGGACGATGGTGACCTGGGTCCACGCCATGACGAACGCCATGAAGACAGCAAGAACCTTGCCCTCCACGGTGTGGCACGGGTCGAGGAGCCTCCTCAACAAGCCCATTTGCGTACCTTCCTTCCAGCAACCTACCCCAACGAACCCCAGCAAAAAGCAGAACCGGCAGAGCCGTTTGGAACCGAGTGAGACGTGAAGCCGAGCGCAGAGGGAGACCGCGCGGGGCGAGCCGGAGCACGCAGACCGACCCGTCGCAGACTGACACTGCTACGACTGTGGCACTGTAGACCCCCGAGCGCGGGCGGGCAACACCCAAAACAGGCTACCGGGCGCCCCGGTTCGCGACCGTTGGGCGCGTCCTCGCAAAACCCGCGCGGACAGCCGTCGTGAATCAGTGAGGAATCCTCATGAAACGACGAGGAAGCCGCCCGTCGTCCGGAACGTGTATGAGACTTCGTGAGCGGAGGGCAAGCTCGGCCGCGTCGGCGTTTGGCGGGTGCTGAAAAGCACCCAGTGGTATATGGCCAGAACGCTTGCCCAATGGATACCGACGCATCATACAACGTCCCGCCCCGCGCGCCGGACCGCTTGCGGAAAACCACCATTTCACGGAGGGGAAACTGGAGTTACCCATGACTCTCCCCCACCGGGACCCGGTACGAAAGCGTCGAATCGTTGCTATACTAACGGTAAGCTTGACGGTGAATCTTTTAGTCATTCAGGTGCTCTGAGCTGGGATTTCTCCAACCCTTCACCAGCACACTCTTGGCAATCGCACGGGATAGACCGGCACCCGGCGGCCAAACACTGCACCATCGGGCTCCGGGCATTCGTCGCTCGCCCCCGGCGATTCGTGGTCGCGCAGGAGACCCCAATCTCCCCTGGGAACCGAGGCTCTCGGACGACGCCCCAGGCGACGTCCGATTCTCACCTTAACCTTCAGGCTCCGTCTAACCTTCTACAAGCGGATGAGACTCCGATTCGACCGGCGACCCACGGACCGCATGGCCACCCTTCGCCGAGTGACGCGGGAACAGCGCAGAATGCATAAACATCGGTCTGAAATGCATACAATTTACTTCACCGGCCGAAAAGGGATGAATCCGTTTCGGGTCTTTCGGGATTTCTGACCGTTTTCGGGGGTATGTGAGTTACGCTTTTGATATACCAACTGTAGAATCTCACTTATTCGTGAGTGATTGCGATGTAGCGTCTGACTGCCTGGTTGAAGGCTGCAACAGTGCCGATCCGTCTACCTGGGCATATGCAAGAACGGTGACGTAGGAAACAGTTTGATCCGTCGATTATCGTATTCACTACGCGCGTCTTATCAAATAGTTAACTCACATACCCCGCATTATGGTCAAAAACCCCGAAAGACCCGAAATGGGGAGCACCCGGGGGCGCCGGGGCCGCCCGCGTGATAGTCTGCGTGCTTATGGTTGCACCAAAGGCATCTCGAGAAGGGGATCTGGCGTGGTTGCTGGTTTCGCGCGGCGGTCGGGGCGGCTCGCTTCCCCCTTGGCCGCCTTCTTGCCGTTCGCGCTCGCAGGCGCGTTCGCTCTCGCCTGCGTGCTCGCGTTCGTGCTCGTCTGCGTATGCGCATTCGCGCCCGTCCCCCAGGCTTACGCCGACGGTGCGACCGCGCTCCCCTCGACCGCGCGCCCGTCCACGAACGGCGCCCTCGCGGTCGAGGGTGGGGAGCTCGTCGACGCGCAGGGCAACGCGGTGCGGCTGCGCGGCGTCAGCACCCACGGGCTGCAGTGGTTCCCCGAGTACGTGAACGAGTCGCTCTTCGAGCAGCTCTCCTCCGAGTGGAACGCCAACCTGGTCCGTCTGGCCCTCTATTCGCAGGACTACTGCGACGCGAGCGCCGAGGACGCCGCCGCCATGATGGAGACGCTGCGCGCGGGCATCGACGCGGCCATTGCGGCCGACATGTACGTGCTCGTCGACTGGCACATCCTGGAGGACGGCGACCCCAACGAGCACGCGGCGCAGGCCGTGGAGTTCTTCGGCCAGGTCTCGACCGAGTACGCGCAGAGCCCCAACGTCATCTACGAGATATGCAACGAGCCCGGCGCCGAGACCACGTGGGCGCAGATCTGCGAGTACGCCCAGAAGGTCATCCCCGTGATCCGGGCGAACGACCCGGACGCCGTCATCGTCGTGGGGACCCCCGACCACGACCGCGACCTCGCGGCAGCCGTGCGCAGTCCCCTGAGCCAGTACGGGAGCCTGTACGAGAACGTCATGTACGCCTTCCACTTCTACGTGGCGACGCACGGGCAGGACGAGCGTGCGGGGCTCGACCAGGCCGTGGAGGACGGGCTGCCGGTGTTCGTCACCGAGTGCGGCCTGGCCGAGGCGGACGGAACGGGCAGGGTCGACTTCGACTCGGCGGTGCAGTGGTTCGACTACCTCGACGAGCACAACCTGAGCTACGCGGTCTGGAGCCTCTCCAACAAGGCGGAGACCTCGGCGCTCATCGCCTCCGACAGCGCCGCCACCGAGCATCTGGACGAGAACGATCTGTCCCCGGTGGGCGCGTGGGTGCGCTCGCTGCTGCAAGGCGAGGAACCGTCAGCCATCGCCGCGCCCGCCGTGGACGGCGACGGCCGCCTGGTCGAGGGAAGCAGCGCGTGGGAGCGCCTCACGGAGGGCCTCGACCTGGCCCCGGAGGCGGCGTGGCGCGGGTTCGCCCTGGGCGCCCTGGGACTCATCGCGCTCTCTCTGTTGACGGGCGCGGTCATGCGCCTCCGCCCGAGGAAGGGCCGCACCTACGAGGACCTGCTCCGGCTCGGCGACGACCCCCGGCCCAGCAAGGTCGACCCCCGGCGCGCCTTCGCCTGCCAGGCGACCATCCTCGCGAGCACGTTCTTCACGCTGGTGTACCTGTGCTGGCGCGTGCTCTACTCCGTGCCCCTCGAATGGGGCTGGGTGGCCGTGGCCTGCAAC
The DNA here is from genome assembly GCA_964390275.1 of uncultured Coriobacteriaceae bacterium. Lineage (GTDB taxonomy): Bacteria > Actinomycetota > Coriobacteriia > Coriobacteriales > UMGS124 > CAYMHQ01. Next base: position 8,326 of record CAYMHQ010000072.1, read on the forward strand.
GTCGCGCTGCTCCTGGTGGAGGCGCTGGGCTTTGTGGAGTCGCTCGTGCACTTCCGCGACGTGGCGGGCATGCGCGCCCATCCGCTGCCCGACTGCAGGCCCGAGGAGTACCCCGAAGTCGACATCTTCATCGCCACCTACAACGAGCCCGACCACCTGCTCGCCAAGACGATCAACGGCTGCAAGCACCTGGAGTACCCCGACCCCTCCAAGGTGCACGTCTGGCTCTGCGACGACAACCGTCGGCCGGAAATGCGCGCGCTGGCCGACCGCATGGGCGTGGGCTACTTCGACCGGCCGGACAACGAGGGCGCCAAGGCGGGCAACCTCAACGCCGCCCTGGCCCGCACGAGCGCACCGTACGTGGTGACGCTGGACGCCGACATGATCGTGCAGCGGGACTTCCTGATGCAGACCATCCCCTACTTCATCGACTCGCGGCGCCGCAACGCCGGCCTGCCCGCGGAGCGCCAGATCAAGCTCGGCCTGCTCCAGACGCCGCAGTGCTTCCACGACCCCGACGTGTTCCAGCACGGCCTGTACGCCGAGAACTGCATCCCCAACGAGCAGGACTACTTCTACCGCACCGTCGAGGTGGCCAAGACGGCGAGCAACAGCGTCATCTACGGCGGCTCGAACACCGTGCTCGCCCGCGAGGCCCTGGAGGCGGTCGGCGGCTTCTACACGGGGTCCATCACCGAGGACTTCGCGACGGGCCTGCTCATCGAGTCGGCCGGCTACGTGAGCCTGGCGCTCCCCCGCCCGCTCGCATCGGGCAGCACGCCGCACACGTTCGCCGAGCACATCCAGCAGCGCACGCGCTGGGGCCGCGGCGTCATCGTCACGGCGCGCAAGCTGGGCATCATGAGGCGCCCCGGGCTGACCCTCGCCCAGAAGACGAGCTACTGGAGCTCGGTCGTGTACTGGTACTCCCCCGTCAAGAACCTCGTCTACCTGCTATCGCCGCTGCTCTTTGCCGTGTTCGCCGTCCCGGTGTTCGCGTGCAGCTGGCTGGACCTGCTGGTGTACTGGCTGCCCATGTTCGCCGCCCAGCTCGTGTGCCTGCGCGTGGTGAGCCAGGGAAGGATAACCACCCGGTGGAGCGGCATCCACGAGACGGCGGTCATGCCGCATCTGCTGGTGCCCATCCTCAAGGAGTCGCTGGGAATCACGCTCTCAACCTTCAAGGTCACGGACAAGTCGAGGCCCGCCGCGCGCCGCGTGAGGGACTGGCAAAGCATGGCGCCCTTTATCGTGCTGACGCTGTTCTCCCTCGTCGGCATCGCGCGCGTCGTCTGGCTTCTGGCGCAGACGCGCTCGGTGGGGCTGCTCGTGCTCCTGTTCTGGCTGGTGCGCAACCTCTACTTCCTGGGGATGAGCCTCTTCCTGGTTGACGGGCGCGACTCCGACGGCGAGAGCGTCAAGGTGAGGGACGCCGAGCCGGTCCGCGTCACGCTGCTGGCTGGCCTCGGCTCGCTGAGCGGCCCCGCGCCGGGCACCGTCTACGAGGGCGTAACCACGCAGCTGACCGAACACAGCGCGCGCGTCTACCTGGACGGCGCGGAGGGGCTGCGCCTCGGCTCGCAGGTTGAGCTCGAGGTGGAGAGCGGGCCCTACCGCGTGCGGCTCAAGGGCGTCGTCACCCAGGTCGCGCTCTCGCGCAGCGCGGCCCAGCGTGTGCACACCATAGAAATCCTGAACTACGGCGAGGACTGGGGCGACTACCTGCAGATCCTCTACGACCGCGTGCCCACCCTGCCCCAGAGGCTGACGCACGACCCCGGCCCCGTGCGCTACTTCTGGCGCAACCTCGCCGCGCGTCTGGGCCGCACCGGTTAGGCGCGCGTTTGGCATTTCCGGTTCGGTTTACAGCTCTATCACATGGGGCTTCACATCCGGATCGTGGTTTGCGATCGACTCGACACATTCCGGCATGAGGCTCTGCTCTCGGATCCACGCAAGCGAGCGTCTCTGCTGCACGCGATCCGAAGCAATCCCCGGCAAGACCATCTCCCGCCAAGAGCGCGTCGCGTAGCCGCCGTCCGAAAACAGCAGGACGAAGCGCCCATCGGCCCCCGCGATCTTCACAGCGAAGAGTCCCGCGGAATGCCCGGGAATACCCACGAGCACCATGCTCCCGTCACCGAACACGTCGAACGACTTAGACGCAGGACCCTGCTCGCCGTTCCAGTCGAAACACTCCAGCCTTGTGCCCTCCCACCAGCGACTTTGAAAGCGGACGCGGGACACGAGACCCTTCTCGCTGCCATCCAGCTCGTCGCGCGCGACCAAGATGCGCTTCGCGTCCGCGACGAGTTTCAGCCCGTTGGCATGGTCGCAGTCAAGATGGGTCAGAAGCACCAGATCGATGTCCGATGGCCGTATGCCCATGCCGGCAAGCTGCTCGTCAATCGCCTCGCCTGCAGGAAGGATTCCCTGGTTCACTTTGAAAAGAGCCCATGATCCCAAGCTTTTGATCTGGGCTTTCTTGTCATAGGTGCCGTTCGGGCTCATGTCGCGGTGCCAGCCCGCGTCAACAAGGACGAGCCCTCGCGGATGTTCGACGAGGTAGCACGATACTGGCAGCCACAGACGCTCGGATTTCCTCGCGAAGACTCCCGACGCCTTGACGGGGCTGCAACCCTCACCGCCGAATGGCAGGTCGGGCGATACGCACACCCTCCCGGTGTGCAGGACGTGGATCGTGGCAGTCATGCTACCTACACCTCTCGGCGCTCTCGATCTCGGATTCGCTTCTGTGCGCAGCCGCCTCGGCAATGCGGCTCACCGAATCCGCAAGGCGGGCGATGGCGCGCCACTCCGAGGCGGATGCCTGCGCATGATAGAAGTTCATCGTACCTTTCCTATACATGTCGGCCAGACCCGCCTCGCACAAGGTCTTCAAATGATGTGAGGTGGCGGGACGCGAAAGGTTGACCGCCTCGGCGATTTCGTTTACGCGCATTCCCCCATAGTGGTTCAGAAGCTCGATGAGTATCGCCTGCCGGTTCGGGTCCCCCAGCGCCGTGAACGTCGCCCTGTGTTCTGCCAGGGCACAACCTATCCCCGACAGCGCGCTTTGGAACTCGTTTGACTCCACCGCTCGTCTCCTTGGCCTATCGGTTCGCAAACGCGAACTATTGTATCCTCACCGTTCGAAGGCGACCCGATTGGGAAAGAAATACGAACCGATGACTTCTCGCCCAGACAGCTCCCTCAGACGGGCAAGTGGGCAGAGAGAGGCAGGCTGCGTGCGGCAGACTGTCCCGTGGTGAAGTGCTGAAACAGCCGGCCCACCATGGTCTTGCACCGCCCGAGAGTCCTGCGCTTGCCGTAGACTGCGGGGGAGACCGAACCGC
>CAYMHQ010000073.1:0-4930 GCA_964390275.1 uncultured Coriobacteriaceae bacterium
GTTCGTCTACTCCCCGGCGTTCACGATGGCATCGGCGTACATCACGCCGTCGCCCATGCTAGAAATACCGCCGTGGCCAGGAACCATCTCGCCGGCGACATAGAGACCAGGAATCGGTGCGCCATCCTGGCCGAGGACATGTCGCTGATCGTCGCAAGCCAAGCCACACATGGTGATATGCGCCGCCCAGGTTCGCGGGGAGGCGTAGAAGGGACCCTCCTCGATGGGGCTGCTCTCGGTGAACGAGGTGCGGCCAAACTCCTCGTCCTTATACGCGCGGGCGTAGGCGTTGTAGGTCTCGACCGTCTCCGCAAGCGCCGCGGAATCGATGCCGGCGAGCTCGGCGAGCTCGGCGAGCGTGTCGGCGCGGAAGAGCTGGCCGCGAGCGATGAGCTTCTCGGGGTCGCTCTTGAACTGCGTCAAACCGTCCTCGATCAGGCAGTTGCCGGCGTCGCTGATGATGAAGCCCTTCTGGTCGGTCTGCCCCATGAGTGCCTTGGTGATCTCGTAGCGGCTCGCGCACTCGTTCACGAAACGCTTGCCCTCCGCGTTCACGAACAGGCAGTTGCCGGTGTCGCCCACGATGGTCTCGGTCGAGTAATCCTTACAGTCGGCGAGGGGGAAACACATCGGCGGGATCTCCGTGCCGGTGACGGACGCCCCCACCGCAAGTGCCATACGCACGCCATCACCTGTGTGCCCATACGCGTTGGTCGTGGGGATGACGCTGTCGGCAGTCCAACCCCAGTAGCCGGTCTCGTCGTAGCGCGCGAGCAGCTCGGGACTGCCGGAAAAGCCGCCGGCGCACAGCACGACGTTCCTCCCCCGCACGGTGCACGCGGCGCCATCGGCCTTGGTCCCGCGCACGCCCACCACGCGGCCTTCCTCCATGATGAGCTCCTCGGCGCGCGTCTCGGTGACGATCTGCACGGGCAGGTCGCGCTCCTCGATGGCGCGGCGGAACAGCTCGAAGTACCCGATGCCGCACGACGCCCCGCGCACGCCGGAAAACCGCGGCCAGGTGAATCCTACGATGCCGCACAGAGGCGCCCAATCGATGCCGAGGTCGGTGAGCCAGTCGTCAGCCAGCTGCGTGGCATGCCCCGAAAAGCCACCGTCATAGAGAGAATAATCGCCCCCATGGTTGATGGCACAGAAGTCGAGCCCATAGAACTCCGCGCTGTCGAACACGCGGTCGGTCCCGGTCGCGTAGTAGGCGTCCCACTGTCCCTGCACCGTGTCGAGGACGCTCTGGTCGATACCAAACGCCTGCGCAGCGGCCAGGATAGATTTGAAGTACTCCTTATACCCGTCAGTAAGCTTTTCGCGCAGCTCCTCGGGGGCGTCCGTGTACTCAAGGTAGCCGCCGGACACGAGGGCGTTGCCGCCGATGTTGGAGGTCTTCTCGACCACGACCACGCGCGCCCCCGCCTGCGCGGCCGCGATAGCCATACCCATGCCGGACGCGCCGGCGCCCACCACCACGAGGTCAGCCTCGAGCTCGACGTCTGCCGAGGGCTCGACCGGGAAGGCGGTCTCGAGCGCGTCCATGTCCGCACCCGCCTGCTCGGCGCAATCGCGCGCCGCCGTGAGGATCGCCATACTCGTGAGCGTGGCGCCCGTCACCGTGTCAATCGCCAGGGACTGACGCTCGACGATCTGCGCGGGGACGCGTTCGAGGGCGACGTCGGAGATGAACGCCGTCTCGCTGTGGTCAACGACCTCCACCGAGACGATTGCGTCCGCGTCGAAGACCATCTCGAGCGTGAGGGTGCCACCCTTGCCCTCGCCGGTCCCCCGGTAGGTACCCGGGACGAAGGCGCCCGTGTCAGCGGCGTCCTCCGCCTGTGCGCGCCGAGTGCCTGCCAGCAGCGACCCACAGGCGAGCGTCGCCGCGCCCGCCGCTGCAACGCCCGCGAAGCCGCGGCGAGTCAGAGTCGCCCCCAACAGCCCCGGCGCGACCGACATCTCTGATGTGCCTTGCGCGCCCGCCGCCGCCACAACCCCCGCCGTCGTGCTAAAGTTCGCACGCTCGTCGTTCATGTGTGCATCATTCGTCCTGCCGTTCGTGCCCGGTGAGATCATGTTCACTCCTCGATGGTCTATGTGCTCGATACCGCCGGCGCACCCGTGGGTCGAACGGCACCGCCGATGCGCCTGCGAAAGTGAGTATGCGTACCAAAATGCGGAAACACACCATCTGCTGCATGTGAGAGAAAGCATCCGAACCTCTCACTCGTCAGATGTGATGACGTCGCAGGGCACATGTGCGAGCATTCCCAACCGGGTGATTCCCGCAGGTAGGACGTGGCGAACAATGAAGAGGTGAGCGGGTCGACATGTCAATGAGCTATGAAATGGCCGCAAACCGCCCTCGCTCGTCCGCGCGGGTCCCGTTCGCCGGAATCGGCCTCGGACTGCCGCTTGGTTGGATGGGTGCATTCTGGATGGCTGTGGCAGAACTGTGCGGCGAGGGGCGAATAGGCGCGAGCATCTACGCCGATCCCTGCTGGCTGCCCGCGATAGCCGGGTTCATCGCCTCGTTGTTCGCCGCACCACGGGTTCTCCCCGAACGCCTCCTCTGCCATTCCGACGCGTTCTCCGTCGCCGCAGCAACGGCCACCACAGTCAGCTGCCTCGCAATCACCGAAACCGCGTTATTGAGAGCGAACGTCCCCCTCACGCGCATGGTGTGCGCCGTGCTTGCAGGGGCCGCACTCGGCGTGCTCGTGCTGTCATGGGCAGGGGAGCTCACACGACTCGAACCCGACGACCTCGAGCCGTTCGTGTCCGTAAGCGTGGTGACCTCGGTGACGCTCCCGCTGATAGCCGGCCTCAACGCCCCCGCGGGCCTCGCCGTCTCCCTTCTCGCCGCACCCCTCTCCGCCGCATCGCTCGCCTTGTGGCGCCGACGCTCCGTAGCCCATGCCTATACCGAGGAGACCACGGGAACTTCGGGGACACAGGAGGCAGCAGGAACAAGAGGAATCGCAAGTCCAACTGCACCGGACGCAGCTGCGACCCGCCGTGAGGCTCTGCTCGTCATGTGTGCGGGGTGCCTCTCGTTCACCTTCATCTCGTTCGCCGGCAGCGCGGCCGATATCGCCTCGCAGGGATTGCTGGGGTTCTGGGGAAAGTGGTCGTCCGTCGCAAGCGTCCTTGTGGGCGTCGCCATATTCACGGGGTACCTCTTTTTCTCCGCCCGCCTCGACCCCACCAAGATGTTGCGCGTCGCCCTGCCGGCCCTCGTGATTGCCGCCTTGTTCTACCTGCAGGGACTGCCGGCTTGTTCACTTGCGGGGGACATGCTGTGCTCGGCGGCAAAGACGCTGTTCCTTGTCCCGCTCGTCCACTTCGCGGCCTTGGGACATCGCGGCGTCGCCGGCGCTGTCCGCGCGATGGGTCAGGGGATGGGCGGTCTGGGCATGGGAGTCATGGCTGGGAATCTGCTCGCCGCAACGTTCAACACATGGGCACCCTCAGCCGAACCGGCAGTCCTGTCGGTCTTGGCGGGCATGCTTGCCATAACGATCCCCCTCGCCGACCTGAGCGATCCCACCAATCCCCGAATGCGTGGAGACACCAACGGCCACCGGAGCGGCCGGGCAGACCAGGGCAACAACGGCATCGCTGGGATTGGAGGCGAAAGCGAAAGGAGCAACGGAGATGGCGAGAGCGGCGTAACCGGCGACGGAAGACTCTCCGGGACGGGGTTGACCCTGGCAGCCGCCCGCGAGCTCGCCATCGACCGCGCCTGCGCACGCCTTTCGGAAGCGGGCGACCTGTCCGAGCGCGAGCAGGAGGTCCTGGCGCTGCTCGCCCGCGGCCGGACGCGCCCCTACATCCGCGAGCAGCTCTGCATCTCGACGAACACCATCGCGACCCACAACCGCCACATCTACGAGAAGCTTCAGGTGCACTCCAAGCAGGAGCTTCTCGACCTCGTTGAGCGTGAAATGCAACAATAGCGCGGCGAGTTCAGGCGATAAGCTCAGACGGCCCACCGCGGCCGCATCGCATCGAGAAGAGGACGAATGATTCTGTCGATGGCACCCATGGAGGGGCTCACGGACCACGTGTTCCGCCGGGTTCACGCCGCGTGCTTCGGGCGGCTCGACCGCTACTACACGCCGTTCGTCAGCCCGCCGCGCGTGGGGTCGGACTTTGGCGTGCGCTACCACGGGGAGCTCGACCCGGACAGCAACCGTGGCCTCGACGTCATTCCTCAGCTTCTGACGAAGAACGCCGACGAGTTCGTGTGGGCGGCCGGGCTCCTCGCCGAGCTGGGGTACCGCGAGGTCAACCTCAACCTGGGATGCCCCTCGGGATGCGTCGTCGCCAAAGGGAAGGGGTCCGGCTTCCTGCGCCACCCCGATGAGCTCGAGGTCTTTCTGCGCGACGTCTGCGAGCGCTCGCCCCTGCCCGTCTCGGTCAAGACGCGGCTCGGCGTGCAGGATGACGGCGAATACCAGCGGCTTCTCGAGCTGTACTGCAGCCTCCCGCTCGCGGAGCTCATCGTGCATCCCCGCGTGCAGACCGACCGCTACGAGGGCTCGCCGCGCCGGGAGGCGTACGGGGAGACCCTCCGCCGGGCGCCGTTCCCCGTGGCCTACAACGGCGACATCTTTGCGCTCGGCGACCTCGACGCGCTGCTTGCGACCTATCCGGAGACTCGTCACGTGATGATTGGCCGAGGGCTTCTCGCGAACCCCGCCCTAGCCCGGATGGCGCGCGGAGGGGAGCCTGCCACCCGCTCTGAGCTGCGGCGTTTCCATGACGAGCTCTTCGACGCGTACGAGGCCAAGATGGGCGCCTACGCGGTGCCGCGCATGAAGGAGTGGTGGTCGCACGCGAGCCGCTCGTTCGCGGACCCGGCCTCGGTCGCCCGCGCGGTGCACGCGACCCACACGGTCGCCGAGTACGAGGCCGC
>CAYMHQ010000073.1:5030-11681 GCA_964390275.1 uncultured Coriobacteriaceae bacterium
CCCCAGAGCTGGGTCGAACCGGGGGCAACGGAGACGTCGTAGTAGGGGCCGAAGAGGCCGCCCGCGTCGGAACCGCCGGCGTAGAGGCCCACGATCGGCTTGTAGTCGGACCCGATGACGCGCGCGTACTCGTCGACGCGCAGGCCGCCCACGTTGTTGTAGAACGCGAGCTGCGAGCGGAACAGGTAGAACGGCGGCGTCTGGATCTTGCGCAGGTACTCGGCCGTCTTCATGAAGTCGGCGTCGAAGCCGGCGTCCACGTAGCCGTTGAACTTCTCGATCTCGGCGATGCAGGCCTCGGCGTCGATGTCGACGTTGGCGAGCAGCTCCTCGAGCGTGTCAGCCTTGTAGACGCGCGGGTTCTCGCGCAGGATGGCGGCGTCGATCTCCTCCTGGAACTGGGGGACGGGCTCGCCCACCTCGAAGTAGTTGTGGCGCTTGGTGACGACGCCCTCGGCCATGATCTTCTCGACGAAGTCCTGGTCGACGATCATGTAGATGTGGTGCTGCTGCGAGCAGATGTTGCCCGAGGTCGTCCAGTCGGAGATGACCTCCTCGTCGCAGAAGCGGCGGCCGGACTCGTTGAAGAAGCACGTGTCGGCCTGGTTGACGCCGCAGATGGTGAGCGCGCCCTTGTTGTAGTGGCCGGGGAGGATCGGGCTGCAGTAGTTGATCGCCTCGGGATGGAACAGCATGGCGCCCAGCTCCTCGCCCATCGCGATGCCGTCGCCCATCTGCGTGCCCATGCCGCCGCGGTTGATGACGCGGTCGTACGAGACGTTCGTGAAGCGCTCGAACATCTCCTTGTTGCAGCTGTAGCCGCCGGTGCACAGGTCGACAGCCTTGGCGTTCACCTGGATGACCTCGCCGATGCGGCTCTTGCACTTGACGCCGGTCACGCGGCCCTCGTCGTTGGTGAGCAGCTTGTAGGCGCGGCGGTCGAAGAGGAACTGCACGCCCAGGCTCAGCGCGTAGTTGTACATGGTGTAGATCGCGGTCTTGCCGCCGTTGGTGCCGTTCTCGTCCTCCTCGTACTTGAGGCGGCCTTCCTTGAAGACGACGCCCTGCTCGTTGCGCGTCCAGTCGATGATCTTCTCGGCGTCGTTGGCGAAGCGGCGGGTGACGATGGCGTTGCTGGCGAAGCGGTGGTAGTCGACGAGCTTGCGGTACAGCTCGTCGGCGCCGCCCTCGGGGACCTCGCCGCAGTTCTCGACGTAGCGGGAGTTGCCGCCCACGCCGTTCTCGGTGTTGACGTCCACGAGGATGGTGCTGAGGCCGAGCTCGGCCGCGTGGATGGCGGCGCAGAGGCCCGCGGTGCCCGAACCGGCGACGACGAAGTCGCACTCGAAGGTCTCGGAGGGCTCGACGTCGGGGGCGGTCATGTCGAGCGGCTCCTCGGCGGCGAGCGCGGTGCCGGCCGCACCGGCGAGGCAGGTCATGGAGGCGCCCAGGGCGGCCGCGCCGACCAGCGCTTCACGACGGGTGATTTCGATGCTCATGATAGTTCACCTTTCCGATTTCCGATGGTTGCCGATGGTGACGGAAGCCGCCGATTAGTAGAAGCCGACCCAGCCCTCGGGGAGCTCCATGTAGTGGCAGCCCACGCAGCCCAGCGTGGAGCCGGTACCGTCGACCTTGTGGCAGTCGGAGCAGTCGACCAGGCCGTTATGGTTGTCGTGAACGTTGTACTGACCCTGCTTGTTGTAGACCGTGACGTCGCCGGAGAGCATGGTCGAGTCGACGATGCTGTCCCAGTCGTGGCAGCCGAGGCAGAACTCGCGCGTGCCGAGCTTGGCCGCGGACTTCTCCTCGAGCGTGGACTCGTCGGTGAGGGCCTTCTGGGCCTGCTCGGCGGTCGCCTCGAGGTCGAGGCCGAGCTGCTGATGGTACGCGATGACGTCCTCGGTGCCCACCGTGGCGTCCTCGTCCTTGGCCTGGGTCGCGCCGTCGGCCATCGCGAGCGCCGTTGCGCCGAGCGCCCCGACCAGCAGAACCGAAACGAGGCCGAGCATCAGACGAGAACGCCTCGACCCGGCAGACCTGCGATCCTTTTTCACTCCCATAATCTCTCCTCCTGTAACCGAACCTGTGGACCGAACCTGTGGAACCCGGCGCGCGTCGAGAACGCAACGTGCGCCGCTCACGAGAGGTGAGGATAGGCCGCGACCGCCGCCCCGCGACAGCCATATTGCATGGTGTTACGGCGACGCCGCGTTGTCCGCCCCATCCGGCGACAGCCCATGAACCATGGGGCTTGCCAGAGTTTGCGCTGGTAGATGCGCCATGATGGGATTCGCGCAAGCCATGCCGGGGGCGGCGAACGTGGCAGATTGCTTGCGGCTTCTCGCGCGATTGGCGCCCCGTGAATGCGATAATGGGCACTCGGCATCCAGGAAGGCCAGCAGGGGAACGGCAGAGGGGAGGGGACCATGGGGACGACGACCAGCAGCGGAAGCGGCGGCGAGACGGAATCGCGCGACGCGAACGGCACGGACAGGCAGGCGAGCTCGCCCGCCACCCCCAACGCGCTCCCCCTGACGACCGTCGCCCTCGTCGCGGGGCTCACGTTCTGGTGGCCGTTCTACCGCAAGTTCGAGTACTCGGCGCTCTTCTCGCTGCACGCCGAGCCGGCCGTCGACATGTGGACGCCCTACACGCCGATCATGCTCCTCCTCTTCGCCGCGCTCCTGCTTGGCGCCGCCCTCCACGAGCGAGTCGAGCGGATGCTCCGGAATCACCGGCTGGCGGGCTGCGTCGTCTCCGCGACCGCGAGCCTCGGATGGCTGCTCATGTACGCGGCGCCGCTCGTGGGGCAGGCGCTCCCCCAGGGGCAGGCCGTCGTCGAGACGGTCGGGTGCGCCCTCTCCGCGATCGGGTACGCGGCGCTCACGCTGTGCTGGGGCGCAAGCCTCGCAGGGACCCCCGCGCGCCGGTCGGCAGCGGCGCTCTCGGTCGCCATCGTCCTGAGCACGCTCACCCAGCTCACCGCCTTCCTCCCAGGCAACGCTGTCATGCTCGCAGTCGCCATCCTGTCCCCCACGCTCTCGGCCGTCTGCTGGTTTGCGTACGGGATTCCCGCAGGTAGCAAGGCCAACAGCGAGGCGCCCACCGGCAGAACCCTCGCCGGCGTCACCGCCGGCCACGCGATGCCCCTGGGCGCCCTCGGCATGCTCGGCATCTTCCTCATCGCGGGACGAGTTGGCGTCGGCCTCCTCTCCTATTCGGCCGAATCCATCCCGGGCAACGACCGGCTGCTGACCATCGTGTTCACCGTCATCCTGACCGTCTGCCTCATCGCCGCGGCGGCGCGGGCCAGGGACTGGGGGCACCTGTTCCAGCTGGCGTGGAGCGCGCTCGCGGTCATCTTCATGGCGGCGATGTTCCTGCTGCTCGCCGGCAGCGCGACCCTCGACCACATCGCGACGGCGACGCTCTCTGCCGTGCTGACCTGCTTCGAGATGGCGCTGTTCGTGATCCTCGCGATGAGCGCGTACCTGAGCGGGACCTCGGGCGCGCTCGCGTTCGGCCTCGCGTCCGCGCTGTTCCGCGTGCTGCCGCACTACATGGGCAAGACGCTCGCGCCGCTCCTCATGAACGCCGACGCCGGATGGGCCGAGCAGGTGACGTCGTTCGTCATCCCGGTCATGCTGTTCATGCTGGTAGTTGCCACCATCGTCTTCATGAACGCCCGAATCATGGGGAGGGTGCGCTGGCTCGAGGGTGCCGACGCCGAGGGCGCGGGCATCGCGTCGGGGCAGACGGGGCAGGCGGGTCTGGCGGGGCGAACGACCGAGGGCGCCGCGGACGGCGCGAGGACGGCGGGCGGGACCGGGGACGCAGGCGCCGTGGGTTCCGGCGCCAGCGAGCGCGAGCGGGTCGACGCGATCGCCGCGAAGGCCGGGCTCACGCCGCGCGAGACCGACGTCCTCCTCCTCGTGAGCGAAGGCCGCAGCTACCAGCGCATCGCCGACACGCTCAACATCTCCCTCGGGACCGTCCAGGGCCACGTGAAGTGCATCTACCGCAAGCTGGACGTCCACACGAAGCAGGAGATCATCGAGCTGGTCCGCGCGAGGTAGGGGCGGCGCGTTAAGCGATGATCCGCGCCCATCGTCCGACTCGCTCCCTCATGCCCAGCTCGCTCCCCTACCCCCGGTACCGCAGGACCCCCATCACCTCGGACACGGCGTCGATGCGGCGGCGCAGTCCTCGCGCGATGAAACCGAGCCGGCCGGGCTGCGACGCGTGGGCGCTCCCCGCGAGAATCCCCAGCGCCTCCTCGACGAACCCCTCGAGCGCCTCGGGGTCGAACCAGTCGGCCACGTCGACCATGGCGAGCTGGCGCTCGGGCTCGGGGCCGAATGGCTTTGCCGCAAACGACCAGTCACCGGCCTCCACCTGGGCGGACGTCTTCTCGTACCACAGGCAGTTGCCGGTGTCGAACAGCGGCGCGGGCCTCAGCTCGAGCGAGTCCACGTTGCGCACGAAGCCGAAGTTGCGCCAGTGGCGGTCGGTGTTGGCGAGGATGGAATCGCAGACGATCATCTTGCTGAGCGCGTCGCGTACCGGGCCCTCGCCGCTGCCGTGCATGCCGGCGAAGCGGCACAGGCGGTCGTAGGTTGAGGACCCCCTGACGGCGCCCATCGCGTCCTTCACGTAGACCGCCGGCACGTACTCCTCGCGCGGGCCGAGGAAGTCGGGGCAGACGCACGCCGGCCCTCCCGCCACGCGAACGACCTCGTAGGGCACGTACTCCCCCATCCCGAGCAGCCGCGCGTGCAAGGCCGTCGCCACCGTCTCGTTGAAGGGTCGCTGGTCGTCGGCACCGCAGCCTTTGATGAGCACGCGCTCTCCATTGCGCTCGCCATCACGCTCTCCGTCAGCGGCGCACCCTCGGATGGCCCAGCGCTTGGGAAGCTCGCCCTCGGAAGTGTTGTCGGGCGAGTCGAGGCCGATACTGGCGAGCCAGGCATCCCAGCCGCTCCCGGAATCGACGGCGCGGCGGTCCTCGAGATCCGTCATCCGACAGCCCTCGAAGTCGTTCTCGAAATAGTTGAGGTCCGCCCAGACGAGGTCGTCGCGACCGTCGGGGCGGACCCAGTAGCAGTCCGAGAGCGACAGGCCGAGGCCACGCGCAGGAAGTTCCCATCCGACGCGAACGCCCAGCTCAGAGAGACGAGAGAGCATTCCCGGGCGCGAGTCGGGCACCGAACGGTGCTCCCACCAGGAGTTGAGCTCGCGCTTGCGCCCGCGCCCGCCCGAGGTGGCGCAGCCGAAGGGCATGCGCGCGGCGTCGAGTACCTCGAGGAGCTCGAGCGGGTACTCGTAGGAGGGGTCGTAGAGGAGGCGCGCCACCTCGTAGTCGGCGCACATGAGGGTGAGGCGCACCGCCGTGGTCGAGTCCACCCTGCCCGCCGCGCCCGACGGCCTTCTCGACGCACCGTACGCCTCGACCGAAGCCGCCGTCGCCATCTTCCGGCCGCCAACCATGCGCGCCTCCAAGGCACCCTGCGCGGCGAGCTGCGAGACCCGGGCCTTCGTCAGCCCGAGCGCCGCGGCCGCCTCCCCCATGGTGAGCATCCCCTCCGCTGACATGACACCACCTTTTACCTCGTTAAATAATTGAATGCATGATAGCACTTAACAGTTGAAAGCGATTGCTTAACGAGGTAGATGGGGTGAAATGCCATCGTATGCAGTTTGGCGTCCAATATATGCACGATTCTGCCCGGAAGAGACACCGAGGGCCGGCAGGGCGGCGGTTGGCGGCAGGCCGCGCGAGTCGCGGCTAGTCCTCGTACGGCTCGCCGGAGAAGCCCTCGCGGCGCAGGCGCGCGACGAGGCGGTCGAGGGGCCGGCGCACGGCGGACCGGAAGGCCTCGCTGCCGCCGAAGGCGCGCACGAGGGCGGGGCTCGCCAGGTAGTACAGGCGGATGAAGAGCCTGCCCGGGGCGCTGGCGGAGAGGCGCTCGTCGCGGAAGCGGCGCAGGGTCCAGACCTCGGGGCAGTCGTAGGAGCCGTAGGCGCAGGTCGCGACGTAGCAGTGGCCCGACGGTTTGCTCTTCGCGCCAGCGTACTTCACGTCGGTCACCATAGCCCCGTCGACCACGAGGTCGCAGAAGGAGTTGAGGTCCCTCACGAAGTCCCGCGCCTCGTTGCCGCCGGTCACCTCGATGAAGCACCCGTCGTCCTCGGGGTAGTAAGTCCAGGTCAGATAGGCGTAATTGAAAGTGCGGAACGGATTCACGTAGACGACCGACTTACCCGGCTTGTCGAATCTCCCCGTGTACGGTTTGCTAGTGCCGTACCCGTCATCATCGACCTCCTTCACGTTGTACGGCTCGGGCCCATAGGTGGTCGGCAGGTAGCCCACCCCCGGCTTCCCGAACTTCTCGAGGAACTCCGCCTGGAGCCTCTCGGCATCCCGCGTGCGCTCCTCCGCCGCCAGCTGCAGCGCCCTGCTCTTGCTCTTCTTCGACCGCTCCCAGGCCTCCCTCTCATCCCGACGGGCGTTCAGGAGACGGTAGCACGCGGCAGTGTACTCGCCAATCTGGGAGAGCATGCGGCTGATCTTTCCCTGGGTGGCCTCAACGGAAAGCTGGGACTTGTACTGGAAGCAGATCTCGCACTTGTTATCTTTCTTCTCCATGG
>CAYMHQ010000074.1:0-11530 GCA_964390275.1 uncultured Coriobacteriaceae bacterium
CCACCCATAGGCACCCGACCCAAGAAAGTCGCAGGTAGACAATGGCGTTCGACTTCAAGAAAGAGTTCAAGGAGTTCTACCTTCCGCCCGCGAAGCCGACCATCGTGACGGTGCCCGCCATGAACTTCGTTGCCGTGCGCGGCAAGGGCGACCCCAACGAGGAGGACGGCGAGTACAGCCGCGCCCTCAACATGCTCTACGGGGTGGCGTTCGCCATCAAGATGTCATACAAGGGCGGCAGGAGCATCGACGGCTACTTCGAGTACGTCGTGCCGCCGCTCGAGGGCTTCTGGTGGCAGCCGGGCGTGACAGGCGTCGACTACGCGCGCAAGGACCGTTTCGAGTGGGTCTCGGCCATCCGCCTGCCCGATTTCGTCGGCACCGACGACTTCGCCTGGGCCATCGATGAGGCAACCCGCAAGAAGAAAGCCGACTTCTCCAAGGCGGAGTTCCTGACGATCGAGGAAGGCCTGTGCGTGCAATGCATGCACCTCGGCCCCTACGACGACGAGCCCGCGACCGTGGCACTCATGCACGGGTTCATGGAGGCCGAGGGGTACGAGCTCGACATCAGCGACGAGCGCCGCCACCACGAGATCTACCTCTCCGACGCCCGTCGCACCGCCCCCGAGAAGCTCAAGACCGTCATCCGGCATCCGATCAGGCCGAGGTAGGCCGACACATTCCGGGTTCGCCAGACCGGCGGTAGTACTTTATCGACAGAGGCGCAGCGGGGTCACTGGGAACGACGTGAGCAGATACGCCCTGGTCAACGAGGGTCCGCGCGAATGCAGCGGCATCAAGACGCACGTCCATCGCATCGCGCGGGCCGTACATCCCCGGTTTCGCCGTGACAAACGACTCGCGAGCCCGAACCGCCGCCTCGCGTGCGCGCTCGACCCAGGCCTCTTTGGGATGCACGTCGAGAATGCCCACCAGCACTTCGCACCCGGTCCCGCAGAGCAGTTCGACAAGGCGCCGCACGTCAACGGGGGAATTGTTGACGCCGGGCAGGAGACCCCAGACGATTTCCATGGGTCGGTCGTCCCGGATGACTCCCCGAGAGGCCATGCTCCGCAATGCTCCGGCGAGTCCCTCGACGCTCCACTGCGCCGCCCCGGGCATCACAACATCGCGCACCTGCTGAAATGCAGAGTGCAGCGTGACCCTGAGACGGGCGCCCATCTGCACGACGGGCTCGAGGCAAGGGGTGACGCCGCACGTGCTCACAAGCCGTGAAGCCTCGGGGTACAATTCGCCGAGCGTGCCGAGGGCGTCCGTCACTGCGGCAAAGTTGAGCAGA
Source organism: uncultured Coriobacteriaceae bacterium (assembly GCA_964390275.1). GTDB lineage: Bacteria > Actinomycetota > Coriobacteriia > Coriobacteriales > UMGS124 > CAYMHQ01. The sequence continues at coordinate 1,304 of CAYMHQ010000074.1, forward strand.
GGCTCCCCTTGGGCCGAGGCTTCGAGCACCGACGGGACAACACCGGCATCGCGTAAAACGACCTCCGCCTGCGAGACGATCTGATCGGCGGAAAGATTGCGCCTGAGGCCTTGCACTCCCGTCGCGCAGAAGGGGCAGCCCACCGAACAGCCCGCCTGCGAAGAAAGCGACACGACCGCACCCTGGGCACCGGGAACCGGACGAACGACGCACTCAAAACGCACGACCCTCGAGGCGTCCCCCGAGACATCCCCTGAGACATCCTCTGAGGAAAGCAGATACTTCCTGATACCGCCCGGGAACACGCCTCGCCGCACGAGCGACACACCACACCCTTTGTCTTCTCCGCCACCAGCCACATCGGCCTCCCTGCTATGAGTCTTTGAGTTCAGCGGTGCTCACGAACTCGATCAGCTCGTTTTTGGTGTGTACGCCCAGCTTCTTGTATATGCGCTGCTTATGCGTCGTCGCAGTGCCGGACGCTATAACGAGCTTTTCACAGACGTACGCGAGCGAGTACCCCTGAACAAGCAGGCAAAGAACCTCGAGCTCGCGCGATGTGAGGTCGTGCTCGCGAGCCACCTGCCTGCACTGGTCTGCAAGCCTGCTCTCGGCAAACGAACTGCCCGATTCGAGAGAGTTCAAGACGAGACGCTGGGAAAGTGAGGCCTCGGTGAGACCGAAGTCGCAGGTGACGATGCCCGCCACAAGGCATACTAGCGGCGCGATGGCCCAGAACAGAGTGTCAGTCCTCGCACCGACGAAGCCCTCGAAGAGACATGCCGCGGCCGCCCCCGCAAAGGCGCATCCCCAAATGAAGCCAAGACAGAGCAGAAAACTGACGGAAGAGAGGGAGGCACATTCCTTTGCAAGGAAAAGCTGAAGCACCACCGTGGCGGCGAACAGACCCACAAGACACATGGGTTGAAGAAAATTGGCGATGTCTCTCATATACTCAAGCGGAACAACACCAACAGCGAGAATGATGGGATACATCTTGATGGCGGCAAAAGGCTGCAGGCGACGGGTCGCCCTCATTTTTGCCGCCGCCTGCGTGACACCCCAGAACAGGAGCGCCATCATGGCGAGGCTCGCCAGGGGCATCCATCCCGGCCCTCCGATCGCCATGGGAAAGAAATGGCAGGTCGAATAGGACAGGGCCGCCGACCAGACCGCCGTGTGCGTGCCCAGGTACACAAAGAACCCGCGCTGTCTCGCGACGACCTTCGCCGAGTCCTGTCTGCGGGGGATGTTCTTGAGAGAGGGGACGACGATGCCGAGAATCTGACCGCCTGAACCCGCAACCAGGGCGAGAGGAAAACAGACCGAAGGCAAAACGCAGATGGGCAGGCAAAGGACCGCGGCGGACGCGGCGGAACCGAACAGGCACATGCCAAACGCCATCGTGTCCGGTTCGGGCAGACGAGCCAGCCATGACGCCAGCCCGGCGGCCAGCCCGGCGCCGCAAAAGCACCCCGCCAGCACGGCGAGCAGTGAGCTATGGGAAGAGCCGTCGGAAGCAGACCAGAGAAGAAGGATGCCGACCGCCCATGCCAGAAGTCCGATCACAAGCGTCATGCGGTCGCAGTAGAACGCCTTGGGAAGACACCCTAGGCCAAGAAGCACGAACGTGGCGGCGCAGACCAAGGCGAGCGGGAACGCAAAGCAGGCAAAGGCGGCGACCGACGCGCCGGACCCGGAGAGCGGAATCGCCAAGGCGGCAAGGAGACCGCAGCACAAAAGGGAAAGCCCAAAAAACGCAACGAGATTTCTCGTGCCGACCCTCGACATCGCGCCTCACCCTCCGTCGCATCCCAATCACAACCGTGCAACCTTATCGGCGGATGCGCCCCCTGTCAATCCACGCCTCACGCGATTGGCCTCACGCGATTGCCTGGCAAAACGTCCGTTGGCCGAAGGTCATCGCGCCACAAACCTAGACTGCGACGGGCTCGCCCGCAGCCCCACCCGCAGGCGCACTTTCCTGCGTCCCCTGTGCCGCATCGACGGACGCCTGCGCACGGGCGGCCTGCGCCGCCTCGGAGATGGCCACGAACGCATCCCAGTCGAACGCCTCGACGTCCCCGCCCGGCGTCACAGGCCGCCATCCGTCCTTGCGCTTGAGCTTCGCCGCCGCGCGGAACCCCACGAGCCGCGCACCGCCCGGATTGTGCTCGTTGTCCCTCACAAAGTTCACGAAGGACTCCGCCTCCGCCATGGCGTCCTCATCGGAGGCGTCAACCTCAGCGAGATAGTACTCCTCGACGTCCTGGTCGGGGTAGAACTGCACGAACTTGTCGGCGAACACGCCCTGGGGTCCCTCGTCGTCGTTCTCCAGACGCGTGCGCAGCGAGGAGACGGCGATCATGAGCTGCCCGTCCATACGCCGCGCGCTCAGGACGCCGTTGGCCACCATCGCGTTGACGCGCCCGGGCGCCACGCCCAGCTCGCCCGCCGCCTCTTCGGCGCTGACGAAGGCGGAACGGTCCGTCTCCTTTGCCGTGCGGGCGATGCGCACGCCCGAACTCTTGGGGAGCGGGGCGGACTCCAGTATGCGCTTCGCCATGGGCAGGCTCTCCGCCGAAGTGGGCTTCAGGCGGGGGAAGTGCAAGTCGTAGGTTTCCGCGTCGACTTTTTCGATATAGGCGCCCCCCACGGGCCTGCCGTCCATCAGCATGTCCCAGCGGAAGGGTTCTCCGCTTCCCTCGTCGGTCTTTTCGACCCATGTCCTCACAGGTGCCGTCATGATGAAAGCCTCCTCTGCTTTGCTCTCGGTATATCGCGCCGCCCCGCGGTCAGCGGGCGCGCGGGGTCTCGGAATATTCGCTGCTGACGGGGAACCTCCCGCCAAACTGCCGTCTCACGGAGTCGACAAGGGCGTATTGCCCCAGGTCGAGCAGGTTCTCCTCCGTAACGCTGCCATAGCGCACGAACTGCTTCACGAGGTTGTCGCAATAGTCGCAGGTATGGCACTGGCGGTTGCACGTCGCTAGGCGCTTGAAGTACGACGTCGCTCCAAGAGCCTTGTTGTCGATGCGGGCGCTCTTGTCCACCCCAAAGAACCCCACGCTGCTGCAGAGCAGGTCGAGAAGGTTCCCATCGTAGCTCTGGTCCATGTAGGCCGCCTCGCAGCGCAAGACCTTGCTGCGTAGCATGTCACGACCGACCACCTTGAAATAGCTCGTCACGCCCGCATAGCGTTCGAGCTCCTCGGGGCGCACCCAGTTTGAGCGGAAGATGTTCGCCGGGTCCGCCGCCACAAGGTCGCCGCAGGCAAAGGAGAACCCGCTGCCCTCAGAGGCCTTCTCCCTCGACTTGTGCGAAATCAGGTTCATGTGGAACTTGCGGTAGGGGCATTTGAACAGGCATCCCTCGTTGACCATGAGCTTAATCTCGACGCCCAGGCCGTGCACGATCTGCCCGAGCAGCTTGATATCACGGTTGATCGCCGTGTCCACGGTCATCACGTTGGCACCCGCGTCAGCGAAGACCTTCGCCCTCGAATAGCAGTCTATGTCCGAGAGAACCGACGCGCTGATCTCGATGTCGGGGCACGCCCGACGCACCGCGGAGATGAGAAAGGGATTGGCCAGCGTCACGGCCTCCACGCCGTGCTCCTCGTGCATCTCGCGCACAAAGCCGACCGTGCGCTCCACCGACTCGTCGTCGTACCAGCCGGACCCCTCGCAGGTTGAGTTCATCGTGATGTCCACGCGCACATCGCGCGCATGGATGATCTCGACAAGACGCACGAACTTTTCCCTGTTCATGGGCGAGGCGGCGCGGCCTGAACCGGCAATCTCATGCGGGGCGTTCATGTATATCTCACGCACCCTGTTGCCGTTGCGCCCGTTCATGTTGAGCGTGGTGGCAAGCGTTCGCGCATCGTCATTGAAAGGCATCGCGAATTCGAGTCCCGCCATGGCGTCCCCTCTTTCTCCGTTCCCTCATGTCCTCTGAGCATGCCACGAGGCGTTCCGCCCCGAAGGGCGGGGCCAAGACGCATACCGCGCATCCTGACCCCGCCCCCAACTGCCGTTTCGATAAGGTTGGGGCGCCTTTGGCAGCGCCTGCCCTATCGTCGCGGAACCCGGGAGATTCTCCTGTTAGGCGTCCCAGTCCTCGAGAGCGGCGCAGTTCCTACCGGCGATGCGGCCCCAGCACCAGTTCTCGGAGTTGTTGCCGCCGGTGATGGCGTAGGTGTGCGACGCCATGTTGCAGAAGGAACCGGCGCCGTACAGACGACCGATCGCGTTGCCGTCGCAGTCGACGATCTCCGCCTTGGGGTTGCGGGCGGGGCCGCCCAGCGTGTTGCCCAGACCGGGGTAGATCGGGATGGCGTAGAAGGGCGGACCCTGGAGGGGGCTCAGACCGCCTGCGCCACCGGCACCACCAGCGCTCTCGGCCGAGCGACCGAAGTCCTGGTCCTCGCCAATCTCGCAGAAGTGGTTGTAGCGGTCGATGGTCGCCTGCAGGTCCTCGACAGTCATGTTGGGCGCGCCCTCGTCATAGGCGTTCATGACCTCGACGAGTTCGTCGAGCGTGTCGCCCTTCTTGATCCAGCCGCGCTCGAGCTCCCACTTGTTGTCCGAAGACCAGCCGGCCCAGTGGCCGAGCTCGTCGGGAAGGTTGGACGACATGTAGCCCACGTCCATACCGCCGTTGTCCGGACCCAGACCACCGACCATGTCGCCCCAGGGGCCGGCGTCGAAGCAGGCCTGGTCGAAGATCGCCCAGGAGGGGATGCGGTCGTAGTTGCAGACGTCCTCGTTGAAGTTGGTGAAGATTTTCCAGCCGCCATGGGGCACAAAGAGGCTGTCGTCACGCCAGCGCTTGCCGAGGCTGTTCACCCAGATGAACGAGGCCGCAGGCGCACTGACCGAAACGCCGCCGGGGACGATTTCGGGATCGTTGAACCAGGCGTTCCAGCCGCCCATGACCAGACCCATGGAGCGCAGGTCCGCGCCGACCCTCTGGCACATCTTGATGCCGTCGCCAGTGTTGTACTTCCAGCCGTAGAAGCCGCGCATGGGGTAGCACTTGAGGTACTTCGCCTTGAGCTCCTCGTTGAACTCGAAGCCGCCGCACGTCATGATGACGCCCTTGCGCGCCTTCACAGCGTAAAGGGTGTCCTCCGCGCCCATCTTGGTGTAGCAGCCCACGATCTCGCCGGTCTCGGTGTTCTGGATCAGACTCTCGTCATGGCAGTCGAACAGCACCTCGATGCCGCGGTCCTTGACGTTCTGGTCCATGGTCTCAAAGAAGGCGGGGCCGTTGCCCTTGACGTCGGCGACGATCATCTGGTCCGACCCGTCAAAGAGCCCTGCGTACTCGCAGCGCGCCTCGCCGTTGTTGAAGAGCTCCCAGTCGAAGCCGTAGTCGTCTGCGTAGTCGCCGTTCTGGACGGCCTCGTCGGCCCAGGCCTGGCACATCTCCATGGGCGTGTAGCCATGGAAGGCCTGGTAGGCGTAGGTCGCGGCGGCGTCGGCGTCGCCGGGGTAGGTCCACTGCCCGCAGTTCATCGAAGACGAACCGCCGCCGCGAATGGGGGCCTTCTCCAGAACGAGGACCTCGGCACCCTCGTCGCTGGCGGTGCAGGCGGCCCACATTCCGGCGCCGCCGTACCCGATGACGAGGACGTCGCATTCATAGTCCCACTTCTCCGGCATCCAGGCCGGAACAGCGGCCTCATCAGCCTTTGCCGGGACGGCGTTCAGAACCGCCGCAGCACCGGCGGCGCCCACGGCCACCGTTGCGGCGTTCCTGACGAAGTCACGGCGTGAACAGGCGTTCTCCATAACTGTCTCCTTTCACATATGTTCTCTTGCGGATGCAAGAGGAACCCCTAACCAAACCCCACTCCCAAAGCTTCGCTCGCAGAGTCTCACTCGTGACACGTGTAGCATTCATACACGTTCGTGTGATGGCACGACTCGCACGACCTGGCAGCCGAGTCCGCGACGGCATCGTCGCTATGGGCCTCATGGCAGCTGAAACATGTCAGCGACTCCCCGTGCCTGTCGTTGAGCTCCACGACCTCGTGCGGGTTGACCACCGTCCCCTTCGAGTCGGTGAGCGCGGTGCAGTCTTCCGTATCCTCGGCGAGGACCTCGTACGACTCGTGGCACGTAAGGCAGACTTCTGAGTCGACCTCGGTCTTCTTGAGACGCTTGGGGATACGGTCGCCCTCGGCCACGTCCTCGTGAACGGAGTCCATGGCGTCTTGATCGTCGTGGCACGTGACGCACTCGAACGACTGATGCGCCGAAACCTTCAGAAGCGCCAGACACCCGTCCTCATCGGTCGCCGTCGCTTCATTCGATGCGTCGGTCGAAGAAACCGAGTCCGAGGTGGAACTGGCATCGGTTGATTTCGCACCATCCTTGATGGCGTCCGTGTTGACGATATCCTGCGCCTCTGCAGTCTGATCATCACCATATGAGGCGGTCTCTACGGTATGACAAATCCCGCAGTCACCGTCGAAGGCGTACGTCGCACCGGCGGGCACCTTCTGCGAGGCTGCCGACGCCGGTATCGCAGGGCATGCGATTCCCGCCCCGATCAGCGCACAGGCGAGTACCGCGCCCAGTTTGTGCGTCATGGCAATATCGATATGCATGCTTATTCACCTCCCCGTTGCATATGCGGACAACGCCACGTTAGGCCGCGACGGAGGTCCAAGAAAATCATGCAGAGGAGGCTATTACGTTACCAATGCGGCGTCATGTGAAATGTGTTACACGCTTTACCAGTCGTTTTATCATTTGACAACCAATACCGACCGAGCCGATGCGGCCGTTGGCAGACCGGCTCGGCCTCAAGGGGACCAAGGTGGGACGTGGAGGTCCGAGGGGCCGGGCGGCCTCCCGATCGCCGTAAGCAAGTGCAAACACCACAATTCCTCAGCGGTTGCGCGATTGCCATCATCCGCGTCGAGTCGGCGCCCGGTCCGCCAAGGACAGGAGAAGACCAGTTGACGAGAAGAGCCGGCACGCCGTCTTCTGGACAACAATCATTTGCCGTCGACATAACAGTTTATCATTATGTAAATTTGTGTTCGTGTTTCCGTGACCGCCGCACCGCCCCCGAGAAGCTCGAGACCGTCATCCGCCACCCGATTCGGCCGAGGTAGGCGACCGGCGCGGATCACGCCCGCGCACATGGCGCCCGTAACGCAAAGGCGCCCGGCTCGGAGGGTCGATACCCCCGGGCCGGGCGCCTTCTTGTGTCAAGCGTAAGCCGTGGCGCGGACGCCTGCTCCCCCTACGCGCGGGCGGGCAGCGCCTCGGTCGCGACGACGCCCGCCGGGGTCACCTTGCCGGCGAGGACGCCGTGCAGACCGTTGTAGAAGGCGTCGGTCACGAGGTCGGCGATCTGGCTCAGCGGCATCCGATGGTCGGAGTTCAGCCAGGTGCCGTACACCGAGACCGCGCCCACGAGGAAGAATCGCACCAGGTAGATGATGCGTTCGCCGTTCGCGGCGGCGGTCTGGACGGGGCGCTTCTGGACGAGGCGGGCGATGGCGCGCGCGATGCGGTCGATGGTGAAGTCGATCGACAGGTTGCCGGCGACGTAGCGGTACAGCTCGAGGTCCTCGGAGATGATGGCGTTCACCTCGTCGAACGCGCGGCGGATCTGGGCGCGCGGGGCCTCGAGCAGCCGGTCGACGTCGATGCACCCCACCACGCGGGTCATGAGCTGCTCGACCTCGTTGTCGAGCAGGTCGTCGATCGACTCGTAGTGGAGGTAGAACGTCTTGCGGTCGATGTTCGCCTCACGCGCGAGCGAGCTCACCGTGACCTTGTTGAGGCCCTGCTCGGTGACCAGCCTGCGAAACGCCGTCTGGATCGCCGCGCGCGTCTTGAGGATGCGCCGGTCGACCTTGGCGTCGGGGTCGGAGGCGGCCGGCGCACAGGCGGACGCCTCGCGGACCTCCTCCTCGAAAGCCATCGTCTCGACCTCTTCCATCCCGTTGTCGCTCATCAGCAAACTACCTCCGTCGCGCTCCCCCGACACCGTCGTTCCAGACGGCTCTCTGGTTCCCATGATAGTCGACATTTATGAATTGCTTCCCCATTCCGCACAGAGTGTGCATTATCCCACAGTATAGGAACATCTGCAGGCAAAATACGCTCATCTGGGAGCGAGTGTCGGATGTGGGACGGTCAACGGCAGACGGGCGGAGGGCGAGGACGCGGCGAGAGAGCGCGGCCGTTTCGGGTCTTTTCGGATTTTTGACCATAAAGTGGGGTATGTGAGTTAAACATTTGATATGACCGCGGGAATGAATAGACCGCCCCCCTGGCTCAGAGGTCATCCGGTCACATCGTCGCAGGTAGATAACCTGTACCTTCAAAGGTTCATGCTTTGGACAGCACCCCGAAAGCCCTTATGGGCCTCCCGATGTACCCAAATGGGCTCGTATGGGCAACGTATATCAAAATCGCAACTCACATACCCCCTAAAATGGTCAAAAATCCGAAAAGACTGTGAGCCGATTTTTCATCTTTGATATGCCGGTGTAAATCGTATGCATTTCGCCCCGCGTTTTATGCATTTCCGCCTCCGTGGCTCCGCGCGGCGCCCTCCGCGCCCCCGACCGACGCCCGCGCCCTCCCCTCGCGCACCAAAAACGCGAGGCCCCGCCGTTCCCGGCAAGACCTCGCGTCTGGTTAACGCTAGCGTACCTCCGCAGCTAGACTCCGCAGTCGCGCGCTTGGCACGCGCTCGGACGGCGGCGCGTCGCCTCGGCTACATCACGAACAGACCGAACTGGGCGGCCACGTAGGCGACCAGGATGACGAACACCAGGACCGGCGCGATGTACTTGATCATGATGGCCCAAGCCGTGCGCGCGGTGAACTTCGAAGACTGCGCGACCTCGTCGATGATGACCTGCGGCTTGATGACCCAGCCAACGAACACGCAGGTGAGCAGCGCGACGATGGGCATGAGGACCGAGTTGGAGATGAAGTCGAAGAAGTCGAGGATCTGGGTCCCGGGGCCAAGGGGCTCCACGCCGATGAGGACGTTGTAGCCGGCGTTCACGAACAGGCCCGCGACGACGATCACGCCGTACACGATGGCCATCGACTTGCGGCGCGACCACTTGGCGCCGTCCTGCACGATGGACACGCAGGTCTCGGTGAGCGAGATTGCGCTGGTCAGAGCCGCAAACAGAACGAGCAGGAAGAACACGAAGCCGATGACGCTCGCGACGCCGCCCATCTCGTCGAAGATCTGGGGCAGGATGACGAACATGAGCGAGGGGCCGGCGTGGCTGGCGACGGCGTCACCCGAGCCGAGGGTCACGAACGCCGCGGGGACGATCATGAGGCCGGCGAGGAACGACACGCCGAAGTCGAAGCCCGCGACGCGGGTGACGCTCGAGGTGAGGCACTCCTTCTTGTCGAGGTAGCTGCCGTAGGTGATCATGATGCCCATGGCAAGCGACAGGCTGTAGAACATCTGCCCCAGCGCGCTGATGACCAGCTCGGGCGAGAACTTGCTGAAGTCGGGGATCAGGTAGTACAGGGCGCCGTCGATCGCGCCGGGCTGGCAGAGCGTGAAGATCGCCACGCCGAGCGCCATGACGATGAGCGCGGGCATCATGATGAGGTTGGCCTTCTCGATGCCGCCCTTGACGCCGAGCGACACGATGACGAACACGATCGCCATGAAGATGAGCATCCAGATGTAGCTCTCGACGTTGCTCGTGATGAAGCTCGAGAAGAACCCGTCAGCCGCGAGCGCGTCGGGACCGTTGACGATGTAGCCCACGGTGTACTTGGTCACCCAGCCGCCGATGATGCAGTAGTACGGCGTGATGATGAACGGGACAATGGCGGCCAGGACGCCGACGAAGCCCCACTTGCCCTTGAAGTACTTGAAGGCGCCGATGCACGACTGACCCGTCTTGCGGCCGAGCGCGGTCTCGAGCAGCAGGAGCGAGATGCCGAGGGTGAACGCGAGCACGAGGTAGGTGAGCAGGAACATGCCGCCACCGTACTTCGCGGCGAGGTACGGGAAGCGCCACATGTTGCCCAGGCCGACGGCCGAAGCCGCCGCAGCCAGGATGAACGCCCACTTGCTCGACCAGGAAGCGCGCTCTGGCTTTTCGATTGCCGAATCAGCCATAACAAACCTCTCCTTTCGTCCGTCCGCCCCGAATCCCTGACTCAAAGGCGCCTTCCCCATATAGCCCCGCCCGACCGGGTCGGATCGGCC
>CAYMHQ010000075.1:0-11459 GCA_964390275.1 uncultured Coriobacteriaceae bacterium
AAAGGGGGTGGGCCGCGTGTGCGTCCTGTCCTTTTTTGTCAACAGATTCTGGGTTCGGTCACAGTTAGCCTGTGTAATCGAATTTAATCATGGTCTTACAATTGACCTGCCGTTTCATGACTCTTCTTGTTTCATAATTACCTGCGGTTGTTTATGTGCCGAATAGCAGGGAGCATTTTATGAGCCAAAGAAACGGCCAGTTCTATGATTCTCGCTCTGGGTATGAGGCGAGGTCTTCTTCTTACGAGTCCTTTGCGAATTCCAATTCTGCCGGCTATGATAAGGTTTCCTTTTCTCGGACCGCTCGTCCTCGTACCTCTTTTGACAGTTACTCTCGGTATAGCGGGTCTTATGGAGGCAATGTCCAGGATGCTTCTGGCGTAAGCGGCTCTCCTTCGGCATCGAAACATGAGGGTTCAGTTCGGCCGTTTCTTGTAATTGTTGTTGGTGTCGTTTGCATTGTTGCAGGGTTTCTTCTTTGTTTCTTTTTTTTGAACGGCTCCTTCAAGCTTCCCGATGCCGTTTCTTCTCCTTTGTCGGAGCGTAATCTGGATCAGGTTGTTGCAACCTATCGGTATAACGGAACGCTGTACGAGGTTTCCGCACGGGATGTCATTCGTTCTTCTTCTCGCCTGAGCGATTATGCCAATGGCGACGGCACGTATGATGTGCCGTCAAGCGAGGACGTGATTGCCTGCGTGCGCAATGAGATCCTTGCGATGGTGGTCGAAGAGAAGAATATTTCAGTTTCTGAATCTGATGTCTCGAGCTATGCCCAGAGTGTCTTTGGGACGTCTGATTTCGCAACTATCTCTCAGCAGCTTGGTATGGATGAGGAGGATGCGCGTCTGGCGGTTCAGGAAGCTGCCGCCGTTAACAAGCTGCGTCTTTCTCTTTCCGGTTCTGGTTCCTCCGAACCCGTTGCGCCTACCTTACCTGCTGACGGCAATGTTGAGGTGGGCAATTCCTCATATTTTGACTATATCGTCTCGCTTTTGGGGTCATATTGGGATTCCGCGCATGGTACCTGGGCTGACACGAACAATCCCTATTACGCTGCATTGAAGGACGCCGTTTTTGCGCCTGGTTCGGCAAGCTATAATGCCGCTCAGGCTGCTTACTCTGTCGCCTATTCGCTTTACACTTCTGGTAGCGTTTCCCAAGACGAGTGGACCTCTTTTGTTAACGGGTATCTAAAGTCTTGCTCCATCAGAATTCTGACGCTGGGTATTTAACCTCGAACCTATTTTGGGGGCTTTCTATGCCAAATGAGCTTGATATCGCAAACTCGCCGGAGATTGTTCAGACGCATATCGGCGGTGCCGCCATGCTTGAGGGTGTCATGATGCGTGGGCGGTATAGCTGGGCGGTCGCGGTTCGCGAACCTTCGGGTGGGATTTATGTCGAGGAGCATGACGTTCCGGGATATGGTAAAAAGCAGGCTTGGCGACGCTGGCCTCTTGTCCGCGGGTGCGTCTCGCTCGTCGAGTCGCTCGTCCTTCAGTTCAAGGCTATGGGCATCACTGCCGCCTATGCGTACGATTTTGATGAGGATGATGACGACAACGCCGAAAAGGGGCCCGAACGGTGCGTTTCTCTTGGCGGGTCTTCGGAATCGGCCGCTTCTGAGATGTACGACGGCGACGTTCAATCGGACGATGCGCAGGCTGTCGAGGGCGAGGGGGGCGCTGTCAGCGAGGAGGCGATGCGGCAGCGTGAACTCGCCTCAAAGGAGGCTGGCGAAAAGGGGCTTTCTGGCTGGATGATGGTCTCGATGATCGTCGGCGTTGTTTTGGGCGTGCTGCTTTTCGTCCTCGCGCCGGCCGCGGTTACCAATCTGATCATCGGCGACTATCAGCGTGAGAACATGTTCGCCTGGAACCTCGTCGACGGGTTCCTACGTGCCGGCATTTTTGTGCTGTACATGTGGCTGATAGGCTTCATGCCAGATATCAAGCGCATGTTCGGGTACCACGGTGCCGAGCACAAGACGATCCACTGCGTCGAGCACGGGCTGCCGCTGACGCCCGAGAACTGCCGTCAGTTCTCCCGTCAACATGTCCGCTGCGGCACCGCGTTCATCATCATGACGCTCATCGTGTCGATCATCGTGTTCACGCTGTTCCCGACCGACCTGGTCGCGGAGGCGTTCGGCTTTGACGGTGGACTGGGTCGTTTTGGGATTGTTGTTCTCTCTCGCATCGTGCTGATTCCGCTGGTTGCAGGGCTTTCGTACGAGATCACGGTCCGCTGGGCCGGCAGGCATCCCGATAACCCGCTTGTGAAGATCGTGCTGGCTCCCGGTATGGCGATGCAGCTCATCACGACTCACGATCCTGACGACTCGATGCTCGAGTGCGCCATCGCATCGATGAAGGCGGTCATTGCCCGCGAGGCGCGTGAGGAGGGTCGCGAGCTCAACGAGTACGGACTGCCCGTTGACATCCGCGACCTCGAAGGGTGCGCTCTTGCGACGGACGTTCCCGAGAACCGGTCGGGCAGATAGACGACTATGCTAGGAGGGGCCATGTGCACGTCGAACGAGGGTCTTCGCGCGGAAGGACTGTCTGGAGGCCGGTTGGTGGAGGTTGCGGGGCCGGGTCGCGTGAGGGACGGTCTCCGGGCGGTCGATTCCTGGCTTGCGGGGAGGACGTCTGACGCGGAGCAGTTCATGAGCGACATTCACGGGGACTGCGACGCGTTCCGGCATCTCGTGCGGTCCGCCTCGGGGGAGGTGCGGGCCCTTGTCGAGGGCGTGATTGAGGGTGTGGACGACGCGGAGGGGGCGTTCGACGCCACCGTGGTGAACGCCGTCTGCGCCGCGCTGTACTATCCCGAGTGCTTTGAGGGCGCGATTTCCGGCGCGTTTGGGGGATCTGCGGACCTCTTTGACCTTGCGGCGAAGGTCCGGGCGCACTGCACGGGGCGGTTCCATCTCCTGGGCGACATATGGGACAGGGGCGGCCACGGCGACGACGTCATGGACGCGCTTATGTCGTGCCCGAGCGTCGACGTGCAGTGGGGGAACCACGACGTCTGCTGGATGGGCGCGGCGGCAGGCGACCCGGTCTGCATCTCGACGTGCCTCCGCAACAACATCAAGTACGGGAACACCGACCAGTTCGAGATTGGGTACGGAATCGACCTGAACCCCCTGCGCGAGTTCGCGGTTCGCACGTACGGCGCCGATGACGGGATGTCGCCGCTCATGAAGGCGATTTCGGCGCTGTTGTTCAAATGCGAGGGACAGGCGATCTTGCGTCATCCTGAGTGGCATATGGAGGACAGGCTCCTGTGGGGGAGGATCGACCTCGGGCGCGAGGGAGAGGCGTCCGTCGACCTCGGGGGGACGCGCCATCCGCTCAAGACCGCCGACTTCCCTACGTTCGACCCGGGCGACCCCTACGCGCTGAGCGCCGGGGAGGCCGAGGTCATGACGGCCCTTGTCGACGCCTTCAGGGGCAGCGAGCGGCTGCAGCGTCAGGTGGGATGGCTGTTCGACAACGGGTCGGTCTACAAGGTCGCAGGCGACTTCCTGCTCTTCCACGGCTGCGTCCCTCTCGAGGCGGACGGCTCGTTCGCCGCGGTCGACTGCGGAGGAGTTTCGCTTAAGGGGAAGGCGCTGCTCGACTGGGTCGACGGTCTGTGCCGCAGGGCCTGGGGCGAGCGGGACCAGTGGGCGCTCGACTGGATGGGCTACCTGTGGTGCGGCTGGCAGTCGACGTTCGCGGGCCGCGTCGTCAAGACGTTCGAGCGGACGTACATCGAGGACAAGTCGACCTGGGTGGAGCCCCAGGACCCGTACTACGCGCTCACGAAGGGCGACCCGGCGCCGTGCGAGGCGATACTCGCCGAGTTCGGGATCGACGGGGAGAAGGGCATCATCGTCAACGGCCATACGCCGGTCAAGCTGCCGAAGGGAGAGCTTCCCGTGCGCGGGGGCGGCAGGCGGCTCGTCATCGACGGTGGCATGTGCCCCGCGTACAGAAAGACGACGGGAATCGCCGGGTACACCCTCGTGCGCAACGGGGATCGTCTGAGCCTCGTCGCACATGGGGAGTTCCCGGGGATGGACGCCGTGCTCGCCGAGGGGGCGGACTCGTCGCACGAGGTCGAGGTCATCAGGTAGGCACGCATCGGGCGGGCACGGTCGACGTTCGGATGGGCCCGCCCGTCTGGTGCGGGGAGGGTTCCGCTACAGGGAGATCTCGAGGGAGACGGGACAGTGGTCGCTCCCGTAGACGTCGGAGCGGATGCCGGCGCTCACGACGCGCGGGGCGATCTCCTCACTCACGAGGAAGTAGTCGATGCGCCAGCCCGCGTTGCGCTCCCTCGCCTTGAATCGGTAGCTCCACCAGCTGTAGGCGCCTTTGTCGTCGGGGTGAAGGTAGCGGAAGGTGTCGGTGAAGCCGGCGGCGAGGAGCGCGGTGAACGACGACCGCTCCTCGTCCGAGAAGCCCGCCTTGCCGCGGTTGGGTCCGGGGTTCGCGAGGTCGATCTCGTTGTGGGCCACGTTGTAGTCGCCGCAGGTGACCACGGGCTTCGTCGAGGCGAGGTCGCAGAGGAAGGAGCGGTAGGCCTCGTCCCACGCCATGCGGAAGTCGATGCGGGCGAGGCCGTCCTGGGCGTTCGGCGTGTAGACGTTCACGAACCAGAAGCGGTCGAACTCGAGCGCGCAGACGCGGCCCTCGTTGTCGGGGCTGCCCTCGATGCCGTAGCGGACGCTTCGCGGCTCCTCCCGGCTGAAGACCGCGGTGCCCGAGTAGCCCTTCTTCTCGGCGTAGTTCCAGTACTGATGGTAGCCGGGCAGGTCGAGATGGAGCTTCTCGCGGTCGGGGTCCTGCAGCTTGGTCTCCTGGAGGGCGAAAATGTCGGCGTCGAGCGCGGCGAACGTCTCGAGGAAGCCCTTGCCCATGACGGCGCGGAGACCGTTGACGTTCCAGCTGACCATGCGGAGGGGCTCTGCGCCGCCGCAGGCCCCCTGTGTGCTTGTGGGCATAGATGCGTCCTTTCTCGTAGCGTGTTCTTGTCGCGCTCTCCGCGTGCCAATTTCGCGCGTTCATGGTACGTTCGCGGTACGGCGAGGGATTATATTCCCGAACGAGCCGGCGCGCGGCGGCTCATGTGTCGCGCATGGATAAAACGTCGCGGTCGCGCCGGCGCCCCGTCCGGCGGGCCGGGTCCGCATACAATCTCACGGGTACGGTAACTTGGATGACGGGCGCTCCGGCGCCGAAGAGGCTCTTGGGGTGATGATTTCGTTGATGGACCGCGAAAAGATCGAGCAGGGGGTCCGCCTCATTCTCGAAGGGGTGGGGGAGGACGTTGCGCGCGAGGGGCTCGTCGACACGCCGTCGCGCGTCGCCCGCGCATGGGAGGAAGTCTGTGCTGGCATCGGCAAGGACCCGGCGTCCCTGTTCGAGGTGTCGTTCGACTCGGGGTCGCGGTCGGACGGCGACGTCGTGCTCGTGAAGGACATCCCCTTCTACTCGCTCTGCGAGCACCATCTGCTGCCGTTCTTCGGCGTCGCGCATGTCGCATATGTGCCCGGGCCCTCGGGAAGGGTGTGCGGTATCAGCAAGCTCGCGCGGTGCGTCGAGGTGTTCGCCCGCAGGCTTCAGCTTCAGGAGCGGCTCACGTCCCAAGTCGCCGACGCGGTCTGGGAGGGGGTGTCGCCGCGCGGCGTCATGGTGGTCGTCGAGGCCGAGCACATGTGCATGTCGATGCGTGGCGTCTCGAAGCCGGGGTCCAAGACGATGACGAGCGCCGTCCGGGGGACGTTCGAGGGGGACGCGGCACTGCAGGACAGGGTCTTCGCGATGATTCGCGAGGGTAGGTAGGCGGTCACATGTCGGACGTGGGCAAGGGGCCGAAGGCGGTCGCATCGCGGTGGGCCTGCGGGGCGGGGGAGCTCGATCTGTCCCGTGCGCGGGTCATGGGCATCGTGAACGTCACGCCGGACTCCTTCAGCGACGGAGGCCTGCACGACACAGCCGAGAGCGCCGTCTCGTGGGGGATGAGGCTGCTCGATGACGGGGCGGACATCCTCGATGTGGGCGGGGAGTCCACGCGGCCGGGGTTCGAGCCGGTGCCCCCCGCCGAGGAGATGCGCCGCGTGCTGCCCGTGGTTCGCGCACTCGCGGGGGAGGGGGCGCTCGTCTCCGTCGACACACGCCACGCCGCGGTGGCCGCGGCTGCGCTCGAGGCGGGTGCGTCGATTGTCAACGACGTCTCGGGGTTCTCGGACCCCGGCATGCGCGAGGTGGCCGCGGGATGCGGATGCGGGTGCGTCGTCATGCACTCGCGCCCGGGGCACCTCGCAGGCGCCGCGTTCGCGCGAGAGGTTGGGGAGTCCCTCCTCGAGAGCGCGGAGAGGCTGGAAGGCCTGGGCGTCGTACGCGAGCGCATCTGCATCGACCCCGGTCCCGGCTTTGGGACGACCGCGGGTCAGGACGTCGCGGTGCAGGAGGCGACGGGACTTTTGGCCGGGCTGGGATATCCCCTGATGTGCGCCGTCTCGAGGAAGCGCTTCGTGGGCGCTGTGTCGGGCGCGAACCCGGCGGCTGGGCGCGACGCGGCCTCGGTGGGGGTGGCGCTCGCGGCCGTCGCGCGGGGCGCGCGGGTCGTGCGGACGCACAACGTCGCGATGACCGCCGATGCGCTGCGCGCGGCCGAGGCCTGCTCGGGCGCCGCCCCGCGCAGACGCGCCCTGATCGCCCTGGGGTCCAACCTCGGCGACCGCGTCGGCGCCCTGCGGGCCGCCTGCCGCTCCCTCGGCGAACTTCCCCTGACGGAGGTCACGGCCGCGAGCGGGGTGTACGAGACCGAGGCCGCGTACCGCACTTCCCAGCCGCCCTTCGCGAACGCCGTCGTCGAGGTTGTGACCGGGCTGCACCCGATCGCCCTCCTCGAGGCCGGCCTCGCCATCGAGTCGGCCATGGGACGGGTGCGGACAATCGAGAACGGTCCCCGGCCGATTGATATCGACCTTCTGTGGATGGAGGGGGAAACCCATATTGGACGGCGGCTCACGCTGCCCCATCCTCGAATCGGCGAACGCGCGTTCGTCCTGGTTCCGCTCGGCGACCTCGTGGGGGACGTCGGGTCGTTCTGCGCGTCCATAGGTGTCGAGGTCCGAGTTATGGACGAATGCCTCGGCCGCGTCGTCGGTCGTCTGGGGAGGTTGCTGTGACAGAGTGCGAAGAGATGCCGCGCCTTCGCGTGGTGGACGAGACAGGGTCGACCAACGACGACGCGAAGCTGCTCGCTATGGACGGGGCGCCCTCAGGGACCGCCGTCGCCGCACGTCGACAGACCGCGGGGCGCGGGAGCAGGGGGCGGTCGTGGGCGACGGTCTCCGGCAACCTCTTCCTCTCGGTGGTCCTGCGCCCGCGCGTTCCCATGTCGGCCTTCGTGGGCCTGCCCGCGGTGTGCGCCTACGGGGTGCTCGACGTCCTGCGCCGCGAGGCGGGGGTCCGCGACGCCATGCTCAAATGGCCGAACGACCTGGTTCTGAACGGCGGCAAGCTGTGCGGCCTCCTCGTCGAGGCGGGCTCGAGCGCGCACGGGAGCTACGCTGTGTGCGGCATCGGGCTGAACCTCGCGCCGCGCCCGCGGGAGTCCGCGGGGGCGTTCGACGGCCCGAGCTCGCTTCCGTACGCATGCGTGGCGGACTGCCTGGGCGATGCGCGCCCGGGATTCGAGTGGTTCGCCGAGCATGTGAGCGCGGGCGTCGCCTCGGCGGTCCGGTTCTGGGAGGACGCGCTGGCGAGCCTTCCCGCCGGGTCGGGACCGCTGCTGCCCGTTCTCGACGGGTACCTGGCGGCGCTCTCGTACCGCGGGGAGACGGTCGACGTGCTTGCTCCCGACGGGTCCCCGATGGGCTGCGGGACGTTCGTCAGGGTCGACGAGTGGGGGCGCGCCGTGGTGAGGTTCGCCGGCGGTCTCGAGCGGGCGCTCGCGTTCGAGCAGGCGTCGATCAGGCCGACCACGCCTCGATAAACCTGAACGGGCGTTCAGGTAGGGCGAGAGTCTGTGGCTAATCTTTCGAAAACGCAATTGGCTCTCGGGCGAAGGAACGGCGACAATATACTTTCGATGTTTCGGTACCATCGACCGCCCCGGGTGGGCTGGCGGGTACGGTTCCGGTCAAGGAGGGTTCAGTGAACAAGGCGGCAAAGAAACGGCTCGTGGTTTCCGGACTGATCATCGTCATCGTGGCGGCGCTGCTGTTCGTGGCGTTCGGCTCGGGCGGCGTCGCGACGTCGATATCGGTGGCGCAGGCAACCTCGGGGGACTACGAGGGCAAGAAGGTCCAGGTTTCGGGCGCCGTGGTCCAGGACTCCTACACCAACGAGGGTTCGTCCATGCGGTTCCAGATCACCGACGACGACGGCCAGGGCGCCGTCCTCGACGTGACGTACACGGGCACCATGCCCGCGACGTTCGGCAACGGCGTGACCGCCATCTGCACCGGCACCGTCACCGACGGCGCGCTCGCCTGCACGGAGCTCGTCACGAAGTGCCCCTCCAAGTACGAGAGCGCCGAGGGCGCCGCGACCGTCGCGATGGTGCTCAACAACGCGAGCTCCTACGTGGGCGCGGAGATCAAGCTCGCGGGCTACGTGACGGCGGGGACGATCGCCGACGTCGACGCGGACGTGCGCTTCACCGTGAACTCGCAGGGCTCCTCGCTCGACGTGACCTATTCCGGCGCGCTCCCCGAGGGGATGGAGGACGGCTCGGCGGTCGTCGTCACGGGCGCCCTCCAGGAGGACGGCAAGACGTTCGCCGCCACCGACGTCGCGCTCGACTCCGCTCTGTAAACACTCGCACCTCACGGGTTGGGGAATCGAAAGGGGAACCCGATGATCTCGTACGCGCTGGGCTACTTTGGGCAGGCGATGCTGTGGGCCTGCTTCCTCGCGTCGATCGCCGCCGCCATGGCGTTCGTGGGCAGCTACATGCTGTCGGTCAAGGCGACGAAGGCCGGCAAGAAGATGAGCGGGGAGTTCCTCCTTCGCTCGGACAGGGTCCGCAAGGGCGGGCACGTCCTCGTCATCGTCGCGGCCGCGGCGATCGCGGTGTGCTGCGCGGTGATCGTCGAGGGGTTCTTCACGCAGAACTTCGCGATCCAGTACGTCGCCCAGTACTATCCCGAGGACACCGGGTCGCTCTTCTGGTTCTACCAGCTCTCGGGCCTGTGGGCGGGCCGCTCGGGCTCGCTCCTCACCTGGGGGCTGCTCATCGCCCTGTTCGCCCTGTGGGTCTCGCGCAAGCACCGCGACGACGACTCGGGCCTCACGTCGATCGCGCTCGCGGTCATGATGGGCGAGCTCTTCCTGTTCGCCGCCGTGATGATCTTCTCCTCTGACAACAACCCCTTCGTCCTCACCGATTCCTCGCTCATCGCTGAGGACGGCTCGCTCACGGGCACCGCGGTCTCGTGGGGCATGAACGTCCTGCTCCAGCACTGGGCGATGGCCATCCACCCGCCGACCCTGTTCATCGGGTACGCGGGCATGACCGTGCCGTTCGCGTACGCCGTCGCCTCCCTCGCCTGCAACGACCCCTCGAAGCTCTGGGTCGACTTCTGCAACCGGATCGCCCTGTTCTCGTTCGCCTTCCTCTCGATGGGCATCGGACTCGGCGCCGTGTGGGCGTACGTCGTCCTGGGCTGGGGCGGGTACTGGGGATGGGACCCGGTCGAGAACGCGAGCCTTCTCTCGTGGCTTGCGGCCGTCGCGATGCTCCACAGCTTTACGGTCTACCGCAAGCGCGACATGATGAAGGGCTGGGCGCTCTTCACCGCGACGCTCACGTTCGTCTTCGTCATCCTCGGCACGTTCATCACGCGCTCGGGCCTCATCGAGTCGGTCCACGCGTTCTCGAGCGACACCGTCTCGATCGCGCTGTTCCTCTTCATCATGATCATCGCCCTCGTGCGCCTCGGCCTGCTGTGGGCCGCTCGTCGCAAGGCGTTCATCACCGACGACGACATCGTCTCGCTTGCCTCCAAGAACGGGTCGTACTACTTCACGAACATCGTGATGGTGTTCTCGGGCATCCTGCTCGCGTACCTGACCATCGCGAGCGGCCTGCCCTCGTGGCTGCCCGGCGGCGGGATGACCGTGGGCTCGGGCGCGTACGAGACCATCGCGCGCCCGCTCGGCATCGCGTTCTGCGCCCTTGCCGCGGTGTGCCCGTTCCTCTCGTGGAAGAAGACCGACGGCGCCGAGTTCTGGAGGAACGTCCGCGTGCCCGCTGTCATCGCCCTCGTGCTGTTCGTTCTGCTCGCGGGGCACTGCATCTGCAACCTGTTCCCCATCTACGAGGCCAACGTCACCCAGACCGACACCACGGCGGCGGCCGAGATCAGCGCCATGGGCCCCGCGTGGTACTACAACGGCCTCGCGATCGTGGGCATGCTCGTCGCGTCGCTCCTCATGGCGAACTCCGCCTATCTCGTGGTGCGCGGCGTGCGCGCCCGCATGAGGAACAAGGGCGAGAATCTGCCGAACGCCCTGGTGCGCCTCTTCGCCAAGTCCCCCGCGCAAGCCGGCGGCTATCTCACGCACCTCGGCCTCGGCATCGTGCTCGTGGGCCTCATCGGGTCCTCGATGTATGTCATGGAGCGCGAGTATCTCTTCAGCGAGGAGGGTCAGACCGCCCAGATTGGGTCCTACACGGTCGAGTACGTCGGCAGCGATTACTACCTCGACGACGACAAGAACCGCTGCAGCGAGGTCGACCTCGTGGTGAGCCGCGACGGCGCCGAGCTCGGGCGCGTGACGGTCGGGCTCGAGTGGACGGCCAAGACCGGCTACGGCCAGACCCGCGTGACCGCCGAGACGTTCTCGACGCCGTTCGAGGACCTGTTCGTGGCCCACACGGGGTACACGGGCGACTCGGTGTACGTGTCCGTGCGCATCAACCCGCTCATCTCGCTCGTGTGGGTCGGCTTCGGCGTGATGGTGCTCGGCATCGTGCTCGCCACGATCCCCAGGCGCGGGTCGGCGGCCCTGAGGCTCCCCGCGGACGCCGTCTCCGGCGGCGCGTCTGCGGGCGGGTCTGACGGCGACGGGGCCGGCAAGGGGGCTGGGGCCCGATGACGGCGTCCACCGAACGGTCCGCCCGGCCCGGGTCCGCCGACGCCGCGGTGGCGGCCAAGGGACTCTCCAAGGTGTTCGGGAGCCGCCGCGCGCTCGACGGGGTCTCCCTCAGCCTGCCCCGCGGGTCGTTCCTCTCGATCTTCGGGCCGAACGGCGCGGGAAAGACCACGCTCCTGCGCATCCTCTCCACGCTGTCGCGCCCCACGGGCGGGTCCCTTTCGATCATGGGGGAGGACGCCCTCGAGAACCCCGAGGCGCTGCGCTCGCGCATCGGCCTCATCTCGCACAAGCCGATGGTGTACGGTGACCTCTCGGCCTACGAGAACCTCGCGTTCTTCGCGCGGCTCT
>CAYMHQ010000076.1:0-6996 GCA_964390275.1 uncultured Coriobacteriaceae bacterium
ATCGAAATCGTGGAAGGTCGCCACGGTGTGGGGAAAACCGCGCTCTGCCAGGAGTTCCTCAAGGGAAAGGGTGCTGTTGCGGTGGTCCACCCCTCCCCTTCGCCCAAGGACGCCCTCTCGAACCTCTCCTCCGCCATCGACGCGGCAAAAGAGACGCTCCGCCAAGTCTCAGCTGCAGCCGCGGCGGCGCCCGCAAACCCAGACGAGTCACCCTCGTGGGAGCAGTTCTTCTCGCTGGTGGACGCCATAGCCGATGCGACCGGCAAGCGACCCGTGCTCTACCTCGACGACTTCCCGGCCCTCGGCTCCGCAGACCCCTCGTTCTCCAAGGCGCTCGCCGCGGCGCTCGACCCCCAGCGAGGCACGCTGCGTTCCAGGTACGCGTTCATACTGATAAGCGCATCCCGCGACGGTCTTGGTAAGGCATTGACCGAGGCAGGCATAGACGGATCACTGGCGCTCAACACGAACCGCCTCAAGATTCGCGCCATCGGGCACAAGGCGGCGCTCATCGAACCCGCATCCACGGTTGACGAGCTCGTCGCGCGCTACGGAAGCCGCGGCGGGATTCCCCTCCGGTACATCGGCAAATCGGAGGACATGCCGCTCTCGACCCCGGAGGCCACCCAGATAACGGTTGCCCCCGAGACGGCGGAAGATGCGCCCACGGCGCGCGACCTCGCTCTTCTCCTCGCAGATGCGCCCAACCCGTTCACCGGGTTCACCCAGGGCGAGCTCTGCGAGAAGCTCAACGTGAAGCCGCTCGAGTTCAAACGGCTGTTCAACGAGCTCAAAGGCATGGACTTGGCTTCTTCCGTCCGCGCATGTTGGTTCGAGAACGCCGAGAGGAAGACCGCCGTACGCTATCGCCTGGCAGACTGCGCGGACGCGGTGGACATCCGTACCCGCGCGGGACGCACGGACAATGAAGGAGTCGCCTCAGACGAGTCCGGTTTGTACGCATACCAGACGAAAGCAGAGATGTTGCGCGAATGGGTCTGGGACGCTGGAAGGGACGGGAGCTTCCCCTTCGAGTTCGACGAGGTGACATACTGGTTCTCGCCCGATGGCGACAGCGTCCGCCCCTATGGGGTCTTGGCGATTAGCGACCAGACGAACGCCGCCGTCGCATGTCGCATTCTCGAATCGTCCGAACCCATCGCGCCGAAGGAAATCGACGCGTTCGTCGAGCTTGCCCATTCGCTCCCCTTCAAGAGGATCCATTGCGCGCTCGTGGCGATTGATGCCACCCCGGAAGGCCTCGTGCATGCAGGCGAGGTCCGGGACCTTACGCTCGCCAAGCTGTCGCCCGCAGGCTTTCAGGTCATCTCGAACTCCTGGCAGCTCCACAGCGAGCGGTATCAAGCCGCGATGAGACAGGCGGCCGAGAAGAAGGCGAACAAGTAGGCGGACATCTCCGAGAAGACAAGGACCGCCGAGCAAACAACGAGTCAAGCCCACCCACGCCACGGATTCCCACGGAGCATTTCTACAGTCAGTTGATTCCCCCATCGAGTAAAATCGATTGACTTTTACCGACAGGCAAGTGGCGTTCGCAGCTGGCACGCAGCAATGTCAGAACGGCGGGTACCGCGCCACCGCAGGGCAAACCGTTGGGGGGCCATGTCCATGCCACTGCGACAAGATGCGTTGACGCACAAAGGGAGCCCGCTCTGCTCTCGCGGCGTGCTGACAGCCATACTCATCGCAGGGTTCGCCCTGGCGAGGACCGGGGCGATTTACGAATCGACCACGCTCATATTCGACTCCTTCGCACTGCTCGCCGCCACCAAACTGGTCAAAGCGGCCGTTTTCGTGGCACTCGCCCTCTTGTTCTTCTGGGACGGCAAATCGGGCGAATGCCACGAGGACCGCGCGCGGAGGTTGTTCCCTCTCGCCGCCGTAACACTCGTCGTCTACTGCGCCGTCTTCTTCTCAGGCGACATCGCCGGCGTCACAAGCTTCGGGTTTCAGATTCTCGGTCTGGTTATGGCGGGTGTGAGCGAGGCTCTGACCGTCTACCTTTATGCCGCCCTGATGATCCGGATGCCCCGAGGTCCCGAGCTCATGTTGCTCGGCTTCGCAGGCACAAACGCCATGGGCGCCATATTGTCCACGCTTTCGGCAACGTCGAACGCTTACCTTCTTCTGGCGTTTCGGGTCGCAGGCATTCTGGTCCCCGCATTCGCACTGTATTGTCTGAAACCGTCCGCCGCAGACGAACCCGCATCCGTCACCGCGCGCACCGTTGGAAATCACCCCACCGGAGGCACCCTCAGCGGCCGATTGGCGACATTTGTGCTCGCGTGCCTGTTCGTCAACGCCGTAGCGGGCTTCTACATCTCAATCCCATCTGTAGGCGGCGTCTCGCTGGGCGGGGCGGAGAAAAGCATCATCGGCATCCTGCTCCTGTTGGCCGACCTCGCCGTGTACGCGGCGTTCTTCCTGTACCCGGGACTCTCGCAGCGACTCGAATGCCTCTACATCCCCCTCGCGCTATGCCTGGCAGGTCTCCTGCTCATGCCCCTGAGCAGCGACGCCGTGGGGACACGAATCGGCATCGCCACGGTCAGGGTGGGACGCGACCTGTTTGAAGTGTACTCGTGGGTCTGGACGATGCATCTTGTCAGGCGAAACCCGTCCGTGGGGAGGCCGCTGCTCTGCTTGGTGCTCGCCGTCAGCTCGTTTTACTTCGGCGCCCCCTTCGCCAAACTGTTGGAAGAGTCAATCGCCGCGTCCGAGCTTGTGTTCACCCGGGCAAACGTTGCCATCGCCATCATCCTCGCCCTGTGTGTGGCGCTGATCGGAATCGCATGCCGCAGCAAGGACGGCGAACGCGCCGGCGGCCCAGAGAAGAGCGCCGCAGCCGTCACCAACCTCTCCGCGGACGACGAGGTCACCGCCAAGCTCACAGACTTCGACAGGCGCGTCGTCGCAATGGTGCACGACCTGGCGCTGGACGAGCGCGAGACCGCTGTCCTCATCGACACAGTGCATGGGTTCAGCGGAGAGGCAATCGGGACCCGACTCGGCTATTCACGCGACGCCGTGAAGTTCTCCCTGGCCAAAATCTACGCCAAGGCAGGCGTCTCGAACAAACAGGAACTCGTCGAGGCAATCGAGTCATGGGAGCCGCGCGGGTAATCTTCTGAGACCGCTCCCCTTTCGGTCTCGTGTCTCTTTCTAGCAGACGGCACGCATCGTTCATTCCGTTTTCCGAGGTCAGAGGCGTCAAGCCCAAACTGGAGGCCCTGATTGGGGAACAGCGCCGCCCGTTTGGGCTTGAGGCACGGGGCCTTGTCTCATACGTTTGGGTCACGCACGGGCCCAACGTTCGGCCCGCCGAGACAAGAGACTGCCAAGCTCGAAAGGAGAACGAAAATGGAAATCACACGCAGAGGGTTCGTCGAGGGCGCGATGCTGGGCGCCGCCGGGATTGCCGCCGCAGGGTGCGCCACGTCGCAGGGCTTTGCCGCCGAGAGCGGAGACGCCGCGGCACCCGCGGTCGAGTTCAAGGCTGGCGCCTACATCGGCAGCGCCCAGGGCAACAGCGGCACGGTGTACGTGAAGGTCGTTCTGGCCGAAGGCCCCGTCATCGAAGACGTTCAGATCGTGGGCAACAGTGAGACGGACCACATCATTCACGAGGTCGAGCAAATCCTTCCCGCCCGCATCGTTGCAGCCCAGAGCACGGATGTCGACGTCGTCGCCGGCGCCACTCTCTCGAGCTTCGCCGTCATCAACGCCGTCGAGGACGCCCTCGAGCAGGCGGGGGTCGACCCGGCGTCCATGGCGGCGCCCGCAAAGGAGGCAGCCGAGGACCAGACCGTCTCCTGCCAGGTTCTGGTGATCGGTTCCGGCCCCGCCGGCCTGCTGAGCGCCGTCACGCTCAAGAGCAGGGGCGCCGACGTGCTGCTCGTCGACCAGCTCGACATGGTCGGCGGCACCGGCCGCTTCTCGGCAGGCCGTATGTTCGGCACGATGGAGGCCTCGGAGCAGGAGCGCGTGCACGAAGCGTTCCTCGTGCAGACGACGGCTTGCCAGCGCCCCTACGACGAGAGCCTGTTCCCCAACTACGAGAAGATTGAGCGCTACATCACCGCCGGCACGGAGACGTTTGACTTCCTCAAGGGGACCTGCGGCCTCGAACTGGAGTATTACGCGCCCAAGGACGGCTGGGGCAACGAGAACACGAAGGTCCAGATGGGCGCCAACGAGCACTCCAAGGTGAGCTCCACCATGGGATACCAGCTCACAGCGTCGCTCTACGACGTGTACAAGTCGCTTGACGGGCAGGCTCTCCTGGGGACGAAGGTCACCTCCCTCACCCTGGGAGACGATGGCTCTGTCACCGGCGCGACGGCGGAAGGCGAAAACGGAGCCGCGATCACCATCGTCGCCGACCGCGTGGTCGTCTGCACGGGTTCCGCCGGAGCAAGCTCCGAAGTTCAGGCAAAGTACTGCCCGGAGCGCGCCGACGGCGACCCGCGCACCATCTGCCGCGGTGCCGACGGCTCGGGCATTGAGATGATGGTCGAGGCGGGTGCCCAGATCATCCCCGACTGGATCAACAGTGCTGCGCAGTATTCGACGCACCCCGAACTCGCCTGCACGAGCTCCGGACAGGCCAATGGCTCGGCTTTTGCCCTGTCGAACACCATCGCGAACAAGACCGCCCTGCTGGTCGACTCCGAAGGCGCACGCCTGGGCGACGAGTCGAACGCCTTCGTCACGCTCCTGTTCTACAAGGCTGGCATCATCGACTGCGCCTACGCGGTCCTCGACGTGGACGCCGCGGTCAAGAGGGATCTGGTGTCCACGCTCGAGCAGGGCGTCATCGACCAGCCCGACTACTTCTTCAAGGCCGAGTCCATCGAGGAGCTCGCCGAGGCCGCGGGCATGGATCCGAGCACCCTCGCAGCGACGGTCGCGCGCTACAACGAGCTGTGCGACAAGGGCGAAGATGCAGACTTTGGCAAGGCCGCAGACAACCTGCTCGCCGTCAAGACCGCCCCGTTCTACATGGTCCGCGAAGTTCTCGTGAACCGCGACATTGCCAGCGGCGTGTACACCGACCTGGAGCGCAGGGTCCTCGACGCGACCGGCAACCCCATCGCCGGCCTGTATTCCGCCGGCTTCTGCTCCTCGCGAGATCTCTACGCCAACGGCATCCCCGGCGCCGGCAGCGTGGGTATGGCGGCAGTGAGCGGTTATGTCGCCGGCAACGCAATCGCCGACGAGCTTGGCCTGTAGCTGCCCGAATAGCGTAGCCCTCCGGCAACCGGAGGTAGCATGAAGCCCGCGCCCCGAATTGTAGCAACCGGGACGCGGGCTTTCTCGCTAGACCGGACCGCGACCATCTCGTCAGCCCCCGCGCTACTCCTCCCGCATCCCGCAGATCAGATCGATCAGCTCTTGCTGAGAGTGGACACCGAGCTTCGCGTAGACGTTCTTCACGTGGTACTTCACGGTGTTGTACGAGATGCCCAGCTCCTCCTGGATGCGCGACGAGGTGTTCCCCCTGGCCAGCAGCGCCATGACGCTCGCCTCGCGCGCGGTGAGGGCCCAGCGCGCGACCGCCCGGTCGCAGCGGTCGTTGAGCTCGTCGATGTAGCGGACCTCCACCTGCGGGGCCGAGGCGTCGGGCTCGATGCCGGCAATCGCGGAGTCGAACACGAAGCCGCGCCGCGTGAGGACCGAGAACAGCACGAGTCCCGCCAGCACGGCCACAATCAGCAGGTCCTGGAGCAGCGAGTCGCCCCCGAGCAGCGGCGCGAGGAAGTCGTTGGGCACAAGGTAGAGCGCCACGCCCACGACGATGCCCGCGTAGCACACCGCCGAGCCCCAGCAAATCGTGGGGATGGCCTCGGCCGTGTTGCGCTGCGCGGCGCTCGACAGGGCGAGCCACACGAGAATCTGGAAGCACATGTACCCCATCATGAGCAGGGCGGACGCCAGCTGGGACACGCGCGGATCGTTCATCAGCACGAGCATGAACCCCACGGCGACGATGAGCAGCGCCGAGACGTGCAGACAGTCGACGCGGGTGGCCTCGCGCGCACGCCACGCGTAGACGCTCACGGCGGCGGACGCGACGACCGAGGCGAGCGTCGAGACGACGGGGCCAGAGTCGTTCTCGCATCGGAGCGCGAAACCGTACGCCACGCTGAAGACGAAGATGTAGACGTAGAACGTGTGCGCGAGGGGGAGGTGGGCGCCGGGCCGCGAGATGCGCTGCTCGGCGAGCGGCGGGACCTGGGCCAGGCGCGCGAAGAACCCCCGTGTGAGCGGCAGGCACAGCGCGACGATGGCGACGACGCTCAGGAGGGAGACGGCGCTCGCGAGCCAGTACGACCCCGTCTCGTCGATGAGAAAGGAGAGGGGGATTCCCACAAGGCCGGATGTCGCGATGAGGAGGCAGGCGTCCCTTCGGGACAGCCGGGCCAGGCAGAGCATCCAGACGATGATGCCCCAGATGTCGGCCGGTCCCACGAGGACGACGCCCGCCACGATGGCCGGCGCGCTCCCGAGCACGACGCCCGCGGCGCAGAGCGCGGACCCCGCCGCCGAGAGGAGGCACACCGCCCACGAGATGGCCCGCGGCCTGAAGATGCCCGGCCGCCGGCGCGCCGCGACCATGGTGACGAGGGCGTAGACGATGCTCGTGCCCGTCGACACGTCGCGCGACCAGTCGAAGATGCCGTCGTAGGCGAGGTTGAGCGTGCCGTTGAACATCATGAACGCCATCATGGAGAGCACGCCCGCGGCGAAGGTCCGCACGTACCCCGCGCGGTCGAGTCCCGCGTCCTCGCATCCCATGGCCCGCACCTCCCCCGTTGTCATTCTCGCCGTGCCGCGCGCCTACGGCGTCGCCCGTCACGCGCGCAACGACAAATATAGCATTTTAGCAGGGACGGAGCCCGACCCACTCGCAGCGGGTAGGGCGCTTTTCGGGGCGGGCGGGTAGAGTTCTCCTCGTTCGGGGCGCATCACGCG
>CAYMHQ010000076.1:7096-11406 GCA_964390275.1 uncultured Coriobacteriaceae bacterium
CGCCCCGCATTCGCACGCATCGACAGAAAGGACCACCATGGACCGCAGAACGTTCGTCACCGGCTCCGCCCTCGGCCTTGCCGGCATCGCCGCCTCGGGCGCCGTCTCCGCCGTCGCGCTCGCCGACGCCGCCGAGGCCACCGCCGCTGCAGAGACCGCCGATTCCTCCGCCGCCGTCGCGACCACGACCGCCCTCGAGGGCTGGCAGGCCGGCGCAGGCATCTCCACCCCCGAGTCCGCGCCCTCCTGGCTCGGCGCCGAGCCCGAGGTCGCCGAGGCCGACATCACCGCCGTCT
The DNA here is from genome assembly GCA_964390275.1 of uncultured Coriobacteriaceae bacterium. Classification (GTDB taxonomy): domain Bacteria; phylum Actinomycetota; class Coriobacteriia; order Coriobacteriales; family UMGS124; genus CAYMHQ01. The sequence goes on from CAYMHQ010000076.1 coordinate 7,393, forward strand.
ACGACTGTGACATCCTCGTCGTGGGCGCGGGCTGCGCCGGCTCCGCCGCGGCCGTGACCGCCGCCGAGCTCGGCATCAGCTGCATCTGCGTCGAGCGCGACGCCTGCGTGCCCGAGACCCGCGAGTACCTCTGCGGCGTCAACACCAAGTACACCGCCGGCGAGGAGCCCGTCGACACGGGCAAGCTCCTCAACGAGATCAGCCGCTACTCCTCGGGCAAGTGCGACCGCAAGCTCGTCAAGATGTTCATCGACCACTCCGCCGAGACCGTCGAGTGGGTGGGCGGCTACATGGAGGCGGCCGGCAAGACGTGCGTCATCGACGTCCCGAGCGACCACGCCACCGGCGGTACCGACTACTACCTGCCCGTCGTCCAGCACGACTGGGAGCCCTCCTACACCGCTCCGATGCGCAACGACATCTTTGTCGAGAAGGCGCAGGAGGCCGGCAACCCGGTCCTCTTCAACTGCAAGCTCGTGAAGCTCCTCCACGACGAGCAGGGCGTCCACGGCGGCATCTGCGACTACGAGGGCAAGCTCATCCAGATCAACGCCCCCTACACGCTCATCGCCACGGGCGGCTACCCCGGCAACGCCGAGATGATGATGGCCCTGCAGCCCGACACGGTCCGCTGCGTGACCGCCTGCAGCTACCACGCGCTCAACGACGGCTCGGGCATCAAGGCCGGCATCTGGGCGGGCGGCGCCAAGCAGGGCGACCCCACGCCGATGATCTTCGACCGCGGCGCCGTGGTGCCCGGCCAGGACAGCGGCTACGAGCTGTGCGCGGACGGCAACTACCGCTTCCCCGGCACGAACTACCAGCTCAACATCGGCAGCCAGCCCTTCCTCAAGGTGAACCGCAACGGTGAGCGCTTCGCCAACGAGTCCACCCCCTACGACAACATGCTGTTCGCCACACGCCGTCAGCCGGGCGGCGTGTTCTGCCAGGTGTTCGACGGCAGCTGCGACGCCGACATCGTGCGCTTCGCGATGATCGGGTGCGCAAGCTACACCACCGCCATGGTGCGCGACGCCGGGTTCACCGCCGAGGAGTTCATCTCGATGGACGGCGGCGACGGGCTGTTCGTGAAGGCCGACACCCTCGACGAGCTGGCCGACAAGCTCGGCTTTGAGGGCGACGCCAAGGAAACGTTCCTCGCCACCTGCGAGCGCTACAACGAGCTCTTCGACGCGCAGAAGGACGAGGACTTCGGCAAGGAGGACTACCGCCTCTCCGAGCTGCGCACGCCTCCCTTCTACGGCTGCTGGTACGGCGGCTCGCTGCTGGGCACCCTCGACGGCCTGCTCATCGACGACAAGATGCGCGTGCTCGACGCCGACTACAACGTGGTGCCCGGCCTGTACGCCGCGGGCGACGCCTCGGGCAGCTTCTTCGACACGAACTACCCCGAGTACATCCCCGGCCTGGCCGCCAGCCGCTCCGTCACCGAGGGCCGTCAGTGCGTGAAGATGATCGCCGAGTCCGAGGGCTTCGTGGCCAGCGCCGAGAAGCCGCAGGTCGAGGCGCCCGAGGCCGCGCCCGCCGTGGCCGACTGCGCCGACGGCACCTACACCGGCAGCGCCGAGAGCGTGGGCGGCGTCCTCAACGTGACGATCGAGATCTCGGGCGGGAAGCTCACCGTCGCCGAGATCGGCCCCAACTACGAGACGCCGCGCTACCCCGGCTACTCCGCCATCGAGAACGGCACCTTCGCCGAGCAGATCGAGGCCGCGCAGTCCGACCAGATCGACGGCGTGTCGGTGGCCACCATCACGACCGGCGCCATCAAACGCGCCCTGCGCGAGGCCCTCAAGCAGGCCGCGAAGTAGGAGCCGAGAAGGGCAAACGAGCAGTCGGAGGCCAGAAGCCGTCCGTAACGCGAAGCGCCGCCCTGTCGAGCGAATCGGCGGGGCGGCGCTTTTTGGTGGCAGTCGGACAGGGGATGCATCCGGGCAGGTAGACGGCCTACGCCAGCGGCTTGCCGCTGAACACCGGGAAGACGTTGAACGCTCCGTAGTCGCGGAAGCGCTCGACGCTCCGCAGCGCGTCCATGTCCGCCTCGGAGATCTCGAAGTCGACGGCGGCGTTCTCGCGCATGTGTCCGGGGTCCGCCGTCTTGGGCAGGGCGACGGCGCCGAGCTGGATCGCGTAGCGGATGCAGAGCTGCGCGACCGAGACGCCGTAGCGCGCCGCCATCTCGGCGATCGCCGGGTTCTTGAGCGCCTCGCCGTGCGCGATGGGCGAGTACGCCTCCGCCAGAATGCCCTGTCCGGCGCAGTATTCGAGCAGCTCAGAGTCGGTGTTGCCGATGTGCAGCAGGATCTGGTTCACCGCCGGCCTCACGCGGCAGCCCGCCAGCAGGCTCTCGAGGTCGTCGCGCAGGAAGTTCGACACGCCTATGACGCGCACCTTGCCCGCCGCCTGCGCATCCTCGAGCGCGCGCCAGACCTCGCGGTTCTCCTCGAAGTAGCGCCGCTCGACGCGGAACTCGGTCCACGGCTGCGGCGAGTGGATGATCATCTGGTCGAGATAGTCGAGGCCCATGCGCCCGAGGGTCTCGTCGATCGACGCGGCCGCCTCCTCGTAGGTCTTGAGCTCCGCCGCCACCTTGCTCGCCACGAACAGCTCCTCGCGCGCGACGCCGCAGGTACGCACGCCCTCGCCCACCCCGCGCTCGTTGCCGTACGCCTGGGCGGTGTCGATGAGCCGGTAGCCGAGCGCCACCGCGTCGCGGACCGCCTCGGCCGCCTTGTCGTCGTCGATGAACCACGTGCCGAGTCCCAGCTTGGGAATCGTCGTGCCGTCTGCCAGCGCGAACGTCTCGTTCAGAATCATGGTTGACGCTCCTTCTCCATTGGTCCCGGGCTGTCGGTCCCGAGAGGGCCGGTCCCTCACCGGGGGCAGGTCCCTACAGCGCCGCGTACTCCTCGTCGGAGACCGGCTCGCACCACTCGTTCGAGCAGCCCTCGCCCGGGACCTCCACGGCGATGTGGCTGAACCAGCTGTCCTTCTTCGCGCCGTGCCAGTGCTTCACGTTGGCCGGGATCATCACCACGCTGCCCTCGCTCAGGCTCACGGCCGGCTTGCCCTCCTCCTGGTACCAGCCCTCGCCGGCGGTGCAGAGCAGCAGCTGGCCGCCGCCCTTAAGGGCGTGGTGGATGTGCCAGTTGTTGCGGCAGCCCGGCTCGAAGGTCACGTTCGCGGCGAAGAGGCCGCCCTTGGGGTCGGTCAGGGGGTTCAGGAACGAGTCCCCCACGAAATACTGCGCGTAGCCCGTGTTGGGCGCGCCGGTGCCGAACATGTTGCGCTGCTCGAACGATTCCCTGTCTTCGCACTTCATGATGGGTGTCTCCTTCTGCGATTCCCCGGGCGCGACCTCGACAGAGGTCCGGGCCGGGTGTATCATGCCTCAAAGTTCGAGTGGAACATACAACTTAAAGCTCACTTTAAGTCAAGCGGGAATCCGGAAATCCACGGGAGGTCGTCGCATGGTCTACACCGTCGGGGAGATGGCCAAGCTGCTGGGGGTCAGCGCCTCCACGCTGCGCTATTACGACAAGGAGGGGCTCCTGCCGTTCGTCGAGCGCTCCTCCGGCGGCATCCGCATGTTCCGCGACTCCGACATCGAGTGGCTCCAGGTGATCGGCTGCATGAAGAAGGCCGGCATGTCCATCAAGGACATCCGCGCGTACATCGAGATGGCCCTGCGCGGCGACGACACCATCGACCTGCGGCTTGACATGTTCCGCCGGCAGCGCGAGGTGCTCGAGGCGCGCATGGAGGAGCTGCGGCGCACCATGGAGACGGTCGAGTACAAGTGCTGGTTCTACGAGACGGCGAAGGAGGCCGGCTCGGTCGACGCGCTGCGGGACATCGACGAGTCCGAGGTGCCCGAGCGCTTCCGCGCCGTCCGCCGCGAGCTGAAGAGCGCGCCGGGAATGGCGGGGGCCGCGAGCGAGGCGGCAGGCGCCTCGGACGCGAGGTAGACCCCCGGCACCGGCGGTCTCCCCC
>CAYMHQ010000077.1:0-7465 GCA_964390275.1 uncultured Coriobacteriaceae bacterium
GACGACCGCGAGGACCGCCACGCACGCGAGGGTTACGGCGGGGAGGAGGGCCGGTCCCTGCGACTCGAGGCCCGCCGCCTTGAGGACGCCCACGACCTGCGACCCCACGAACAGCCCGAGGTACTTGCACCCAAAGACGCATCCCAGCACGGTGGAGACCTGCGCGCGGCACATGTGCGCGTAGCCGAGCTCGGCGCCGACGTCATCGTCGTCGACCCCCAGTCCGAGGACAGCTTCCAGGTCCTCGGCAACGATATCGGCCACCTCAACTCCTCGTGGCAGATGGACATCAACGGCGTGCCCCGCTACGACGAGACCGAGTTCATGAACGAGTACCAGATCTACTGCGCCGGTCGCGCGAACCCCCAGATGGTCCGCGACTTCGCCTATCGCTCGGGCGAGGCCTTCGACTGGTTCATCGACGGGTTCACCGACGAGGAGAAGCAGGGCATCATCTGCCTCAACTGGCCGGTCGTCGACGGGTACGACTACAAGAAGGGCATCTTCACCTCCTACGTGGGCACGCCTAACTTCGGCGGCTCCGTGGGTCTGCGCGAGGCCGTGCTGCGCAGCCAGCAGAAGGCCAAGGACGCGGGCGCGCAGTTCATCTATGACACCAAGGCCGTCCGCCTCGTGCACAACGAGGACGGCACCGTGGTCACCGGCGTGATCTGCGAGAAGGACGACGGCTCCTACATCGAGATCGACGCCGACGCGGTGGTCCTGGCCTGCGGCGACATGGGCAGCCACGCGACGTTCCCGCTCAGCCCGCTCGAGGCAGCCGAGACCATGTGGCTCAACAAGTACGGCAAGCGCTTCTGCAACGAGGCGTTCGGCGGCCCGCTGCTCTCCGGCTGCGCCGGCGCCCGTCAGCCCGGGACCATCTTCTACAGCATCTGGGACTCCGACTGGAGGACGCTGCTGCTGAACCAGATCGCCGGCCACCTGGCGCTCAAGACCTGGGACGAGGACTCCGTCAACCAGATCGGCGAGTACATGGAGGCGGCTGTGGGCACGGGCGCCGAGGGCGACGACACCTCGGGCAAGTACCTCTACTGCGCCGACACCCTCGAGGAGCTCTTCGACTACATGGGGATGGAAGAGGGCGTCAAGGCCAACGCGCTGGCCGAGGTCGAGGCCTGGAACGCCGCCCGCGAGGCCGGCGTCGACAAGGAGTTCGGGCGCGACCCGAACATGCTGTGGCCCATCGCCACGCCCCCGTTCTACGGCTTTGTGGGCAGCAAGCGCGCCGGCGGCGGCTCGCTCGTCGCGACGTCGGGCCTGCTCTGCACCGGCGACCAGCAGGTTCAGGGCCAGGGCTTCGAGCCCATCAAGGGCCTCTACGCCTGCGGCAACACCTGCGGCGGCCGCTTCCCCATGGGCTACAACGGCATCATGAACGGCGTGTCCATCGGCATGTGCCTCACGCTGGGCTACACGCTGGGCGAGTTCCTGGCCACCGGCGACCTCGACGAGGCCACCACGCTCGGCCTGAACAACGCCGAGCCCAAGTCCTCCGCCAACGGCGGTGGCGGCCCCGCCCCGATGTAATCGCAGGTGCGTGCGTTCGCGTGCGTGCGTGAGAGCGCCCCGTTGGCCGGGAAGGCTGGCGGGGCGCTTTTGGGTGCCGGGGAGGGGAAGTCGCGGAGGGCAGGCGTGTGGGAGGGCGAGTCACGGGAGGGTGTGGCCAAAATACGCTCTCTGCATACCTATTTGGAAAGCGCTGGACAAAATCGGTTCTCTACATGCTATTTTATCTGTGTAGAGACGAAGAGGTTTCACAAATGCGCTGGTAGATGAGCCACGCTCCTCCTTCCCCTAGAAGCAGGGCTCCCAAAGTGACATGCAGAGGACCGATTCTGTCCACCGGTTTTGAAAACGACATGCAGGGAGCCGATTCTGTCCAACGGGCGAGCGGCCGATGGCAGTGCATAGCTCGGCTGATTCCGACCTTGGGCTCACCTGGCAGTACCGTTGCTGCCCGTTTGCCGGATCGGCGGAAGTTCAGTCCCGACGGGACTGTGATTGGTAACCATGTGGGAAGGGTCTTGGGTCACCGAACTCCGAGGGTTGCACCTTCGAAAGATATGTCTATACTGTCTATACGTATATTACTGCCGAGCGCAGGCACCGGCGACCGGGAGCCAGAGTGCCGGAGCCGGAGAGCTGGGGGGTATGCATGACGTCCACCGCGACGACGACGCAGATCAACATCAGGATCGGCCGCGAACTCAAGGATGAGGGCGACGCGTCCCTTCTGGCGGCGGGCTTCACACCTTCCGAGGCGATACGCGCGCTGTGGAATCTGGCAGTCCGCTTCAAGGATGTTCCCCAAAAGCTGAGGGACGCGCTGCTGCCGCAAGACGCCTCCGAGCGCGAGGATGTCATGCTGAGGCGGAAGGAGATGGCCGAGCGGGCGAGGGCTGGTGCCGTCATCGTCGAGAATGCCCGTCTAGCTGCGGGGATATCGGCCGATGTCGTGGCCGAGGCTTCGTCGCTCGACTATGGGGAGCTGTACGCCGAGGCCCTTCTCGACCGCTATGAACAGCGCGGGCTCCTCCGATGAACGCGATGGAGCGCGGCCTCGCGCCGGAGACTCTTCTGCTCGACACATGCGTGTGGCTCGATGACTTCCTCGGGGGACGGGAGCGCTCCGCGGACGCGCGTCGACTCATCACGCGCGCGCTCGAGCGAGGGATGACCCTGCTGTACGCGGCGTCCTCGGTAAAGGACGTCCACTATATCGTGTGCCAGACGCTCAAACGCGAGAGGCGCCTCTCGGGCGGGGAGGTGTCCGAGTCGACGTCGCTTGCGGACAGCCAGACTGCGTGGGCGTGCGTGAAGAACATGAGCGAGATCGCCACCGCCGTGGGAATGGACGCCTCGGACGTGTGGCTTGCGGAGAAGTACCGGACCCTGCACGGGGACATCGAGGACAATCTTGTCATCGCCGCAGCTCAGAGGGCGCATGCCGACATCCTTGTGACGGACGACCTCGACCTTATCCGCCATGCGCCGGTGGCCGCGATGACCCCCGGCGACGTGCTGACGCTGCTCGATGCGGAGGAGCCGGGCGGGTTCGTCGAGTAAAGGTTGAACGACTGACTTATAAATGCTACGACGTTTGTATTCACGAGGGGACGATTGGAGTGAGCGGGTGTAGGAGATTGAATATTAGTTAATAACCTAATTATTAGATTGCGTTAATAGCAACGTTTAATAAGGTGTGTTATTAACGAGAAAGGCGTAGAATGGAACGGGCAGTTGTTCTTGACAGGGTACCAGAGCGGCATCCCGACGTGTCGAAGGAAGATGCGGCAGAGGCTTGGAACCACTGCATTGCTTGCGCGCCTGCGTTTGATGTCGATCCTGATCGTTACATCGCGATTGGGATTGATGGTAAGGGCAGGCAGCTGGAGTTGGTCGTGATTCGCAAGAATGCCGGGCTGTGGTTGATCGTTCATGCGCAGTATCCGCCGCAGCATGACATCAAGAACAGGCTTGGTTTTGGAAGGAGGAAGTCATGAACGATAGAGAGCTTTGCGAGATGTTCGGAACTTCCCTTGAGGATGTTGAACGCGAAGTATCCAAGGTCGAAGCTGGTGATTATTCTGACTTCGATTTCTCGAAGGCGATAATGGGAAGGCCCATGGTAAAGGAAAAGATGGAGATGGTTTCTGCCCCGGTGGCAGAATCCCGTGTTGCTGCCATGCGAAAGGTCGCCGAAGAACAGGGTATTTCCCGTGCCGAATTCGTTCGTCGTGCTATTGATCACGAGCTTTTGGCGATGGCCTAGACGTTAACAGGCCAAACGTCCGAACGGCAAATGCGTGCTTGCCGGGGTTCAAGGCTTACAACACGGTAGTTTTGAGGGGTGGCAAGGTTGTGTGAGACCAAGATCCGCTCTCTTGGCCTGCTTTGCAATCTGCCTCTTATATGACTGTTTCTCAGTTAAGACGGTATGAGATTGTAGGTGCTTCACCGGACTCCTGTCTGACCTCCGATTAAGCACCCAGCTTGTCGAGAGGGACCACCTGCACGCCGTCGGGGCGGACGTAGCCGAAGCCGCCGACGCCCACGACGACCGCCTTGACCGCGGGCGGGCGCTCACCGCGCGCGACCATCTTGCGCTCGAGGGCGCACAGCGACTTCGCCGCGGCGTCCTCCTGGTCGGTCCCGAGCTTCACCTCGAACGCCCCCCAGTCGCCCCCGGGCATTGCGACGATGGCGTCGCACTCGAGGTCGACGTCGTCGTGGTAGTGGCAGACCGTCGCGTCGAGGGGGCGCGCGTAGACCATTAGGTCGTGCACGACGAGGGACTCGAACAGGAATCCGAGCGTCTTGAGGTCTCTGAGCAGGGATTTCGGGGTCGCGCCGAGTGCGGCGGCGGCAAGCGAGGGGTCGGCGAGGTGGCGCTTCGCCGTGGCGCGCATCTTCACCGGGGAGCGCAGCGCCGGGTTCCACGCTGGGATGTCCTCGGTGAAGAAGATCCGCCTGAGCGCGTCGAGGTAGTCGCGCAGGGTCGAGTCGGCGACGCCCTCCCCGCCCATGTCGGCGAGCAGGACCTTGTTCGTCGCCAGGGTGGACTCGTTGCGCGCGAGGGAGGCGATCAGCCGCGAGACCTTGACCGAGTCCCGGCGCACGCCGTCGACGCGCGACATGTCCGACGACGCGACGGCCTCGATGTAACCCGCCGCCGTGAGCATCGCCTGCCTGGTCGTCATGGAGACGACGGAAGGCCATCCGCCGCGGCAGACCAGCTCGGCGTACGTGTCGAGGGTGGCCGACGAGGGCGCGGAAGAGTATCGTTCGCCCTCCATGAGGCCGGCGAGGGAGATCTCGCCCGAGGAGGCGCCGCTTTCCGCCATGCTCAGCGTCGACATGCGCACGCGGCCGATGCGTCCGGCGCCGCCGTGCGCGGGGACGTCCGGGTCATCTGCCTGCCTTTTCTTGTCCTTGGGCCGTGGGACCGAGGACCCCGTGAGGATGAACTGCCCGGGTTCGCCTCCCGCCTCGTCGCACGCGAACCGGACGGCGTCCCACAGCATGGGGACCTCCTGCCATTCGTCGATGAGGCGCGGTCTTGCCCCCACGAGTACCCCGGCGGGGTCGGCCTGGGCGAAACGCCGGTTTTGGAACCGTCCCGCCGGGTCGAGAATCTTGAACTCGGACTTCGCGAAACGCTCCGCCGAGGTTGTCTTGCCGCACCACTTGGGGCCTTCGATCACCACGGCGCCGAACGTCTCCAGAGCCTCCTCGACGAGGGGGTCGCTGAGCCTTGAAATGTACGCTGTTTTCGCCATGAAAAGACCTCCAAAATGAGTGGCAAAACGAGTGACAAAACAAGTGACGCAAATGATGGTCGAGAAGGCGTTCCATCGATGCCGTCTACTTGTGCTAGCTGCGGGAAAGACTAGCAGGTTGTCACGGTGCCGTGCAACCAATCAGTGGAAATTCCGCCGACAAATCACTGGAAAATCCGCCGACAAATCATCGATTTTTCCAGTCGAGGGAGCGTATCGAGACAGCCCGTCGAGGCAACCCTCTGGAGCTTGATTCCGGAGACCTGCCGCTCGAGACGCCGAGACGCTGCCGCTCCGCTATAGCTTTCCTGATGCGAGGACGCGGCGGATGCTGCGCATGTCGGAGATCTCCTCGAGCACGTCGATGAGCTCGTCTGCCTGGTAGAACTCCCCGCGCTGACGGTTGCCGCAGGGGCGGAGGATGCCGTAGCCGCATGCGCGGTCGATGACGGTTGTCGCGGCGCGGCGGGTGACCCCGAGCCTCTCGGCCAGATAGACGGAGTCGACCACCGGCTGCCCCACGAGCACGTCGGGCAGGCGCAGTATCGCGGAGCCCGCGCGCTCGTCCATGCGCTCGCGCCACGATGCGATCACCTCGTCGAGGCGGCGCGCGACGAGGCTGCCGAGCGACACAGCAAGTTCGAGCGCCTCGGCGAGCTGCTCCACGATGGGGTGTATTTCCCCAGCTTGATAGCGCCGAATCGCCTCCATGTACGCGTCGATGCCGTGCAGCAGGCCGGCGGAGACGGGCAGGGTCGCGTGCTCGAGGACCCCCTCGGTGCGCAGCATCCTGTGCAGCAGAGTGCGACCTGTCCTGCCGTTGCCGTCGATGAAGGGGTGCACGGTCTCGAACTGCGCGTGGACGATTGCGGCCTTGGTGATGGGGTTGACGTCGTCGCGGCCGGCGAAGGCGACGAGGTCCTCCAGGTAGGCGGGCACACGGGCTGCCGCGGGCGGAACGAACGCCGCGCCGTGGGGGCTGTACGCCGTGCCGCCGACCCAGACCTGCTCCTCGCGCAGCTTGCCGCCGAACGACTCGCCCGTTCCTCCGCGGTTGATGAGCTCGCGATGGATGGCTCGGATCACCTCGACGGACAGCCTGCCGTCGTGGTCGCCCGGGCCGCTCGGACCATCCGGGTCGTTGGAATCGTCCAGGGCGAGGGCGCGGCGCATGGCGGCGAGGTTGCCCACGATGACGCGAGCGTTGGCGGGCGCGCTGTCGGAGAGCTCGGCCAGGGCCACGTTGCGGACGCTCGAGGTGAGGTTCTCGATCTGAGAGCTCGCCGCCGACTCGCTGCGCAGGAGCAGAGAGGGCAGGTCGTAGCCCCTCGCGGCCTGCTCGGCGTCGAAGCGGGCGAGGGTCGCAGCGACCTCGGCCAGGCGGTTGTGGATGTCGCCGGGCAGGCTCACGTCGAGTCCGGCGATGAAGGCCGGCACCGCCGCCTCATACGTGGGGAGGATCTTGCGACGGCGGGTTTTCGACACGCCGAGAAGGTCGTCTGGGTCGCGGTGCCACGGCAGGGTTTCGAAGCCGACGGCTGGCCACGAGGTGGCGCTGTTGCTCGCCGCCTCCGTCGCGGCTACCGTTGCGACTGCCTCCTCCCGGCGGGTTGTGTTCTCATCACTGGTGTCCATGCTCCGCGCCACCTTCGAATCGGTCGACTTTGGGCTGTACTTGCCATATGGTACCTGTTTTACTTCCGATAATGGCAATTAGCGGAAGTGAATTCAAATTCGCTTCCGCTAATTGCCATTATCGGAAGTGAGAGCTGCCCTCTCTGCCGCCGTTCGTGCCCTTTGAAATGTCGGGTTTTCTTTGTGACGATGTCGGCGCATTCCGTTTCTACGGAAAGCCCTCTATAAAAACTAGGGCGAGCCCCAGCGGGTCCCGCCCTTACAAAACCATAGGTTTTTACGTCTGACGAGATTATGCCTGTGCGAGAGCCCAGATGTCAACGAACTTGAAGTCACGGAAGCGGCTCGGGGTCTATCCCAGCGGGGAGTCCTCTGCGACTCTTTGGTGTCCCTCGAACAGCTCCGCCATCTCCTGGCGGGAGTGCACGTCGAGCTTGCGGTAGATGGCGCTCACGTGGGTGCGGACTGTCCCCTCCGACATCTTGGTGGCCTGCGTGATGCTGGCATAGGTTGCGCCCGAAAGAAGC
>CAYMHQ010000077.1:7565-9562 GCA_964390275.1 uncultured Coriobacteriaceae bacterium
CAGCGGCACGAGGACCACGATGAACAGGATGTAGACGATGACGATGACCAGGGAGCTCGTCGCGGCGCCCGGTGTGTCGAGGTATCCGTCGAAGAAGGTGGTCGCCGCGACGTAGACGACCGAGCGGTATCCGGTGACGCGATATGCGGGGATGTCGGTCTCCTGGACGCATTCGATATACGTCATCCACATGAGCAGGTGCGAAAAGATCTCGCAGCTCTCGGTCGCCCAGTCGAACACGGTGCCGAACAGAGGCTCGTCGCCCATGGCGAGGAGCTGGAGGCCTGCGATGACCACGATGAACCCGACGATCGACCTCGTGAGGTTGGTCGGCCGCCTCGGCACCACGAATATCGCGACGGAGACGAGCAGCGTGAACCCGGCGATAAAGGCGAGCTCGACGGCGGAGAGCTCCGACATCCCGATGTAGTTCTCGCGTGTGCGGCCCCAGATGCCCACGTCGCTCAGGGCGCGGATGCATACGAGCGCGACGGTGAAGACGAACAGGCGCGTGAGCAGATACGCCCGCTCGCGCCGGGTGTAGGTCTTCGGGCGTTCAGTGACGCCGTCGAGCAGGCTCGTGGGACTGCCGAGAGGGTTCCCGAGCGGGTCGCCGAGGGGCCGCTCGAGGAGACGACTGCTCGCAAGGTACGCCGCGCCGGTGACCGCAGGGGCCAGGACGAGGACCGTCGCCTGCTGCGTCGGCGAGGCGCCCGCGCTCAGCGCGACGGAGAGGACCGTCTCGAACACGAGGCTGAGGGCGATGAGCAGTGCCGAGAGCCGGCGAGGCTTCCGGCGAGATCGCCTGGGACTACGAGGCCGACGCCGTCGTGGTGGGCACCGGCCCCGCGGGCATGTCCTGCGCCGCGAACGCCGCGGAGGCGGGCGTGTCCGTCATCGCGATCGACGCGAACGACAAGATCGGCGGCAAGGGCATCCTCGCGGGCGGCAACCTGGGCATCGACGGCGGCGAGCACACCATCGGCCAGTGGCGCCGCATCGCGGGCGCTGAGGACGGCGAGGGCATGGCCCGCGCGTTCGCCGACCGCAGCCTCGACACGTGGAACTGGCTCGACGAGCTGGGCTGCCCGTTCATCAAGGCCAACGTCAGCAAGAAGAGCGCGGTGTACCGCGGCAGCCGTTACTACACCACCACCACGCCCTGGCCGGTCGACCGCGATAACGAGGACGGTATGTGGGCCGGGGGCGCGGGCATCATCTGGCCCATGTTCGACGACGCCGAGGACAACGGCGTGCAGTTCATGCTGAACTGCAAGATGACGGGCATCGTCCGCTCGGAGGGGCAGCAGGCCGGTCGCGTGCTCGGCATCGAGGCCGAGCTGGACGGCGCCCCGGTCAAGATCAAGGCGAACAAGGGCGTGTTCCTGGGCACGGGCAGCTGGAACGGCAGCAAGAAGCTCAAGGTCCTCTTCAACCCGATGCTGGCCCACTACCCGCACATTTCCGGCGAGCCCTATGTGTGGAACGACGGCTCGGGCATCGAGATCGGCATCGCGGCGGGTGCGGCGATCTGCACCGACCGCGGCTGCGACTGGCACGGCTGGCACCGTCACCCCGGTACGCGCTGGCACAGCATCAAGCTGCCCTACGGCGTCCCCGGCACCGCCGAGCCCGACCCCGCGAGCTGCGTCTTTGTGAACGCCGAGGGCGAGCGCTTCATGAACGAGGAGGTTCCCGAGGAAGGCCCCGCGTGGGTCGGCGGCAACCCGCCGTTCTTCTTTGCCCAGCTCTGCGCCGGACAGACGGCGAACGCCGACGGCCCCGTGGTCTGGATCGTCATGGACGAGGCGGCGCGCTCCGAGCAGAAGCTCGACTTCACCGTGGGCACGAGCATCGAGGCCGACATGTACGCGACCGCCGACACGATCGCCGACCTGGCCAAGGGCATGGGCGTGCCCGAGGAGGCGCTGGTCGCCACGATCGACTCCTACAACGCGATGGTCGACGCCGGCAAGGACGACGCCTTTGGCAAGACG
>CAYMHQ010000077.1:9662-11327 GCA_964390275.1 uncultured Coriobacteriaceae bacterium
GCCGCATCGCCGGCGAGAACCTGGCGAAGGAGGCGTAACGCCGCAGGTAGGACACGGAGTCCCGGTGTCGGGGCCTCGCGGGAATCGAAGACGTTGGGGCGGGGGTGTGGCTCGCGTGCGGGCCGTGCCCCCGCCGTGTCCTGTCGCGCCCCCGTCCCTTTGTGTCCGCGATGTCGCGACGTTGTGGCGAGACGGTGCACGCCGTCCGGCGCCCCGACCCCGCCCGCGTGAACCCGTCCGCCGCTCGTGGTAGAGTACGGCGCTTGCGCATGTCGCGCTGCGATGCTGTGGCGCGGAGGGGGTTCGGACGATGAAGGGGCAGGTGGACGCGGAGATGCCGGCGTCGGTTGAGGTTTCGACAGTTCGGGAGGACGATGTCCGGGTGGAGGCAGCCCAGGCGGAGGTCCCCGCTGCCCAGGCGGAGGCGTCCCAGCCGCCGGCCGCCCAGTCGGGGGTCGCGCGGCCGGGGCTGTGCATCGCGCTGCTCGTGGCGCTCGGGTTCATCCTGGGGTGCGCGGAGTTCTCCGTCATCGGCATCGAGGCCGAGCTGTCGCGCGATTTTGGCGTGTCGCTCTCGCGCGTCGGCGACTTCATCAGCTTCTTCGCCCTCGCGTACGCCGTGTGCACGCCGGTGCTCGCGCTCACGACCGGGCGGTTCAAGCGGCACACGCTCCTCGTCGCGTACTGTCTCGTCTTCTGCGCCGCGAACTTGCTCGCCATGCTCGCCGGCAGCTTCGCCACGATGCTCTTCGCGCGAATCGTGCTGGGGTCGGTCTCGGGGGCGCTGCTTGCGGTGGGCGTGACCTACATCCCCGAGCTTGTGGAAATGAAGCGTGTACCTGGGATGATATCGATCGTGTACGCCGCGTTCTCCATGGCGATGGTGCTCTCGACCTCCGCGGGCAAGCTCATCGTCTCGGTGACCGACTGGCACGTGCTGTTCTACGCCGTGTTCGCGCTCGGCATCGTCACGTGCGCGCTTCTCTTCAAGTTCCTGCCGCGCACGGGGGCGACCGACGAGCCCGCGACCGTCGGCGACCAGCTCTGCCTGCTGCGCGACCCCCGGATTCTCGCGGGCATCTCGATCTTCGTGTTCGGCGTGGGCGCGGTCTACACGTTCTACGGCTACATCACGCCGTACCTCCAGGACGTCCTCGGGTTCGACGCGGTGGGCGCGAGCGGCATCCTCATGGCGTACGGCTGCGTGTGCCTCGTGTCGAACCTTGCGTCTGGCTGGCTCGCGTCGCGGTTCGGGATGAAGGCCCTGCGCGTCACGTTCCCCGTGCAGGCGGTGCTGCTGCTCGCGCTCTTCCTGCTCGGGTCCCGCCGGGTCCCGGCCGTTGCGGCCATCATGTGCGTGGCGTTCGCGATGTACCTCACCTCGACGCCGTGCATCGCCATGTTCCTCGACGTCGCGACCCGCGAGTACCCCAAGGCGCTCACCATGGCGAGCTCCCTCGAGCCGATGGCGTTCAACGTGGGCATCGCCTTCGGCACCGTCGTGGGAGGCATCGTCGTCGCGGGGCCGGGCCTCGCGTACGTGGGCATCGTCGGCTCGGCGTTCTCGCTGGTAGCGCTCGCGCTGGTGCTGTTCACCATGCGGCTCGTGAAGCGCGGCAAGGAGCGTGCGCGGGCGGGCGCGGGGGAGTAGGGGAGATCGGCGAG
>CAYMHQ010000078.1:0-11265 GCA_964390275.1 uncultured Coriobacteriaceae bacterium
TTGTTGCCGATGAGGGCGTCGACCACGAACATGTCCCAGAAGCGCTCTTCGACGCTTATCAAAACGTCCGCTCACATGAGGCCGTTTTTGGTCAGAAATCTGGAAAGACCCGCAACGGGTGCTCTCCGCTTGTGTGCGGTCCTTTGCCTACTCCGCCCCTGCTGCCGTGCGCGCCTGGATCAGCGAGACCATCCGGCCCACGGTGAGGCGCTGGCCCTTCTGAGGATCGTTCGGCATCGCGAGCAGGTCGTGGAGGCGACACGGGACGCACGTCTCGATGTTGGCCGCCATCTGCTCGACGGAGACGGTGTCGGCATCGGGGTACCATCGATGGACCGCCTGAATCTCCGAATGGGAGAAGAACTCGATCTGGAAGCGCAGGGTGTCGTCGATCTCGACATGGCGGTACGCCTCGAGCGACTCGGTGAGGTGGGCGATTCGCAGGCGCGTGCTCGTCTCGCCGAGCGAGCTGTAGCCCGAGGCGGCGCAGGCGCTCATGAGCAGGTGGCGCATGAGGTGGAAGCCCGAGAGGGTGATGATGCTCGCGTCGTACCAGTTCATCGTCCGGCCGGTTTCGGCGTGGCCGAGCATTGACACCTCGTAGACGAACCAGTTGACCGCGTCGTATTTGTCCTCGAACAGGCGGTAGAAGCTCGCGCGTGACACGTCGCTCGCCTTGCAGATGTCCGAGATGGTGAGCTCCTCGAACGGGATTGTCTCGCTGAGGTAGTCCATCACCGACACGATGTGCAGGCAGTTTGCGATCGAGATGCCGGACCGCGCACCCTTGGATTCGCCAGCCAACTTCAGCCTCCTCCTGCCGTCGACCCCCGCTGCGTGCGCCGCTTCTCTGCTCGGCTTCGTCCGACGGCGGCAAGAAGTATAGCAGCGCGTCGGCGCGTTGGACATGCGGGCCGCGTCGTGTCGCGCGCGTTGGTGCGGCGGGGGTGCCGGCGCGTCGCGCTTACGGCAGACTGTACTGGGCGAACGTCGGGTCGGACCTGCGCCGGGTGCCGAATTCGCGCGCGAGGACGTCCTTGATCGCGAGGATCGCGCCCGTGGGCTCGAAGATGTAGGTCGCCAGATAGTCGATGAACCGCTCGACGGGGGCGTTGCGGCCACCGATCTTCATCTTGCAGACGCCCATTCCTGCCAGCTCCTCGACGCGCCGGTTGGAGAGGAGGACGTTCTGGCTGAGCCGGGCTGTCGTATGGGACACCCCATTATGGAAGCACCCCTGGATCTGCCCCGGGACGCGTCCCTCGTTCCAGTCCTGGAGCGCGCGCATGTGCTCGGGTCCGCGCGTGCAGCCGGGGACGCAGATCTGGTTCACAATGACCTCGATGCGATCGCGCAGGTCGCGGGGGAGGAGTCCGATGCGACCGTCGTCGAGGGCGTACTCGCAGCGGACGACCACCTCGTCGTACAGGTCGAGAAGCCGCAGGTAGTACGCCGTTTCCGCCTCGGGGGTCGTGGTGGGGCCCAGGTCGCAGAGCGGCTTGTTGAACGAGGCGACGAGGCGGATGCCGGGGTGGGTTCGGCGGATGTGGCGCGCGAGGTCGTCGTCGACGACGATCGCCTCCGCCCTGAAGGATTCGGCGAGGTCGAGGAGCAGGTTGCCGTAGGGGTCGGCGAGGTCGCCGCGGTCGACCGTCAGGCGCGAGAGGGTGAGGGCGACCGTGACGCCCCGCTCGGCGTACGCCTCGAAGTAGCGCTCGAGCTCGTCGCGCGTCAGCTGCCGTCGCACCGCGGCGGGTCGGCCACCCTCCCAGAGGCACTGCGGGGAGCCGTACGAGATGTCGAACGGCCTGCCGACGCCGGCGTCCTCGCAGATCCGGGCGATGCGCAGCGCGGCCCAGTCGTTGGTGCAGAACGAGGGGATCTTCCAGCTCACAGGGTTCGCGCGCTCGCGGAACACCTCGAGGCCGTCCCGGATCCGCGCCTTTGGCGTCGCCTCCGCCGCTGTTCCCGCCGTCGTCCCTGCCGCTGTTCCTTCCGCTGTTCCCGCCATCGCGAACCGTCCCTTTCGTCGAATTGGTCGCTTGCCTGCGCGCCGTTCGCCTGCTGCCCGCCCGTCGCCTGCTTTCTCTGGCGGAGATTGTACGGGCGCGGGGGAGGGGCCGCGCGGGCGTGGTCGCAACAGAAGACCCCCGCGTGTCGCATTTCGGGACACGGGGTGGCAAAGTGGACGGGACGGGGAGGCGAAGGGCACCTGCGGGGGAGACATGCGGCGCCTTCGAGGCCTCCGTGCGAGACAGGTCGTCCCCGGGGCGCGGCTTTTCAGGAACGTTGCCGCGCCGTGTCTCAGACTGCGACACCCGGGCCTTCCCGTCGCTTCCAATCGACGTTTCCGCAGCGTACCGTAGGGGTCGTAAAGGCGGACGGGCACAGTCCCGGGAACGGTGCGACGCCCGCCGACACCAAGGGCAACCCAGACCAGCACAAATGAAGAAGGGAAGCACAAATGGCTAACAGCACTATGTCCCGCAGCACGTTCCTCAAGACGGCCGCCATGGCCGGCGCGGCGATTGCGGCGAGCGGCGCGGTCACCTCCACCGGCGCGGCCAAGGCCGAGGAGACCTCGACGACCTCCCGCGCCGTCGCGACCGACGAGGCCGTCGCCGCCATAGACCCCTCCGCCGACACCATGGCGGAGGCGGGCTTCGGCCACAACTTCGCGGCCGCCGTCAACACCGACGGCGAGATCGGCGGCGTCGCGACGTTCTCGGGCGGCCGCAACCGCCCCGCGCCCCACACCGGCCACCCTTCCGCCATGACGACCGGCCACGTGGGTCCCAACGCCACGCCCATCATGCCCGTCGAGGCACCCGCCGCGTGGGACTACGAGGTTGACATCTGCGCGGTCGGCGGCGGCTACGGCGGCCTCTCCGCGATCGCCTGGGCGGCGCAGAACGGCTACAGCGCCCTCCTTGTCGAGAAGAACACCGAGACCGGCGGCGCCTCGGCCCACTCGGCGTTCAACTGCTCCATCATCGGCGGCACCAAGCTCCAGATTCAGCAGGGCTATTTCTGGCCGACCAACACGTTCGACATCAACGAGATTGTGAACGACCTTAACAACCAGCTCCACAACAGCGTCGACCTCGAGCTGCTCCGCGCCACCGCCACGGCGAGCCCCGTGTGGTTCGACTGGATGATCGACGAGGAGAAGGCCGACTGGATCTGCATCACCTCGCGGTTCGGCAACAAGGACGTCATCGAGGGTACCACGACCTCCATCCTCGGCAACAAGTATGCGACCGACCTGCTCACCAACAACGCCATCGAGGCAGGCGCCACCGTGCTGCTCAACACCCAGTGCACCAACCTCGTCGTGGACGGCGGGCGCGTGGTGGGCATCAAGGCGCGCGACCTCAAGGAGGGCAAGGACGTCTACGTCCGAGCCGAGAACGGCGTCATCCTCACCGCGGGACACTTCGGCATGAACCTCGACCTGCTCGAGCAGTACGTCCCGAGTGCCTACATGCAGTGCTCCACCGGCGGCCCCATGCCCTGGGCTACGGGCGAGTGCTTCCGCATGGGCATCGGCGTGGGGGCCGACGTCTCGGGCTACAACTCGTGGAGCGGCTGGGACGGCGCGGCCGACGAGTACTGGGGCTCGGGCTCGGGCAACTACTGGAACTACTTCTGGAGCGGCGAGCGCCAGCTGGCCAAGAACCCCTGGCTCCTGCTCGACAAGGCCTGCAACCGCCTGCCCTACTACGTCGCGACCGGCCCGTTCACCAAGAAGGGCGAGGAGTTCCAGCCCGGCTTCGACATCCGCACCCACGGCATGGGGGACCTCTCCGACTGCGCTGCGTGGAACGCCTCGATCGGCAACCGCAACTACTGCATCTTCGACGACGATTATCAGACCAACGTCTGGAAGTTCAAGTCGGCCCACACCGCCTCGGACAAGGGCCGCATCCCCGTCACGCCCGCCGCGGGCCTGAAGGACGAGACCTACGTCACGACCGACTGGGTGGGCGAGTTCAACGCCGCCATCGAGCGCGGCGCTGCCTTTAAGGCCGACACCCTCGAGGAACTGGCCGAGCTTGTGGGCCTCGACCCCGAGAAGCTCGTGGCGGCGGTCGACAGCTGGAACGAGATCGTTGCCTCCGGTGACGACTCTCAGTTCACCCCGCAGTACTTCCCGGACTGGCTCGTGCCGATCCAGAAGCCGCCGTTCTACTGCATCCCCAACAGCTCCCAGATCGCCAAGCTTATGACCGGCCTGCGCGTCAACGGCAGCATGCAGGTCATGACGCCCCAGGCGCAGGTCATCCCCGGCCTGTACGCGGGCTTCTGGACCGCCGGCGGCATCAACGGCGAGAGCGACTACGGCGGGCTCATGGGTAACTGCTCGCTCGCTGCGGGCGCCGCGATCTCCGGCATCGGCGGCCTCATGGCGGTGCGCGCCGCGTGCGGCAATCCCATCACCGAGGACGACTGGAACGATGAGGCCAAGGCGCTGAACGAGGCAGCGCGCCAGGCCAAGAGCGAGAAGTACCTGCAGCAGGCGGCCGACGGCAGCTACATGCAGGACCGCACCGTCCCGCAGATGGTCATCGACTCCGAGACCGCAGGCTCCTACCGCATCACCGACGTCGACTACGCCACACCCGAGGGTTCGTTCAAGGACGGCACCTACACGGGCACCGGCACCGGCGTCAACGGCGAGATCAACGTCACCATCCAGGTCTCTGGCGGCAAGATCAGCGTCCTCGACATCTCGCCCAACAACGAGACGAAGGGTATCGGCGGCTACGAGGCCATCGAGGACGGCACCTACGCCAAGCTGATCGAGGAGGCGCAGGGCTCTGGCTTCGACGTCATCTCCGGCGCCACCAGGACCTCCCAGGCCATCCAGGCCGCGGTGGTCGAGGCGCTCAAGCAGGCGCTGTAAGCAAGCAAGGCTGGCAAGACAGGCAGGTTAGGTTGGGTTAGACATGCAAGCTTGACTTGCCGGTGGGCGGTTTGACCGGCAAGCGGCACGTAGCAAGAATCGGGGCGCCCGGCGGCGGAGGTCCGGCGGGCGCCCCCTGTAGAGGGGGTGCGCGATTGTGGAGACGATGGCTCGGACGACCGGCGTGCAGGCGGCTGGCGCGGCGGCGGTCCCTGCGGCGGGCGCTGCGGCGACGGCGGTACCTGCGAAGACGTTCATCAACGTGTGGTTCGACGAGGTCAACCTGCACCAGGGCGCGAGCTTCAAACTGCATGTGAGCGCCAAGTGCCAGGACGACTCGGCGGTGCAGGAGCGGACCGTGGTGGTGCTCGACGAGCAGGGGAGCGCTGCCGGCGTGGTGAGGCTCGCCGCGCCCGGGGACGGCGAAACCCTCGCGTGCGGCGAGGCGACCGTGACGGCGCCCGAGCAGCTCGGGCGGCACAACTGGCGCGTCGTCGTCTCCCCCGACGCCACTCACCCCGCGGCGGAGAAGACGCTGCGCTTCTCCGTGGTCGCGCGCCCCGAGCGCGAGATCTGCGTCAGGGTCACCGACGTCAAGACGGGAAAGCCGCTCAAGGACACCTCGGCGTTCTTCTACAACACGCTCCAGAAGGGCGCTAAGCCCCTGCGCGCGGAGGGCGACGAGAACGGCGTGGTGCGCGCGGGCATCGCTGCCAACGCCGAGTACGAGGTGCGCGTGGAGTGCCCCAACTTCAACGAGGGAGGATGCACCGTCGAAGCCTCCGAGGGACCGGTGGAGGTGGGCGTCGAGATGCTCTCGTGCAACTACAACAAGCCCCGCCTCGGCCAGCCCGGGTACGACCCGTTCTAGGGGAGGGCGCTGGGGCTTGCGCGATCGATGCCGCTGATGCGCAAGGGGCCGCGGCGTCGCGCGAGCCCGGGGTTCTCGGGATGCAAGATGCATGGAATGATCAATCGAGAAACTGATTTACCCCGGTTTTTGGTCAGAAACGCCGATTTGCGATTCCAGCGGGTCTGCCTGCCGCCGCCCCCGCCGCTCGTCCCCCTCCTACTCCCGATACATCTCCGCCAGGTCGATGAGCACGGTCTCCTTGTCGGCTTGGGCGGCGAAGCCGGAGCGCGAGAAGAAGCCGAACTTGTAGCAGTCGAGTCCGCAGCGTCTGACCTGCGCTTTCTCCTCCTCGATCATACGCGCGGTCACGGGCGTGCCGCGGAACTTGGCCTCGTAGAAGATGTAGCCGTTCGGGTCGTGGGTCACGACGTCGAACTCGCCGTTCGTCCTGCTCACGGGGTCGTCGTAGTAGTACCGGCCGATCAGGTCGAACGGGGGGTCGATCCTGCCCGCGCGGTTTTCGCGCACGAGGTACTGCCGGCACACCTCCTCAAAGGCATGGGGGACGTAGCGGCTCTCGAAGTCCTCGGCCACAAAGCGCGCGTACATGACTTCGGGGTCGAGCACGCTGCGCTGCGACGCGTAGCGAAAGACGTAGCGGTAGTAGAACGACGAGAGCCCGTCGACGATGACGTACGAGGTCTTCTTTCTGTTCTCAGGGTCGTTGATGGGTGCGCGCCGCTGCACGAGCTCCATCCCCACCAGCTTGTCGAGGACGTTCACGAGGGAGCCGCCGCTCGAGACGTGCGACTGGTCGAGGATGTCCTTGTAGCGCGAGTGCCCGTCGGCCAGCGCGAAGAAGACCTCGTTGGCGTTGGTGATCTTGGAGATCTCGGAGAGCAGGAAGGCCGAGACCTCGTCTTCGAGCCGGGCGTCGGGCCGAAGGAGCAGCTCGACGAGGTTCTCCCGGACGGTCGCTCCCTGGTCGATAAGGCGGTTGTAGTACGGGATTCCGCCAAAGACGCTGAACAGGCGCACCTTGTCCTCGTCCGAGAAGCCGGGGTAGAACCGCGCCGAGTCGAGGTAGTCCATCGGCCTGAGGTTGATCTTGAGGTCGATGCGCCCGTAGAGCGGGTTCTCCTTCTCGAGCAGGGACTTCATCACCTCGACGTACGAGCCGCAGACGACGAGGGAGAGCTTCGAGCGGCCGCGGTACGTGTCGATGAGCGCCTGCAGGATGCTGTCCATCCCCTTGACCGCGTCGCGCAGGTAGGGATACTCGTCGATGACCAGCACGATCTTCTCCTCGAGCGCCCTCTCAAAGACGAACCGGAGCGCCTCCTCGATGCCGTCGAAGGCCGGGCGTGGGATGCCGAACGTCTCCGCGATAACCTCCGCGAGACCCCTGACGTTCGTGCTCTCGGCGGTCTGCCGGCTCTCGTAGTAGACTGCGCGGCAGTCCGTCTGGCGCAGACAGTGGAGGATGAGCTCGCTTTTCCCGACGCGCCGGCGCCCGTAGACGAGCGTTGCGTTCTGCTCCTCGCTGCGGAACTCGCGCAGCAGCCTGCGCTGCTCGTCCTTCCTGCCGATGAACTCCATGCGCGGCCTCCTCCTGCTAACGCTGTACTTGGCTCTCCGTTTACTCAGAAAAGTTGACTCAAAAAAGTTGAGCAAAGTGTAACACGGATTCAGGCGGCGGAGGAGGGAGGGCGGCTTGCTTGTGGGGATGGCGGTGCGGGTCGCGATGCGCGTACTGGCGGCTCTGCCGTGGCAGTACAATACCGGTTTCGGTATCGTTCTGCCATCGGCGCGCTTCAAGATGCCGCCGAACCACCCGTGCCTCGGCCCTTACGCCCGGTCGGCCTCCACGATCACCCACTGCTCGATCGTCTGCGTCGCAGAGGAGAAGTTCACGCCAACCTTGAAGAGCCGGCGCCCGTCGGCGGAGAACGGTACGAGGTAGCCGCGCTCATCGATCTGCGCGAGTGCCTCTTCGGCGGACCTGTC
This sequence comes from uncultured Coriobacteriaceae bacterium, assembly GCA_964390275.1. Taxonomy (GTDB): domain Bacteria; phylum Actinomycetota; class Coriobacteriia; order Coriobacteriales; family UMGS124; genus CAYMHQ01. The sequence goes on from CAYMHQ010000078.1 coordinate 7,767, forward strand.
GTACTTGAACTCCATGACGTAGAGGGCGTCGGCGGTCGCGACAACGGCGTCGACCCGGCCCGTTGCCGTTTTGAACTCGGTCTCAATCTGGATTCCAAGCAGGTCGAAGATAAGGAAGAGCTTGGTCTGGAAGCCCTTCTCGTCCCGGCTGCTCAGATGATAGGGGATTCCGGCGAGGTAAGCGCGCATCGCCTTCAGGGCCCCGTCCATGTCGCCGTTCGTCACGTCGTCGGCGAAGCGGTCGAGGAAGCCGTAATGGGTCTCGAGCGCTCCGGGCGCGGCGTGCGCGACGAGGCTCTCCGAGAGGCCGCGGCGCACTTCCTCGTTGGGGATGCCCAGGCGGTAGGAGCGCCGCCGCGGGTCGAACGACTTGATGGTGAGGTATCCTCCCTGGTAGAGCATGGGAAGCGGCGTGTCCATGCGCTCGGTGGGGGCGTCGAACGACGTCTCGCGCGCCTCGCAGCCCTCGAGCGCAGCCAGGTCCCAGTCATGCCGGCGTAACAGGTTGACGAGGAAGGTGGGCGTGCCGCTCGTGAACCAGTACGAGTCGATGCGACCCCACTGCAGGGCGTTGAGGAGGCTGAACGGGTTGTAGACGTCAGGCGACTTTTCGGCGAAGTGATATCCGTCGTATTGGGCTTTGAGCTGGGAGAACGCGTCGTCCCGCGTGGTTTCGAGCATCGCCGCGAGAGTGTCGACGTCGTTCGAGAACCGGTCGACGAGTTCCTCCTGGGTGATGCCGCAGATGCCTGCGAACTGGGGCATCATGGATATGTTCACCAGGTTGTTGAGCTCGCTGAAGACGGAGAGTTGGCTGAACTTGGTGATGCCCGTGAGAAAGACGAACCTCAGGTACTCGTCGCATCCCTTGAGCGGCGCGTAGAACTCGCGCATGATCTGACGGAACGTTTCGAGCTGCACCGGGTCGTGGGCGACGTTGAGCAGCGGCGCGTCGTATTCGTCGACGAGGACGGCGACCTGCTTGCCGGTCTGTCTGTGGGCGGCGCGGATGAGGGAGGCGAGGCGCGAGCCGAGCGTGAGGGCATGCTCGTCCCGTCCCCAGGTCTCCTCGTGAATGCGCAGCGCGTCGTTGAGCTGGGACCGGAGCTCTGCCAGGTCGGTCGTCTTGACCATCGAGAGGTCTATGCGCAGGACGGGACGGGACTCCCATTCGGTTTCGAGCGCATCGATTGCAAGCCCTTCGAAGAGCTCGCGCCGTCCCTCGAAGTACGCCTCCATCGTTGAGACGAGGAGCGACTTGCCAAAGCGTCGCGGGCGGCTCAGGAAATAGTGCCTGCCGCCGGTGTGAGCGAGCTGGTAGACGTATGCTGTCTTGTCGACGTATGTCTCATACCCCGTGCGGACCTCCTCGAAAGTCTGCACGCCGATGGGGAAGCGTCGGGGCGTGGGCGACGGTGACGAGGAAAGTGAAGGTGACACCAACGGGGACGACGACGGAGACGATGGCGCGTTGTTGGCCGACCGGCGCTCCGGTTCCGATTCCAGCTCCCGCTCCTGTTTCCGCTCCTGCTCCATGGGGCTGCCCCTCGCTTTCCTTGGTGCATTGGGCGCATCCGTTTGAGCGGCGCCCCGCTGCATCTCCAGCCTGCGAACGCAAGTGTAGCATCGAAACGCCCGGACTTCGGCATGCCCTCGGCACGCGGGCTATCTTCCGCAAATCCTGTCGGCGCGCATCTGGAGGAGCGTATGGTACAGCTCGCGCTGGGCGGGGCCGATGATGGGACGGCCGCCTTCCTCGGACGGGATGGCGTCGACGAAGCGATGGATGCTCTCCATGTCGAGGTGCGCCGAGATGCGCCGGCGCGCGTCCGCCAGACCGACGTAATCGCCCGGGTCGTCGATGAGGGCGAACGAATCGACATGGTGCTCGGTGCCCGGGACAAGGTAGACGCTGCGATACGTTCCGAACGCGTCCTCGGCGAGCAGCTTCGGGTTTCCGAGCCTCGAGGCCATGACGGCGTCGCTGCGCTTGTTGAAGAAGGCGTTGCCGTTGTCGTAGACCGGCGCCAGCGACAGCGAGCCGTCGGCATGGCGTATCAGACCCCAATTGTTGTTGTTGCGGTCGTTGTTGCCGATGAGGGCGTCGACCACGAACATGTCCCAGAAGCGCTCTTCGACGCCGGGAACCGCCCGAAGGTCCTCGCTGGCTCGAACGGTGTAGAGGACCTCCGCCAGATCGGTGCCGCGACCCGACGAGACGGGGCTGCCCAGGGAGGAGCTGGACGAAGACGTCTCGTCGATCAACTCCTCGTCGACCAGGGAGTTCTTGATCTTTTTGAACTCGATGAGCTGCTCGCCGGGGGCGCACAGGTCCCGACAGCCCACAACCAACTTGCCTGCGCGCACGCCGAGGACGGTCTCGTGCACGGGGATGCCGAGTAGGTCGTACACGTGCGAGCCGACATACTCGCTCAGGGGGCTCGTCGTGTAAGAGACGGCGGGCTTGACGAGGTCGGCGGTGCTTTTGGGAAACTTGATTATCCAGTCGATGCCGTCGATCACCACTCCGTACTTCGCCCCAGCGTCGCCGCCGTAATACTTCGTGTTGCGCCGATATGGGTCAAAGTCGATCAAAAACGCCATGCCGCCTCCAAGCCTCGAATTCATGGGGAATGGTAGCACGCATCTGTTCTTTGGCATCTCCGCGCAAGCAGCATCCGCGCAAGTTGGATATTCCGCAGAGTGCCGGAGGGGTGAGCGGCGTGTTGGAGGAGCGTGATGCATAAAACACCCGTTTGATGCAGAATCTCGTATGTGTTCTGGGAATCCGTTTCGGGTCTTTTCGGATTACTGACCATTTTCGGGGTCATGTGAGTTAAGGAATTGATATGCGGGTCCATTTTGCTCGCATATATGCGAGGATTGCATGCGGTGTACGTTCGCAGGGGAGAGGCCGCTTGTGGAACCCGCCCGGGAGCCTTCCGCATCGTCGCAGGTAGACGCATCGTGCGCCTCAGGTTGACCCCGATGGTTCGCTCTTTGCCTATGCACATATCAAAACGTTAACTCACATGATGCCGTTTTTGGTCAGAAATCCGAAAAGACCCGCAGTGGGTGCGTCCCCGGGCCCGGATCGCCCGCCACCCGGCCCGCATTCCGTGCCGCCTCTCGCGCGTCTACCCCTCCCGCAGCACCCGCCCGACCTTCCGCCAGCACACCGCGCCTTTGGTCGTGAGCCGGGCGCGGCCGTCGGCGCTTGTCGTGAACCCCTCGCGCGCGAGCCGGTCGAGCGCCTCCCGTGCCTCGCCCCCATACCTGTCCACCAGCGCATCCTCATCGACGCCCTTCGCGCCGGGCAGCCCGTGTTCCAAGTCGCGCAGCATGGCGTCGCGCGCGCTCAACCGCATGACGGCGGGCGCCGGAATCTCTCCATTCGCCGCATCTGCCAGGTATTTCTCGGCGCTGGGCTCGTTATAGAGCACGCATCCGTCCATATAGGAGACGCCGCCGGGCCCCACGGCCCACACGTCCGCCGGCG
>CAYMHQ010000079.1:0-11064 GCA_964390275.1 uncultured Coriobacteriaceae bacterium
TACCGCAAGCTCGGCGTTCACTCGCGCCAGGACATGATCGACCTGATCGAGGGGGAGTAGGGGAGCGGCGAGCTCGGATGGGTAATCGAGCACGGAGGGCGAGACGTGCCTGCGCCGTTTGGCCGTGAGTTTGGCCGGGGCGCTGGCCGGTGCGCCTCTACATCGATTCCGACTGCTCCCGATCGTCGGGTTCGACCATGATCTCAAGCGTGTGCAGGAACTCGCTCGGGTTGTCGGATATGTACTCGTTCACATACCAGAACTCAAGAAGTGGACCCGCTGCCCTCAAGCCCTTCTTTGCCATGAAGGCTTGCATCTCGTTCCATATCGCTGGGCTCATCTCTGCCGGACCGGCTGTGGTGCGGCAGAGGTAGTCCCCTTTCGGGAAGAACTCGCTCTGGTCTGTGATGCCGGTCTCGAAAGAGAGCAGCGTCCTTTCCGCAACAAGGTAACTCTGCTCGTCGTCTGCGGCCGGGACCAATATGAAGCAGGGCACGGTATGGATGGAGTCGATCTCCATCCCGAGCTCGTTCAATCGTTTGATGGTGGCGTACGGAATGCTGTCGCCCTCCAGAGAATCATCCGAGATAACGATATAGGGCCGCTCTTCTTTGCGCACGATGCGCGCGCCCTGTTCCTCGCGCGCTCTCAGCGCCATCGAGATGTTCTGCATGCAGCGTTCGATTTTGCGACGCCTTTTTGCGAGGGCGTTGATGGTCTCGTCAATCGAATCAAGCTCGTCGTTGAACAGATTGAAGCTGGTCTCGAGCGTGTGGTTATCCAGAAACGAGCGAATCTCCGAGAGCGTGTAGTTCATGTTCAGCATCGACATGATGATGTTGAGCCTGCCAAAGTCGGTTCTCTCATATGCCCTGTAGGAGTTCGAGGCTCGGCTTGGGGAGATGAGGCCGATCGACTCGTAATATCTGAGGGTGTCCGCGCTGACGCCGTAGAGCCTTGCCGTCTGTTTGATGTTGAGCGAGAGCTCGGGTTCCATGCGTCCCACTTTCCGCGATTGCTTTTCCACGGGCCTTCCTACGGGCCTTTCTATGGGCCGATGTATATCTAAAACCTTGGAGTTCCTCCAACGTCTTGATATCGGTTCGGTCTTGACGAGCGGTAATTATGAGCCGGTAAGCGTGCGCTTGCTTGCCAAAATGCCTTCGAAATTTATCTGATTTTGCCTGTTGACCTTGGACTTCGTCCAAATACTAAGATGAGCGCAAGCCGGCTAGCTTAAGAAATCAAACAAATGCGGTCTTTCGAAAGAGAGGATGGCCGATGAAGGTCAAGACTAGGACAGGCGTGTTTTCTGGCAAGGTGCTCGACAACGGAGTTAGGGCGTATCTCGGTATTCCGTATGCAAAGCAGCCGGTGGGCGAGCTCCGTTGGCGCGCTCCCGAGCGCCTCGAGGACTCGGACGACGAGCTCGAGTGCGTTGAGTTCGGTCATACGGCCCGTCAGTTTATCGATAAGGTCGAGCTCGCCTCTCTTCACGAGCAGGGCGAGGACTGCCTCAGCCTGAACGTGTGGGTTAAGGACGGCGCGCACGAGAATCTCCCGGTCATGGTGTACATCCACGGAGGAGCCTACTTCTCGGGTGGCTCGGCGGACCCCCTGTATGACGGGGCGAACTTCGCCGCGGCAAAAGACGTCGTCATCGTGTCGATCAACTATCGCCTCAACCTGTTCGGCTCGCTCCAGCTCGACTGCCTGCCGGGCGGGGAGGACTACAAAGAAGCCGGCTACCTGGGTATTCTCGATCAGATTCGCGCGCTCGAGTGGGTGCACGAGAACATCGCGGCGTTCGGCGGAGACCCGGGCTGCGTCACGCTCTTTGGCGAGTCTGCGGGTTCGTCCAGCCAGGCCCTTCTCGCCATCCTTCCCCAGGCGAACCGGTATTTCCAGCGCGTGATTCTCGAGTCCGGCCCGATTCAGCTGTATAAGACCCGTGAGCGCGGCGAGTATTTCGCTCGCGAGTTCGCCGAGATCATGGGTTGCGAAACCGTCCAGGACCTTCTTGCCAAGAGCGCAGACGAGCTTATCGACGGCATGCAGGTCTGGTGCGACCGACACACGTACGAGGTCTCGCTCATCTTCTCGCCTGTCGCCGACGGCACCCTGCTTCCCAAGAAACCCATGAAGGCGTGGGCCGAGGGCGCGGCCAAGAACGTCGACGTGATGATCGGCTGCACCGAAGACGAGTTCACCTACTTCCATTTCTACTTTGACGACCTGCCGGGTTTCTGGCACGGGCAGTTCCCGATTCACTTCGACGACCAGATCGATATCGACCATTGGGAGCAGGCGTACCGTGATGCCTGGCCCGAGCGTGACTTTGGGGAGTACTACACCGATTTCATGAACGTCACGGGGTTCTTCGTCGGCTCCGACCTCATGGCCGAGGAGCAGTCCGCCTATCGGCCCACCTACACCTATCTGTTCCGCTACAAGTCGCGCGTCGAGGGCATGGGCTCCTGCCACGCCATTGAGGTGCCCTTCGTGTTCAAGAACCTCGACACGGAGAGCGGTCTGCTGTTCACCGGCCCGAACCCCCCTGCCCACCTGGCGGACGAGATGAACGATGCATGGTTCAGCTTCGCCAAGACGGGCAGGCCCTCTGTCGATGGCAAGCCGGAATGGGAAGCCTATACTGCCGACGACCACGTCCATATGCTCATCGACGAGAACGGCTGGGAGCTCAGGCACCTGCTGCGCGCCAAGGAAGACGCTGTCTTCCGTCCCATGTTTGAAGTGCTGCTCAACGAATAACCCTGTTTCGGGAACAACGACAGGGCGCCCCTCGTTGCACCCTGCCGTTGTTCCATCGTCACGTGCTCCTTTTTATTCGGTGCAAAGGAGATCCAAATGGCTCAAGAAGAAAAGCTATCCGGCTATCGCTGGATGATCTTACTGGTTGTATGCCTGATTTGCTTCATGGCCAACTTCATGCAGTACCAGGTCTCGGCCTGGGGAGTTGTCGTGATGGAGACCCTTGGGACTGACGCCGGCGGCTTGACGAATCTCATACTGATGCCGATGCTCACGGCGGTGTTCCTGTCGATTCCCGCTGGTTCGCTCGCCGACCGTTTTGGCGTCAAGCTCATCGTCTCGATCGGCATGGTCCTTTCTGTGATCGGCGGATTCCTTCGCTATTTCATGCTGGACAGCTTCACGATGCAGATCGTCTCGATGTTCATGATCGGGTTCGGCATCGCGGCGCTGAACGCCAACCTCGCGAAAGTTCTCGGCTCCTGGTTCAAGGAGCAGACCTCCTTTGCCGTCGGCGTCTTCTATGCGGCTTCGTGCGTCTCCATCGTCGTCGCCCAGGCGTTCAGCACCTATCTCCCGTCGCTCGACGTCTCCTATCTCATCGCCGCCATCGCCGAGGCTGTCACCGCAGCTCTCTGGATTATCTTCATGAGGAACGTGCCCGCAGGCGAGCCCATGCCGGAGCCCGAGCCCGTCGTCAAGTACCTCAAGATCGCGGCAAAGTCCCGCAGCGTCTGGTGCATCGCCCTTGCCTATGGTCTGACCCTCGCGTCCACCACGGCTTACGCCTCCATCCTTCCCTCCGCGCTCGAGCTCGCCCGCGGTGTCGACACGACGACCGCAGGCACGATGGCGGCAGTTATCACCGCCGGTAGCTTCTTCGCATGCTTCGCCGGCCCCGCGGCCGCCCTCAAGCTCGGCAAGAACAAGCCGTTTCTTATCGTCACCACCATCGTCGCGGCTGCGGTCATGGCTGCGAACTGGTTCCTCCCCGTTGGCGTGGCGATGTGGGTCGTCCTGGTCGTGAACGGATTTATGACCGCCCTTTCCGGCCCCATCATTCAGGCCATGACCCCCGACCTGCCTGAGATTGGCGCCAAGTACGCGGGAAGCGCCGGCGGCATTATCGGCACCGTCGGCCTTCTGTGCTCGTATTTTGTGCCGGTCATCGTTTCCTCCCTCACCGGCGACAACTGGACGATGAACTTCACGATTGAATCTATCCTGTTCCTTGCAAGCGTCCTGCCCATCATGCTTCTCCCCGAAACGGGAGCGGCCGCAAAGGCGGAGATCGGCGAGGCTTCTGAAGCGTAGCGTTTTATAAGACGGCTGCGGCTGCGGTTTCTGGTGCGCCGGGAACCGCAGCTGTTTGGACTGAACGGGGTGGGCGCGGTGAAAGGTGACAGGGCGGACGATCCGTCGGGAGTCGAAGCCGGCTGCATGCGGAGCGGGTATCGGTGGGTTATCCTGACGCTCGCGTGCCTTCTGTGCTTCATGGGAAACTACATGCAGTACCAGGTTTCGGCCTACGCCACGCAGCTCATGCCGATGCTCGGCATAGGCAGCGTCGGGTTCTCCGCGCTGTTCCTGGCCCCCATGCTCGCCGCCGTGATCCTGAGCCTGCCCTTTGGGTCGCTCGGGGACAAGTTCGGCCCCAAGAGCATCGTCCTCGCCGGATTCTGCGTTTCGCTTTGCGGTGGGATGCTCAGGGTCGTCTCCGTCTCGAGCTATCCGTGCCAGCTGATCTCGATGTTTCTCATCGGTATTGGGATGGCGGCGCTGACTTCGAACAACGCGAAGGTTCTGGGCCTCTGGTTTGCCGAGAGAACCGACGTCGCCATGGGCGCGTACTACGCCGCCGCCTGTCTTGGCATCGCCTCCGCCCAGGCATCGTCCCTTATCTTCCCCGATATGGAGAGGGGGTACATCATTGCCGAGGGGCTGCTCGTGGTGATCACGGTCGGCTGGGCGCTCCTGGGCAGGAACGTCAGCCATGGCTCTCTGATTCCTGAGTCCGTCGAGTCTGACTCGTCTCTTCGCGTGGCGATGCGCTCTCGCAACGTCTGGCTCTGCGCCCTCAGCGCGGCGTTCTCGTTGGCTGCGACCACCGCGTTCTCAGGCGTGCTTCCCCAGGCGCTGGAACTCGTCCGCGGCGCCGACGCCTCCTCCGCCGGCAGGATGGCGGCGGTCGCGACCGTCGCCGGGATTTTCGGCTGCCTTCTCGCCCCGCTGCTGTATGAGAGATGCTCCCACGCCCGCCCCTACCTTGTGATGACGGGGTGCATGGGGGCCGCCGCCATCGCGGCCTCTTGGTTTGCGTCCGGCGCCTCGTCCGCCGCGTGGGTCCTACTCGCCTTCAACGGTTTTGTGACGAGCATGATGGGTCCCATAGAGCAGGCGCTTCCCGTCTCGTTTTCTGAGATCGGCACGCGACATGCCGGCAGCGCCGGCGGGATCATGGCGGAAGTGAGCCTTTTGGGGTCCTGCGCCCTTCCCCTCGGCATTGCCGCTCTAGCGGGAGGCGACTACAACGTTCAGATGATATTGATCGCGGTGCTTTACGGATTGTCCGTTGTCCCCGTACTGGGCCTTCCTGAAGTAAAGGCGAACGGGTGATCAACAGGATCAAACAGGGGATCAACAGGAGCCTTCATGGATCGTAAATCTGCAATCGTCTCGGCGTTGAACGGCTTGGTCAACCCGATTCTCATGTGCTCGTTTCTGCCGATTATCGAAGGGAAACCCGCGCTGGACATGTCGAGTCCCACGGGTTTCTGGGGCCAGCTCGGGCTTGCCGTGCTGATAGCCGAGATAGTCAGCTTCCTGCCCGCATTCGGGCGAATGGTCGGCATGTGCGTCGAGTTCTTTGGGTTTAGACGAGAGGGTCCCGGCGCCCGAATCTGCGGAACGGTGGTTGGTGCCACGTTCCTGTTCGCCCTGATCGGACTGTTCGAAATTGCGTTTCAGACGGGGTTCGGCGTGGTGAACGGCTACACGTACTTCTCTCGCTGGGCGTCTCTTGTCACGGGAGGATGGCTGTTTGTGGTGGTCGGCGGCCTTCTGTTCGATCCGTTCGCGCATTCCATCGCTGCGGCTCTGACGAAACCGAAAAGCGACAAGGCGGTGGGGTAGGGCGGTCCGAGGCACGCGGTTTTGCCGGAGGGCTGGACCGCGCTCGTCGGATCGCGCGCGTTTTGAGGGATTACCCGCACCCAAAAGGGCCCGGCCCCGGGGTCGTATGACCTCCGGGACCGGGCCCTCTACTTGCACGTTCCCCTTACTTCCCGGCGGCGTACTGGGCGGCGCCGGCGCCGGAGATGCGGCCCCAGGTGATGGCGTTCGAGACAGTGAAGCCCATGAACGCCGAGTTGCAGCTGACCTCGCCGGCGCAGTAGAAGCCTTCGATCACAGTGCCGTCGGCCCGGATGACCTGCGAATCAGCGTTGCGTGCGATGCCGCCGTACGTGATGATGACGCACGGGGTCACGGCGAGGGCCACAAAGGGCGCCTCGAGCTTGACGGTGGGCACGCGGCCGAACTCGGCGTCGAAGCCCGCGTCAACGGCGGCGTTGTAGGCCTCAATCGTTGCGGCCAGCCCCTCGGCGTCCACGCCCATGCCCGCCGCGAGCTCCTCTGCCGTCTGCCCGGAGACGTACTCGAGCTCTTCGCCGCGGTGCGTCTTGCCCTCGGTCGCGTCGACGCGCGCCTGGTCGGACACCATCCACACGTAGCCGATCTTGTCCTTGTGCATCTGGTCGAACACGGGGCGGTTGAGGTCCTGGCTCATGTAGCCCTTGGCGCCCTCGTTGAAGAAGCGCTTGCCGTCCGCGCCCACCAGGATCATGTTCGCGAGGTTCGTGAAGCCGTTCACGTTGGCGGCGGCGGAGGTGGGCGTGTACTCGGTCATGATCTCGTAGTCCTTGAGCACGCACATCATCGACTCGGTGTGAGCCGTGCAGGCGCCCACGTTGCTCGCCATGACGATGCCCTCGCCCATCGACATGGGATGGCCGATGCCCATGGTGCCCGCGACCTCGGGGGTGAAGCGCGCGGCGAGTTCGGGGTTGTAGGCGTAGCCGCCGGCGGCCATCACGAGCGCCTTGCACGAGTAGGCCGTGCCGTCCTCGACCTCGACGCCCGCAGGGGAGCCGTCGAGCATCGCGATCGCCGTCACCTTGGAGTCGGTCTTGACCTCCACGCCCGCAGCCTCGGCGGTCGCGAGCAACGCGTCGGTGAGCGCCAGGCCCGCGCCGTCGACGACGTGCATCATCGTGAGGGGACCGTAGCCCACCACAGCCTCGCTCTGGAACGGGACGCCGCAGCGGTCGATGAGCCAGTCGATGCTCTCGCCCGACTTGGCGATGGTGATGGCCATGAGCTCGGGGTCGAGGCGGTAGGAGGCGTTGGAGTCGAGGTTGTCGTACATCTGCTCATAGGTGAGCTCGACGCCCTGGGCCTTCTGGATCTGCGTGTCGTAGCCGCCGATGAGGCCCTGCGAGGTCGAGGTGGTGCCGCCCGTGACGGTGTTCTTCTCGAGCAGGAGCACCTTGGCGCCGGCGTCCGCTGCCTCGATAGCAGCCGAGAGGCCCGCGCCGCCACCGCCGACCACGATGACGTCGTACACCTCTCCGGCGGGAGCCTCGCCGGCGGAGGCGATGGCGGGCATCGCGACGGCGGCGCCTGCGGCGGCGGTGGCGGCGAGGAAGGACCTGCGGGAAATCTGAGTCATGGCAACCTCCTGTGGAGTCCGTTGGGGCGCCTCCCCTTAAGGCGCCCGTCCGTCCAACAGCATGCGCGAACGCGCGCCCCGCGGGTACCCCAAGAATGTGGGGGATGACACGTGGAAGCGCGTGCGAGTGGGCCGCGAGGGGCGTGCAAGACGAGGGACCGGAAGCACTTGACATAGGCGCTGAGCTGGGAGTTTGCCGTATCCGCTTTGCGGCGGTGACGCGCGGGGGTCGTCGTGCTATAGTTGCCTCCCGTTTTGCCGATTGGCCGAAGGAACCGCGGGGGACCGAAGGAGGCCGAGAGGACCGAAGGAGGCCGGAATGAACGCCACGCGCCCAATGCTGCGACGCCTTGCCGCGCCCGTCGCCGGTTTCGGCCTCTTCAAGGCGCTGCTCGACCGGACGTACTCCTCGGCCATGTCCACCTCCTCCGGGGCGTTCCCCATTGTGAACGACCTCGCGTTCTCACTTGCCGCCTCCCTTGCAATCATCGTGTTTGCGGCGCTCCTGCTCGGCGTGTCGTGGCGGAGGCCGTCGTTCGTGCCGCGCGTCTCGGCCTGCGCGTGCATGGCGCTGCTCGCCGTGGTGAACTGCCTCTCGGTCCTCGGGCTGCTCGCGGAGCTGCCTGTGGGCGCCGCGCTCGCTCTGATGTCGGCGAGCTACGGGGCGGGGTCGACGGTGCCCAACGCCGCGTGGCTGGTCTGCGTGGCGGCGCTGCCTGCGGGGGAGTGCCTGCTGGTGCTCGCCGCGTCATACCTGCTGGCTGCCTTCGTCTCGTCGCTCATCGCCGCGCTGCCGCTTGTCTGGGGCGGATGGGTCGCGTGCGCCGTGTGCCTTGCGAGCGCCGTGCTGCTCATGCGGGAGCCGAGCCTCGGGCCGACGACGATGCCGCTGAGCAGGGTGAACGGCCAGGCAGGCAGCCGGGCGGACAACACCGCGGCCTCTGCGCCGATTCCGAGCGTTCGCTCGGCTCGCATCGCGCTCGCCCCGATCGCGGGACCGCTCGGCGTGTTCCTCGCGCTCGAGATGATCATGGGACTCGTGATGTCGTTCCAGGTCGTGAGCGTCGCGGGTGCTGCGAGTGCTGCCGCGGGCGGTGGGCCTGGCGCCGGGGCGGGCGGCGTCGGTTTCGCCAAGGCGGCTGCCTCCGTTCTCGCCTATGCGGGCCTCGCGGCCGTGGCGCTGGGGAAACGCAGCCTGCCCGACATTCGCCTGCTGTTCGAGCGGCTGTTCCCTCTTGCCGCGCTCGCTCTGGTCGCCCTGCCGTTCACGGGCAGCGCGTACGGCGCGGCGTTCAGCGTGGCGCTCGTGTTCCTGCAGGGTGTCATCGGAACCTCGGTGCTGTTCATGCTGCTCCAGGCTTCGCGCGAGAACGACATACCCGTCGTCGCCACGGTCGCGGCGGTCTCCCTCGCGGCGCGCCTCTTCATCCTCGCGGGCCTCGCGCTTGGCCGTGGCATCGGGGCGGCCGAGGGCGTCGACGCCACCGCCCGCGCCCTCACCGTCGCGGTCGCCGCGCTGTACATGCTGTCGATGGTGCTGGTCTGGCTGCTCAAGACGAAGGGGCGCGCGGGGGAGGAGTCGAAGGACGCCGCGGAGGAGGGCGGTGCGGCGAACCCGATGGGCGTCCCGGGGGATGCGAGCGGGGAGTCGCGACCCGGTAACGAGACGTCGCTGCCCGAAATCCCGCAGCCCGAGGTGCCGTTCGACGAGGTGGCGCGCCGAATCGCCCGCGACCGGGGGCTGACCGCCCGGGAGGAGCAGGTCGTGCTGCTCGTCGCCCGCGGTCGCTCCGCCGTGCGCATCTCGGAGGAGCTCGGCCTCTCCGCCGAGACAGTTCGCAGCTACCTGAAGAGCGCCTATCCCAAGCTCGGCGTTCACTCGAAGCAGGAGCTCATCGACCTGTTCTCGCGGCAGGGATAAGTGATGGCCGAGAAGCGAACGGTGCGGTTTACCAGGGAATCTGTCACAGTTCTTTCACCGAGTCGATGCCGTCGCCCTTCGCTCTCCTTCTTTGGGATGGCAAGTTGCAGTGCCGATTTGTGCGTTCAGCGAAAACTAGTCGTATGTAAACTAGTTACGACTATACTAGTTACGACTAGTTTTCGTTGAAGGCCGGCTGCCGTGGGTGTCGGCCTTCGCGTTCGGCACAAGGAGGCACCATGTTCGTAGGGCGCGCCCGTGAGCTCAAGACCCTCTCGAAGCAGTACGATGCCGACGGCTTCTCCTTCGTGGTTGTGTACGGCAGGCGCCGCGTGGGCAAGACCACGCTGCTCAACCGCTTCTCCGCCGGCAAGCCGACGTTCCGGATGCTGTGCCTCGAAGACTCCCCCTCGGCCAACCTCGGCGCGTTCAGCCGCTCGCTCGCCCTGCTGGAGCGCGAGATCTCGCTTGCGACGTCCGACCCGGCGGCTTCGTCCGCGGTGGTGTCGCGCGCGGGAGCGCAGTCCGCGTACCCCGCCTACCCCGACTTCCAGTCCGCCCTGGACAGGCTGTTCGAGCTGGGGCGCGACCGGCGGATCGTCGCGGTGTTCGACGAGTACCCCTACCTTTCCGAGGCGGTCCCCTCGTTCGACTCGATGCTGCAGCACGCCGTCGACCGGGCGGCGGAGGAGGGCAGCGGGGTCATGCTCGTGCTGTGCGGCAGCTCGGTCTCCTACATGGAGCGCGACGTGCTCGGCAAGCACAGCCCGCTGCACGGTCGCAACACGGCGCTCGTCAAGGTCGAGCCGCTGCCGTTCGCGGAGACCCGCCTGCTCCACCCGGACTGCGAGCCTGTCTGGCAGGCGGAGGCGTACGGCGCGCTCGGTGGCACAGCCCTGTACCATCGAAAGTTCAACGACGGTCTGACCATCAGGGAGAACATCGAGCAGAACCTGCTCGACCCCGACTGCTTCCTGTTCAGCGAGCCCGACACCGTCATGAACCGCGCGCGCCTGCGGAGCCAGGGGAGCTACCGCGGCGTGCTCTCGGCCATGGCGGCGGGCGCGTCCAAGCAGAACGAGATATCGCAGGCGGCGGGCGTCGAGTACGGCCGCTGCGGCCAGATGCTCCAAGTCCTCGAGGACCAGAGGCTCGTGCGGCGCGACATGCCGTTTGGCGAGGGCGCGTCGTCGCGCCAAGGGTCGTGGTCGGTGGCCGACCCCTTCCTGCGCCTGTGGTACGCCAGCGTCCCGCCCTTCGTCTCGATGATCGACGCCGGCAGGGTCGGTCCCGCCCTCGACTGGACCTGCGAGCGGCTCCAGGGCTTCATGGGGAGTGCGTTCGAACAGATCTGCGCGCAGTGGCTCTGGGCTGACGGCTACGAGCGCATCCCCTTTGACCTGCGCGAACAGGGACGCTGGTGGCATGACGGCGGCTCGGGCCGGCAGGCCGAGATCGACATTGTGGGGAAGGGCGTCGACCAGAACGACATGCTGTTCTGCGAGTGCAAGTGGCGCAACGAGGACGTGGGCGTCGGCGTGCTCGACGGTCTGGTGGAGAAGTCGCACGCGCTCAAGCCCCGCAGGCCGTACTACCTCGTCTTCTCGAAGACGGGGTTCACCCAGGCCTGCCGCGACCGGGC
>CAYMHQ010000080.1:0-5339 GCA_964390275.1 uncultured Coriobacteriaceae bacterium
AGCTGGGCGCCGTCCTCAAGGGGGTCGACGCGCGGATGCGGGCGCTCTACGGGTTCGAGCCGCCGCTCAAGGACCCCAAGACGCCCAAGTACCTCGCCGCGATCATCGACAGGCATGCGAACGCCCTGCTCGAGCGCAGGAGGGACGAGGAGTCGCGGCGCATCAGCATCGACCTCTCGAAGCTGGGGGCGATCCGCGCGCGCTCGGAGGAGACGTGCGAGTCGCTGCTTGTAGACGAGGAGCGCGAGGGGTACGAGGGCGCGCCCGAGCTGGCTGCCGGGTACGAGGCGCCGGTCGCGCGGACTGCGGTTACCCCGGTTGCGACGACCCGGGCAGCAGTTTCGGTCGCGGTGGAGGAGACGTCCTCGGCGGCGGAGCCGGAGCCGGCTGCGGAGCCGGTCCTGGAGTCCCCTGCCGTCCCCGTGCCGGTCGCCCCCGTCGCCCCGGTCGCGCCGGCGACCTCGGTCCCCGTCGCCGCGGGCCCGTTCGGCCTGACTTCCGTGGAGGTCGAGTTCCTGCGGCGCCTGCTCGAGGGGGAGGGGTATGACGACCTGTTCGACGCCCCGGGGGCGCGCATGTCGCTCGACATGCTCGTCGACGGGGTCAACGAGAAGCTGTTCGACCTGCTGGGGGACACCGCGGTCGAGTTCGACGGGGGCGTTCCGTCCGTCGTCGAGGACTACCGGGATGACGTGAGAGGAGCCGTCCTGTGACGAGTATCGAAGATTTCCAGACGCCGCACGTCGGCCAGCCCGCCCAGCCCGCGCCTGCAGGCCAGGTGCCGCAGGTCGCCCCCGTCGGCCAGCCCACCCCCGCCGCGGCCACCAAAGTCCCCCGGCGCATCGCCGCGACGATTGTCAACTCGCTCAAGGGCGGCGTCGTGCCGCGCGTCGGCCTGCCGTACATCACCGTGGGCAGGGAGGCGGAGGTGCGGGCCCTCCTGCACGACCTCGACCTCGTCGCCGAGGGCGGGGCGTCGTTCCGCTTCCTCGTGGGGCGCTACGGCAGCGGCAAGAGCTTCCTCCTCCAGACGATCCGCAACCACGCGATGGGGAAGGGCTTCGTCGTCGCCGACGCCGACCTCTCGCCCGAGCGGCGCCTCCAGGGGACGCAGGGCCAGGGGCTCGCCACATACCGCGAGCTCATGCGCAACCTCTCCACCAAGACGCGCCCCGAGGGAGGCGCCCTGGCGCTCGTGCTCGACCGGTGGGTCGACGGCGTGCGGACCAAGGTGGCGCTCGAGCGGGGCGTCTCGGCCGACGACACCTCGTTCAACGACGAGGTCGAGCGCGAGATCCTCACCGTCGTGCGGTCGCTGCAGGACATGGTGCACGGGTTCGACTTCGGCCGGCTGCTCACCATGTACCACCGCGCGAGCGTCGAGGGCGACGACGAGACGAAGGCCAAGGTCGTCAAGTGGTTCCGCGGCGAGTACCGCTCCAAGAGCGAGGCGCGCGCGGAGCTGGGCGTGGGCATCGTCATCGGCGACGACGACTGGTACGACTACCTCAAGCTGCTCGCGGCGTTCCTCAAGGGGGCGGGCTACCGCGGGCTCATCGTCCTCATCGACGAGCTGGTGAACCTCTACAAGATCCCGAACGCGGTGGCGCGCCAGTACAACTACGAGAAGATCCTCACGATGTACAACGACACGCTGCAGGGGAGGGCGCAGTACCTCGGCATCGTGATGAGCGGCACCCCGCAGTGCATCGAGGACCGGCGCCGCGGCATCTACAGTTACGAGGCGCTGCGGTCGCGGCTGGCGCAGGGGAGGTTCGGGCGCGAGGGGATGCGCGACATGCTCGCCCCCGTGATCGAGCTCGAGCCGCTCACGTACGAGGAGACGCTCGTGCTGACCGAGAAGCTGGCCGACATCCACGCGGGCCTGTTCGGCTACGAGAGGACGCTCGGCGAGGGCGACCTCGTCGACTTTCTGCGGCTCGAGTACGGCCGCGTGGGGGCAGACACGCACCTCACGCCGCGCGAGGTCGTGCGCGACTTCATCGAGCTGCTCGACATCGTGTACCAGAACCCCGGGACCACGGTGGCCGAGGTGCTGGGGTCGGGCGCCCTGTCGGGGGAGGCCGCGGGCTCGGGCACTGTCCCGGGCGCGACGGGCGCCGGCCCCGCGTCCGGGGGAGCCGCCGGCCAGACGCCGGGCGCCGCGCAGTCCCGCTTCGCCGAGTTCACGCTGTAGGGGAGGCCCATGGACGTCTTTGGCCGGTACGCCCCCTTCATCCAGGACTTCATCTACGCGCACGACTGGGAGTCGCTGCGCTCGGTGCAGGTCGCGGCGGGCGACGTGCTCTTCAACTCAGACGACAACCTGCTCCTGTGCGCTTCGACCGCGTCGGGCAAGACCGAGGCGGCGTTCTTCCCCATCCTCACGATGCTGTGGGAGGACCCGCCGAGCTCGGTGGGCGCGCTCTACATCGCCCCGCTCAAGGCGCTCATCAACGACCAGTTCACCCGGCTCAACGACCTCTGCGCCGAGGCCGACATCCCCGTGTGGCACTGGCACGGCGACGTGGCCCAGTCGCACAAGGCGCGCCTGCTCAGGCACCCCTCCGGCATCCTGCAGATCACGCCCGAGTCGCTCGAGGCGCTCCTCTTCCACAAGCACGCCGCCGTGGGCCGGCTGTTCTGCGACCTGCGGTTCGTGGTGGTCGACGAGGTGCACTCGCTTCTGCGCGGCGACCGCGGGGGCCAGACGCTCTGCCTCATCGAGCGGCTGTCGCGCCTCGCGGGGGTGAACCCGCGGCGCGTGGGGCTCTCGGCGACCGTCGGCGACCCGGCGCTCACGGGCGAGATACTCGGCGCCGGCTCGGGACGCAGGACCGCGATCCCAACCGTCAAGGCGCCGGCGACCACCTGGCGCATCTCGATGGAGCACTTCTACACGCACGGCCCGCAGGCACCCGAGCGGGCGCCGGGCGACACGGTCGTCGTGGGGGCCGACGCTCCCGCGACCGAGGTCCCCGTCGCCCTCGAGCCCGCCGCGCCCGCGGTCCTCCCGGCGGCCGCCTCCTCGCCCGCCCCCGAGGCCTCCGCAGGCTCCGCGCTCGCCGCCGCGTCCGGGGGCGCCCTCAGCCCGGACGCCGCCCTCGAGCCGGACGCCGTCGAGGCCGAGGCGGTCGCCCTGCCCGGGACCGGCGGGGGCGACGCGGCGCCCAAGGACGCCGACCCCGGCATCGGCTACATCTTCGAGAACACGCGGGACCGCAAGTGCCTCGTCTTCGTCAACTCGCGCGAGGAGTGCGAGGCGGTCACCACCACGCTGCGGCAGTACTGCGAGGCCAACGGCGAGCCCGACCGCTTCCTCATCCACCACGGCAACCTCTCGACGCCCTACCGCGAGACGGCAGAGACGGCGATGAAGGACGACGAGAACCTCATGACCACGGTGACCACGGCGACGCTCGAGCTGGGCATCGACATCGGCCGCCTCGAGCGCGCGTTCCAGATCGACGCGCCGTTCACGGTGTCCTCGTTCCTCCAGCGCATGGGGCGCACCGGCCGCCGCGGCCTGCCGCCCGAGATGTGGTTCGTCATGCGCGAGGAGCAGCCCGAGGCCCGCGCCATGCTGCCCGACACCGTCCCGTGGAAGCTCCTCCAGGGCATCGCGCTCGTGCAGCTCTACCTCGAGGAGCGCTGGGTCGAGCCGCCGCGGCCCGACCGGTGCCCGTACAGCCTGCTCTATCATCAGACGATGAGCATCCTCGCCTCGACGGGCGAGCTCACCCCGGCCGCCCTCGCCGAGCGCGTGCTCACCCTCGGCTACTTCTCGCAGGTGGGGCTCGACGACTTCCGCACGCTGCTGCGCCACCTCGTCGCGACCGACCACATCGAGACGACCGAGCGCGGCGGCCTCATCGTGGGCCTGGCGGGCGAGCGCGTCGTCAACTCGTTCAAGTTCTACGCCGTCTTCCAGGAGAACGAGGAGTTCACGGTCCGCAGCGAGTCGCAGGAGCTCGGCACCATCGTGATGCCCCCGCCCGTGGGGGAGCGCATCGCGCTGGCCGGCCACGTGTGGGTCGTCGAGGAGATCGACCGCAAGCGCCACATGGTGTACTGCACGATGGTCAAGGGGAAGGTGCCCGCGTACTTCGGCGACTGCCCCGGCGACATCGACACGCGCGTCCTCGAGCGCATGTGCCAGGCGCTCAGGGAGTGCACGGTCTATCCCTATCTGATGAGGAACGCCGTCGCCCGCCTCGCCCTCGCGCGCCACGCGGCCGACAACGCGCGGCTGTGCTCGACGCCGCTCGTGAACCTGGGCGGCCGATACTGGTGCCTCTTCCCCTGGCTGGGGTCGTACGCGTTCCTCGCGCTCGAGCGCTTCCTCAAGCTGAGGTGCGCGTCGCGGCTCGGGCTCAAGGGCCTCGACCCCGCGCGCCCCTACTACATGCAGTTCAAGATGGACGCCGACGCCGAGACGTTCTACCGGGTGGTGAAGGAGGAGGCCTCGGTCGACTTCGACCCCATGGAGCTCGTCTACCCGGGCGAGGTCCCCGTGTTCGACAAGTACGACGAGTTCCTGCCCGAGGAGCTGGTGCGCAAGGGGTTCGCGTACGGCGTCCTCGACATCGAGGGGATGAGGCGGCGCGTCCTGGGCTGGTAGGCCCGCAGGGGGGGGCACCGGGAGGCGAAAGCCGGCGGACTCGACCGGAGGGCCGGCTCGGCAGGAAAGTTCAACGAGAGGAAAGGAGTCGCATCCGCAATGCTGTGGTTCACATCCGACCTGCACCTGGGTCACGAGAACATCATCCGCTTCACCGGGCGCCCGTGGGCGACGGCGGCCGAGATGAACGAGGCGCTCATCGACAACATCAACGCGTGCGTGAAGCCGGGCGACACGCTCTACATCCTGGGTGACGTCTCGTTCCGCGCGGGCTTCAAGAACGTGGCGGAGACCGTGGGGCGCATCGCGTGCCGTCACGTGCGCCTCATCAGGGGCAACCACGACGGCGACGTGCCCGAGGAGGGGTTCTTCGAGGCGGTGCGCGACTACGAGGAGGTCAAGTACCACGGTCGCAAGCTCTGCCTCATGCACTACCCGCTCCTCACGTGGAACGGCATCTACTACGGGTCGATCCACCTGCACGGGCACATCCACAGCCAGGGCGACGAGTACAACCGGCGCAACCTCGCCCAGGGCTACCTGCGCTACGACGTGGGGGTCGACGCGAACGGCTACCGGCCGGTGAGCTTTACCGAGATAGAGAAGTTCTTCAAGGATGCACAAATCGTGACGCCGCGCCGCGACAACGAAAACGCGGGCGTAAAGCGACAAAATGGGAAGGCTGCGGTTCCGGGCGTCGACATGGCGCCCGACGACG
>CAYMHQ010000080.1:5439-10827 GCA_964390275.1 uncultured Coriobacteriaceae bacterium
GCGGGACGGGGCCCCTCGGCGGGGCGACGCCCGGCGACGGGGGAACGGACGAGTGACGTGGCTGAGTACAAGGCCAAACAGATGATCGTGATGCGCCGCGACCTCAAGATGCGCAAGGGCAAGATCGCCGCCCAGGCGGGTCACGCCTGCGTGGAGGCGACGCTCATGGCGCTCGCGCGCGAGGGCAGGCTCGACCAGGTGCGCGTGTCGCCGAGCGGCGGCTGGGTCTACCTCGACGAGGGCGACGCCGAGCCGACGCCCCTCTCCGACTGGTTCGACGCAGGGGTCGCCAAGGTGTGCGTCTACGTGGACTCCGAGGAGGAGCTCACGGACATCGCGGAGCGGGCGCGGGAGCTCGGCTTCGCGTGCGCGCTCGTGCGCGACGCCGGGTTCACTGAGTTCCACGGGGTGCCCACCTACACCTGCCTCGCGCTCGAGCCCCTCTACGCCGACCAGGTCGACCCGCTCACGGGGTCGCTCCCGCTCTACTAGCGGCGCGCCCGCGCGAGCGGCGCGCCCGGCGGCGGCCGCGCAATACCGAAGGAACAACCGGACAGAAGGAACGGAGCATCGATCGCCGATATGTCGACGAACAGCGAAGACACTGCCTCCGCGCAGGCGCTCGGGGAGACGCCCGCGCAGGCGCCCGCCGCGCGCGGGAAGGGGCCCGCGGCGCAGGCGCTCGCCCTGGCGCTCCCCATCATGGCGGGCTACGTCGTCCTGGGGCTGCCCTGCGGCATCCTGGGCGTGGCCTCGGGCATGGAGATCTGGATGGTGGCGCTGCTCTCCATCCTCTTCTACTCCGGCGCCGGCCAGTACATGATCCCCAACATGTGGCTCGCCGGCAACCCGGTGAGCGCCATCATCGTGAGCGTCGCCCTCGTGAACACGCGCCAGATGCTCTACGGCGCGACGCTCTCGCGGTTCTGCGCCGCCGAGAGCAAACCGCTCACGTTCATCTTCGGCGCGACGGTGACCGACGAGAGCTTCGGCGTGAACTACGCGCGCTTCGTGGACGGCGACTGGGACGCGCGCCGGGCGCTCTACGTCAATCTCTTCAGCCAGCTCTCGTGGATCGTCGCGAACACGGCGGGCGCGGTGCTGGGGGAGGCCGTCCAAGTCCCCACGGCCCTCGCCTCGTTCGCGATGACCTCGCTCTTCATCTGCCTCCTCTGCATGCAGGACCGCGTGGGCGGCAACGTCGTCGCGGCGCTCGGCGCGATCGCGGGCGTCGTGCTCTGCAAGTGCGTCGGAATCTCCGGCGTGGCGATCCTGGTGGGCGCCCTGCTCGGCGTGGCGGCGGCCATGGCGTACGGCAAGATCCACCCTGCGACGCCCGGCAAGGCTGCCGCCGCCTCCGCGGGGTCCGCGCCCGCCCCGGCCGAGCCCGCCCCGGCGGCGGACGCCAAGGCCGAACCCGCCCCGGCCGAGCCTGCGCCCGCCGCGAGCGACGAAGGGGGGCGATAGGCCGTGCCGCTGCAGGACTTCTTCCTCATCCTCGTTGGCTGCGCCCTGCTCATGCTCGCGTGCCGCGTCCTGCCGATGATGCTCCTCAAGGGCAAGCATCTCCGCGAGACGGTCGTGCGCGCGCTCGGGTTCATCCCCCCGGCGGCGTTCGCGGCGCTCGTCGCCAACGACCTGTTCGACCCCGCCGACTTCACGGGCGGCGACGCGTCCGCGTGGCTCGTCCCCCTGCTCGCGGCCCTCGTCGTGGGCGTCGTGGGCGTCAAGACGAAGTCGATGGTGTGGTGCATCGTCATCGGCGTCGCCTCGTACGGCCTGCTGACCCTCGTGCCGCTGCCGTTCTAGCCTTTAACGTTCTGGTTTTTTCCTCGTCTCGCGCGACGGGGGTTTCGCACGCCGCGGTAAAGGGGTAGGAAAAGCCAATCCGTATCTTTTCGGCGCCGCCGCCCCGCCGCCCCCGGCGAGCGGCGCCGCCGTCTCGGCCCGTGTCCGCGGAAGGTGGTACCCCCGAATGCTCAGCAGGTTCAGCGTACAGAAGCCGTTCGTCGTCGTGGTGGGCGTCATCGTCGCCCTCATCCTGGGCGCCGTCTCGCTCATGAACATGAAGACCGACCTCCTCCCGGAGATGGACCTCCCCTACATCGCGGTCATCACCACGGACACCGGCGCGAGCGCGGAGCGGGTCGAGTCCGAGGTGACCGAGGTGCTCGAGGGCAGCCTCGCCACGGTGAGCGGCGTCGCGAACACCACGTCGCGCAGCGCCGACAACTACTCGATCATCTTCCTCGAGTTCGAGGACGGGACCGACATGGACTCGGCGATGGTCAAGGTCTCCTCGGCGGTGAACGAGGTGGCCTCGCAGCTGCCCGACACGGCCGGCTCGCCCAACTATCTCGAGATCGGCACCGACATGGCGGCGACCATGTACGTTGCCGTGAGCGACGACTCCAAGGACATCTACGAGCTCACCTCCTTTGTGAACGACAAGGTCGTGCCCGAGTTCGAGCGCATCGACGGCGTCGCGGACGTCTCGGTGACCGGCGGCGTCGAGCAGTCGGTCGAGGTGCGCCTGAGCCAGGAGAAGGTCGACGCCCTCAAGGAGCGCGTGGGCGCCAAGGTTGACGAGGGCCTCGCGGACACGCTCCAGAGCCTCTCCGACGCCGAGGCCCAGCTCGACGCCTCCCAGGCGGAGATCGACAGCCAGCGCGCCCAGCTCGACGCCCTCGGCATCCCCGACGAGCTCGCCGACCAGTACGCCCAGCTCGACGCCGCGCAGGCGAGCGTCGACGAGAGCCGCCAGCAGGTCGCCGACTCGCGCGCCCAGGTGGAGGAGCAGCGCGACGCGACCGTCGACCAGGCGGTCGACGCGATCGCGAACAAGGACACCCTCGCCTCCCTCATCACCGCGCAGAACTTCTCGATGCCGGCCGGCTACATCACCTCCGGCGACTCCGACTCCCAGTGGCTCCTGCGCGTGGGCCAGAACTTCTCCTCGACCGAGGAGCTCGAGTCCCTCGTGCTCGCCCAGATCGACGGCGTGGGCGACGTGACGCTCGGCGACGTGGCCGACGTGACGCTCATCGACGACTCCGGCTCGTCCTACATGCGCGTGAACGGCGAGCAGGGCCTGCTCCTCGCGATCTACAAGGGCTCGACCGCCTCGACGAACGAGGTCTCGAAGGCCTGCTCCGAGCGCATCACCGAGCTTGAGGGCGACTACTCGAGCCTCAACCTGTACGTCATGATGGACCAGGGCTCCTACATCGACCTCTTCATCGAGAGCATCCTCAACTCGCTGCTCGTGGGCGCGCTGCTCGCGGTGGTGGTGCTCGCGCTCTTCCTGCGCGACTGGAAGCCCACGGTCATCGTGGCGTTCTCCATCCCGTTCTCGGTGCTGTTCGCGCTCATCCTCATGTACTTCACCGACCTCACGCTCAACGTCCTCACGCTCGGCGGCATCGCGCTCGCGATCGGCATGCTCGTCGACAACTCGATCATCGTGCTCGAGAACATCTACCGCCTGCGCAGCAGGGGCATCGCGCCCGCGCGCGCCTCGGTGCAGGGCGCCAAGCAGATCACGGGCGCCGTGGTGGCCTCGACGCTCACGACCATCTGCGTCTTCCTCCCCGCCATCTTCACGACCGGCCTGGTGAGCCAGCTGCTCGTGCCCTTCGCGCTCACGATCGCCTACGTCCTCACGGCGTCGCTCGTGGTCGCGCTGACCCTGGTCCCCAGTGTCTCGACCTACATGTTCAAGCGCTACAAGCCGCGCCGCGAGGGCTGGTTCGAGCGCATGCAGGAGGGCTACGGCCGCTCGCTCGAGTTCTTCCTGCGCCACAAGGCGCTCCCGCTCGTGGTTGCCGTCGCGCTGCTCGCCGTCTCGATCGTGGGCGCGCTCAACACGGGCATCACGCTCGTGCCGAGCATGACGAGCAAGACGATCTCGGCGAACGTCACGTTCCCCGAGGGCACCGACGAGGACACGGCGTACGAGATCGCCGACACGCTCATGGAGACCGCGCTCGACATCTCGGGCGTCGACTACGTGGGCGCGATGGACGGCAGCAGCACGGTCTCGGTCGTCTCGTCCGCCGCGGCCTCGGCGACGAGCGCGAGCGGCGTGAGCACCCTCACCTTCTACATCCAGTGCGACGACTCGGTCACCACGGAGGCCCAGGTCAACGACATCATCGACGAGCTCACCAAGAAGACGCGCAAGCTCGACTGCGAGATCGTCACGAGCGCCTCGTCCTCCGAGGAGATGACGTCGCTTCTGGGCAGCGGCCTCACGGTCACCATCAAGGGCCCCGACAAGGACGTGCTCGCCCAGATCAGCGAGGACGTGATGGAGATCGTCGCCGAGGTCGACGGCTACACCGAGATCGACAACGGCACCGAGGACGCGGCGGACGAGATCGAGCTCGTCGTCGACAAGGACAAGCTCGCGCGCGACGGCCTGACCTCGGCGCAGCTCTACCAGGCGATCGCCGCGGCGCTCTCGACCGAGACGTCCTCGGCCACCATGCGCATCGACGGCGAGGCGATCGGCGTCACCGTCGTCGACGACCGCGACACGCTCACCAAGGAGGACCTGCTCGACCGCGAGCTCACCGTGGGCGGCAAAACCGTGAAGGTGGGCGACTACTGCGAGGTCGAGTACGGCACCTCGTCGACGCGCATCGTGAGGCAGAACTCCGAGCGCACCGTGGAGGTCACCGCCGAGGTGGAGGACGGCGAGAACAACGCCCTGCTCTCGCGCGAGCTCTCCGAGAAGCTCGACGACTACGACGTGCCCGAGGGCTACACCGTGGAGCTGAGCGGCGAGCTCGACAACGTCTACCAGATGCTCGAGCAGATGGGCCTCATGGCGCTGCTGGGCCTTGTGCTCATCTACCTCGTGATGGTCGCGCAGTTCCAGAGCCTGCTCTCGCCGTTCATCGTCCTGTTCACCGTCCCGCTCGCGTTCACCGGCGGCTTCTTCGGCCTGTGGCTCATCGGCGAGCCCATCAGCATGCTCTCGCTCATGGGCTTCCTCGTGCTCATGGGGACGATCGTCAACAACGGCATCGTCTTCGTCGACTACGTGAACCAGCTGCGCCGCGGCGGCCTCTCCAAGCGCGACGCCCTCGTCGCGAGCGGCTGCACCCGCATGCGCCCGATCCTCATGACCGCGCTCACCACGATTCTCTCGATGCTGCCGCTCGTCTTCACCACCGCCGTGGGCGGCACGATGGAGCGCGGCATGGCGGTCGTGGTTGTGGGCGGCATGACCTACGCGACGTTCATGACGCTCTACATCGTCCCGATCATGTACGACCTGCTCTACCGCCGCGTTCCCACCGTGGTCGACCTCGGCGACGAGAACATCGACGACGACCCCGGCGACGCCCAGGCCTACCTCGACTCCCTCGCCGCCAAGGCCGC
>CAYMHQ010000081.1:0-1817 GCA_964390275.1 uncultured Coriobacteriaceae bacterium
CAAGCGCCCCCGCCGCTGCCGCGCCCGTCGCACCCATCGCCGCGCCCTCGAAGAACTGCCTACGTGAAATGTTCTGTGCCATACCGTCACGCTCCTGTTCTGTCGACCTTCCCAATATGACCGACGTGCGTCCCGCCCGGGTGCCGTCGCGCGACCGGGCCGCGGCCGAGTCTGTGCAGCCGGCTGGCTTGCGCTGTAGGCTGGCTTGTGACCGAGGCCGAGCCACGGGCGACTCGGAGGCGGAACAGCTTTACCATCGTAGGAGCCGCGTGCGGAAGGTTCAATCCCACGAAACCGCCGATGCCCCGCTACAGGGATGCCCCAGCGTCTCTGTCGGGGCGTCGAGGGGGTCACTGAATTGTGCGATTGACACGGCGGGGGAGGGCTGCGTGCGGTGTTGAATCATCAGGCGACGAGTATAGAGCGAGTGAGGCCAGGGCGGGGTGGCCAAAATTTCCTTATAGCATTCCGAACGGTTCGGCGCTGGTCAAAATTTCCCAATAGCATTCCATTTTAGAATTGTAGAGCCGATGACTCTCTTAAACCCCCAGGTAGATGCGCCGTACTCTCCAACCTACCCGAACGGTAGGTTGATTATCGGCATGCTATTAGGAGATTTTGGCCAATCAAAAATGAAAGTGTATGCGAGGCGGTCTTTTGCCGACCCTCTTTGCGAACCCCACTGCGAGTCCGTTTGCGGATCGGACCCGGACTACGTTCGCAAGGTTGGTTCGGCAGCTCCGTCTACCCACTTGCCCCCTACCTCGCGACCCCTTCGCGCACAATCTGCTCGATGACCCCGGCGTCTGCCGGAAGCCACTCGACGGAGTCGATGTCGCGGGCGCCGAGCCAGCGGGCGGCGTGATGTTCGAGCAGCTCGAAGCCTCCGTCGGAGAGGGTGCACAGGAAGCAGGCCATGTGGAGGTGGAACGCGGGGTAGTCGTACTCGATCGTGCTCAGCAGCCGTCCCACCTCGACGCGCGCGCCAAGCTCCTCGCGAATCTCGCGCCGCAGGGCGTCCTCGGGCGTCTCGCCGGGCTCGATCTTGCCGCCGGGAAACTCCCAGCCGCCCTCGAACTCCCCGTACCCGCGCTGGGTCGCGAGGACGCGCCCGTTGTCGACGATGACCGCGGCCACCACGTCAATCGACTTTCTCGGGTTCACCATCTGACCCTCCGCCACGCCCTCAGTCTGACCCATGCGACAACCGCCCCTTTCCCTCTGCCGACGTCTCGCGGCCGCGCGATTCTGTTCGCTCTGTCGGCGGTCGCCGAATCGGCCGTGAAAGCAATAGCAGGAGCGCTATCCTTTGTCCAGATTCCGCCTGGCGCTTCGCCCAATTTGCACCGATGCGCCATGGTGGGTCGTTAGGATATTGATGCCGGGTCCGGATGCCGGTGTTTGACGACGGAGGAGAGGATGGCGGCCGTGGCCGTACGACGCATCGAGTTCGAGGGGCTTCCCAACACGCGCGACCTGGGCGGGCTGCCCGCCGCGGACGGCCTCGTCGTCAGGCCGCGCCGCCTGCTGCGCAGCGGGACCCTGACCGAGGGGACGCCCGCCGACCTGCGCAGACTCGTCGACGAGTTCGACCTTCGCACAGTGGTCGACTTCCGCACCGAGGTCGAGGCGTCCGGCTCCCCCGACCCGGCCATCCCCGGTGTGCGCCACGTCTACGACCCCATCCTCGAGGCGAGCGCCATCGGCATCACGCGCGACGAGGGGTCCGACGAGGCGGCGGTCGCGGCGGTCTCGTCCGCAGGTCCATCTTCGTTCGCCGGCCCGTCCTCGGGCTCCGGCTCCGCTTCTCCCTCCGA
>CAYMHQ010000081.1:1917-4113 GCA_964390275.1 uncultured Coriobacteriaceae bacterium
GACGCCACGGCGTACATGGAGAGCTTCTACGTCAAGGCGGTGACGGGGAAGGGGCCGATCGCCCGGTACCGCGCGTTCTTCGACATCCTGCTCGCGCAGGGCGACACCGGCTCGGTCCTCTGGCACTGCAGCATGGGGAAGGACCGCGCCGGGCTGGGGACGGCCATG
Organism: uncultured Coriobacteriaceae bacterium; assembly: GCA_964390275.1. GTDB lineage: Bacteria > Actinomycetota > Coriobacteriia > Coriobacteriales > UMGS124 > CAYMHQ01. The sequence goes on from CAYMHQ010000081.1 coordinate 2,086, forward strand.
GTGCTCATGGCGCTCGGGGTCCCGCGCGACGCGATCGTCGAGGACTTCCTCGCGACCAACGAGTTCCTGCGCGAGGTGAACGAGGCCGATGCCGACGTCCACGCCCAGAAGGTCGCCCCCGAGGAGCGGCCCGACCTCAAGCGGCGCCTGCTCGACCTCTACACGGTGAAGCCGTCCTATCTTCGGGCGGCGCTGCGCGCGGTGTGCGACCTCGACGGCAGCCCCGACGCCTACCTCGAGCGCGAGCTGGGCGTTGGCCCCGCCGAGCGCGCCCGCCTGCTCGAGCTATATACAGAGTAGCGCCTACTCCGTCAGCATCGACCGGATCTTGTCGCACTGCGCGGGGGTGAGGCGCAGACCGCGTTCCACGTAGCGCTCGAACGAGCCGTACGCGCGGTCGGCCTCGTCGAAGAACGCCTCGAGGTAGCTGGGGCGCGCCTCGAGGAACGACATGAGGATGGCGCGCTCGTGCTCGTCCATGCCCTCGTCGAGCGCCGCGGCGTCGGCGGCGATGCCCGCCCGGTTGGTTACGTTTGTAGCGAGATAGTCGTCCATAATCGCGTCCATCGGGTAGCCCGCGATGCGCAGGAGCGACGCACAGAGCACGCCCGTGCGGTCCTTGCCGTTCTTGCAGTGGATGAGCGCGGGGACCCCCTCGGAGGCCACGGTGCGCGCGACGGTGCCGATGAGCGGGTATTCGCGCACGTAGCGGCGGTAGTTGTCGATCATGCGCTGCTCGGGCTCGCCGTACTTGCCAATCACGCCGTGCACCAGGCGCTGCCCCGCGTCGGTCGCGCGCCGCTCGGTCGAGGGCTCCACGGCCACCATGCGCGCGCCCACGAGGTTGGGCTCGGGGTGCTTGGCGACCTCCTTGCGGTTGCGGATGTCGAAGATCGAGCGCACGCCCAGCCCGTTGAGCAGGAACGTCGCCTCCTCGGGGCTGATCGCGGTGAGGTCGCCCGAGCGGAAGAGCCGCGCGCCGTGGAGCGAGGGCGAGCCCACCGCCCGCAGCCGGAACGACCCGTACACCTCGCACGTCTCGCCGTAGCCGCCGGGCCCGCCTCCCGCCGCGGCGGGGGAGGGGAGCACCTCGAACGCGAACGAGGCGACGAGGGGCGCCGGCTCGCCCGCCCCGTCCACCGCGCGCGCCTTGAGCACGTAGCGGCCGGGGAGCCGCGGGGTGTAGGCGAACGACCACCGCACGCCGCGGTCGGACGTGACGCCGCTGGTGGGATAGGACGTCCACGACGCCCCGCCGTCGAGCGAGAACTGCATCGCCGAGACGTTGTTCTCGAAGTCGTCGACGTACCCGCTGAACGTGACGGCCTCCCCCACGCGGTGGAGGAACCCGTCCGCGCCCGACCCCATCGGCATCCCCGACCCCATCGTCGGCCGCGACCCCGTCGGCGCGCCCTGCTCGCCCTGCACACCCGCCATCTCCCGCATCCCCTTCGTCATCCCCACATCCCCGCTTCCCTACATCGCGTTCACGGAGCCGCCGGCCGCGACGATGTCGCCCACCACGGCATGGGCGATCATGCGCATGTAGGCCCAGCCTCCCTCCTCGGTGAGGTGCGTGCCGTCGTCGTATAGGTAGGCGTACTCGTTGCCGGCGCACTCGGCGGGCCAGTCGATGTAGTACACGTTGTCGTGGCTCAGCGCGCAGTCGATGAGGTTCGCGTTCGCCTGGTCCTGGAAGCCCTCGGGGTTCACGGTCCCCACGAGGTAGAGGTGCCGCTCGGGCCCCACCGCCGCCACGATCTCCTCGAGCTCCTCGGGCCAGGGGGTGGTGTTGGAGAAGCACGCGAGGATGACCACGTCGCCCACGATGTCCTCGGCGAGGTAGTCGTAGAGGACGCTGAGCGCCGCGGACGGCCGGCGGGAGACGTACGTGTCGGAGAGGCCGTTGGGGAAGAACTGGTAGAACGGCGTGTCGCCGGGGACCGAGTCGCCTATGAGCACCGGGTTGTAGTAGAGCGCCGCGGTCGCGGGGGAGGTCCAGACCACGATGTCGCCCTCGGGCACGTA
>CAYMHQ010000081.1:4213-5661 GCA_964390275.1 uncultured Coriobacteriaceae bacterium
GCCTGGGCGCCCTCGCGCTCGGCGCGCTGGGCGGCGAGCGTCTCGAGGTCCATCCCGTGGGAGACCGATTCGCCCGTGCTCTGGATCGCCTCGCGGGGGACGAGCGTCTCATCGGGCACGACGAAGCACCCCACGGCGGCCACCACGGCGAGCACGAGCAGCGTGCCGGGCACCGCGACGTCGCGCGCCCCGAGGGGCGTCCTCTGGGGCTGGGGCGCCCGCGTCCTGGCGTGCGCGGCCCGGGTGGCGCTCGGCGTGATTGCCCGCGCGCGCCCCACCGTGACCGGCTCCGCCCCGTCGCGCCCGCCGGCGGGCTGCGGCCTCAGCCCCCTGAGCGTCGCGAGGAGGTCGCTCGCCGCCAGGGGCTTCTCGACGAGCACCCACGAGAGCTCGGCCGCCGCCACGCTCAGCGCCACGGCGAGCAGCTGCAGCCACCAGGCGCCGCCCACGGCACCCAGCAGGTGGATGAGCGGGTAGTGCCACAGGTAGACGCCGTAGGAGCGCTCGCCCAGCCACGCGAGCGGCCTCAGGCCGAGGAGCCGCGCCATCCAGTTGCCGGGCGTCATGACTGCCGCCATGAGCGCGACGGTCAGGAAGGCGACGAGCACCATGCCGCCGTAGTAGAAGAAGGGGGAGGACGCGGGCACGAGCGCCATGGTCCCCACAAGGAGGACGAGCGCGACGACGCCGATGACGTTGCCGGCGAACGCGGGCCTCGGCTGGGTCGCGGCGCGGCTCCCGGCGCGCAGCCCGGCGGGCGCCGGCTCGAAGAAGAGCCCCGCCCCGCGCCCGGGCCTGCCGCCGAGCGGCCACGCCAGCCCGAACCACGCCCCTATGAGCACGGCGAACGCGCGCGTGTCCGTCCCGTAGTACACGCGGCTCGGGTCCGAGGCCGGGTCGAAGAGGACCCCCATGACCACGGCGGAGACCAGCGCCAGCGCCAGGCACACGCGGCGCGCCGCGGTGCGGGAGGCGCCGAGTTTGAACGCGACGAGCAGCAGCACCGAGAGCCCCACGACGAGCTGCGCGTCGAGCGAGACGTACCACAGGTGCGTCACCGGCGAGGGCCCGCCGATCTGGTCGAAGTACGAGGATCCGCTCGCCACGTCGTACCAGTTCGCGAAGAAGAGGAGCGACGGCACGATGTTGGGCCGCATCTTGGTGAGGAGCACGTGGTTGAACGCTATGCAGAGCACGGCGACCACCACGACCGCCGCCGCCATGGCGGGCCAGATGCGCATGAAGCGCCGCGCCCACATCCTCCCCAGCCCCACGGTCCCTCGTCGCGAGAGCTCCCGCGCGATCGAGTTCGCGAGGAGGTACCCGGTGAGCACCAGGAACATGACGACGCCCATGTGCCCGCTCGGGAGGAAGGCGAGGTCGAGGTGGTAGGCGACGATGGAGAGAATCGCGAGGGTGCGCATCCCGTCGAGCGCGGCGATGCGCGT
>CAYMHQ010000081.1:5761-10585 GCA_964390275.1 uncultured Coriobacteriaceae bacterium
GCCTCCCGTGCGGAAGCGCTGCCCCCCTGTGCGGGTCGCGGCCGATGTCCTGGGCGGGTTCGCGGGTGCGCGGTGGGCGCCGGTCGGGGTGTTCTGTGCCATCTTCGTGCCTTTCCGCCGTTTGTTCGTCCCTGCTCGGTACTATAGCGCGGCGGGCGGGGCGCGGCGCCGCGGAACGGGTGCGTTTCTCGCGGGTGTCGGCGATTCGCCGGCATAGAGGAGGGGCGTGAATCGGCAAAGAATCGGGTCCGTCCCGATGCGACGGGGGTCGACAAGGAGTATCATTGCGCGGGCGCGTCACGCACGCGTAAGAAACGCGAAAGGCACGCTCGGGGTTTCGCCGCTCAGGAGGCCCGGTGAACGGTTTCACAGTTATGGTGTTCCTATCGAAAGTCTGAAACCGTCATCAGGAATTCAAGCGGCAATCCCATGATTTGTCCGCACGGTTGTATCTAGGAAAGAGAGAAAGGAGTTGCCATGCAAAAGGAAGGGACCGTCCTTTCGTCTTTGCACGGAACGGTCGCGGGCGGGGCGTTCGCCAAGCTCGCGGTCATGTTCGTCGCGTTCGTCGCGATGATCGCAACCTCCCTCGCGCTGACGGTCGGCACGGCCGCGGCTGAGGAGGAGTACGTCCCCGAGGGTGGCGTCGAGGAGGGTGTCGAGCCCGTCAACGGCGAGGACGACGGCACGAACCTGAACGGCATCCTCGACCCGGCTGCGTACGGCATCGTCTTCGAGTACAACGCGAGCCTCGATGACACCCAGCCCGCGTCCTCGAGGAACGCTGTCAAGTACGTCGTCGACGTGATCGACCAGGCCGGCAACGAGGTCGCCCTGCCCGAGGGCAGCGTCGTCCCCCAGACGATCTCCCTGGACCAGAAGAGCACCGTCAACGTCGCGCTGTCCTACATCACGATCCCCGGCGCCACCTACGAGAGCTCGTACTTCTGGTGGGGCGGCACCTATCAGGGCGACAAGACCGCTGTCAGCACGTTCCTCAACGTGATGTACAAGTCCGCTAGGGGCTATGACAGCTACCTCGCCTTCGCGTCCCCCGACTCCTGGGGCGAGGACTACATCCTCTATCCCGGCTGGTATGCGTACAACCCCACGGGCACGCTTCACATCGTGTACCGCATGACCGTCACGCCCGAGCTCTCCGTCACTGACTACTACGGCTCGTTCGACGGCCTTTATCACACCGGCACCGTCGAAGTCTCCGCCGGCGTCGCCGAGTACAGCACCGACGGCGTGACCTGGACCACCGACGTCCCCGACATCAGCGACGCGGGCAGCGCGACCTACTACGTCCGCGCCAACTACGCCGGCGTGTGCTCCGATGTCCAGACCCTCACCCTGACGGTCGTTCCTCGTGACGTCACCGTCAACGTCGCCGGCGTCGACTGGACCGTCACCTACGACGGCACCAAGCACATGGTTGACGGCTGGAACGTCAAGTCCTTCGAGGTCGCCGAGGTCGAGGGCCAGGCGACCCCTGAGTTCAGCGAGAACTACGTGAAGTTCGTCTCCACCGTCGCCTATGCCGAGGGCACCGACGCGGGCACCTACCCGATGCAGCTCACCGAGAACGACTTCTGGTGCGACAACAACAACTTCAACGCGACCTTCGTCGTCACCGACGGCTACCTGCTCATCCAGCCCCGCGAGGTTACCGTCAACCTCGAGGGCATCGAGTGGACCGTCTCCTACGACGGCACCGAGCACATGGTGAGCGGCTGGAACGTCACCTCCTACGAGGTCGCCCCGGTCGAGGAGCAGGCTACCCCCGAGTTCGATGAGTCCTCCATCAAGTGCGGCGCCATCGTCGCCTTCGCCAAGGGCACCGACGCGGGCACCTACCCGATGGAGCTCACCAGCGAGGACTTCTACTGCGACGACGCGAACTTTGTCGCCACCATCAACTGGACCGACGGCGCGCTCATCATCGAGCCCCGCAACGCCAGCGTGACCATCAAGGGCAACACCGCCGAGTACACCTATGACGGCACCGAGCACTTCGCCGAGGGCTGGGTCGCGACCGACGTCGTGATCGAAGAGGTCGAGGAGCAGGCTACCCCCGACGACTTCGACGCCGCCAGCGTCAAGTGCCAGACCACGCACGCAGCCAAGGGCACCAACGCGGGCTACTACTCGATGGACCTCTCCGCCGACGAGTTCCTCTATGAGGACCCGAACTACAACGTGACCTTCACCGTTGAGGACGGCGGCCTCACGATCGACGCGCTCTCCGGCGTCGTCGTGACCATCAAGGGCAACACCGCCGAGTACGTCTACGACGGCAAGGCCCACACGGTCGAGGGCTACACCGCGACCTACTCGACCCCTGTCTTCACCGACAAGGACTTCTATCTGTCCGGCACCGCGCAGGCCACCGGCACCGAGATCGGCACCTACGCGATGGGCCTCAAGGCCGACCAGTTCTCCGTCGCCAGCAAGAACTTCTATGACGTGAAGTTCGTCGTGACCGACGGCCAGCTGAGCATCGTCCGCGAGTCCCTCCCCAAGACGGGCGACGACACCAACACCGTGCTGCCCGTCGCCGCGGGTGTCGCCGGCGCGTGCGCCGTCGCGGCCGCTGCTGTGATGCTCGTCCGTCGTCAGCGCGAGAACTAAGCCGCGCCGACTAGGCACCAATGCAAGGAACGGCCGCCCGGTATCCCGGGAGACCGCATAGCGTGAAACAAAGGGCCCGTCGCCGAGACAATCTCGAGCGGCGGGCCCTTTCGCGTTCCGCTCCCACCGCACTTCACCGGAGGTGTTCGCCGGCGGTAGAGGGAAATCAGCAACTTCTGCTATGGGATTCTGACGGGGGTCGGCTATTATATCTTTGTGGTGTTCTCATCGAGTCCCTGAAAGGGCTGTCAGGAAGTCGAGCGCGGACCCCAAGATGGATGTGCACGGTAGGCAGGCTAGAAGAGAAAGGAGCTGCCATGCAAAAAGAAGGGTCCGTCCTTTCGATTTTGCACGGATCGACATCGGGCGGGGCGTTCGCCAAGCTCGCTGTCCTGATCGTCGCGCTCGTCGCGATGATCGCAACCTCCCTCGCGCTGACGGTCGGAACGGCTGCGGCTGAGGAGGGGGAGTACGTCCCCGAGGACGTCGACGCCATCGAGGTCGGAGACGACTCCGTGATGGGCGCCAGTCTCGGAGGCTTCCTTGACACGTCCCTTATCGGGATCCGTCTCGAGTACAACGCGAACGGTGACCAGCTGTCGTCTTCGAGGAAGGCGGTCAAGTACGTCGTCGACGTGCTCGACCAGGCCGGCAACGCGGTCGCCCTGCCCGCCGGCAGTGTCGTGCCCGCGAAGATCGACCTCGACTCGCAGGCCACCGTCAACGCCGCGCTGGCCTCCATCTCGATTCCCGGCGCCACCTACGACTACTCGTACATGTGGTGGGGCGGAGCCTACAAGGGCACGGTCAGCACGCTCAACAACTTCGCCTACTACTCCTCCACCGGGTACAACAGCTACATCGGCTACATGTCCACCGATCGCTGGGGTACTGACTACTGGACCAACCCCGGGTGGATCGCGTACAGCCGTACCGGCACGCTCCACATCGTGTACCGCCTGTCCGTCACGCCCACGCTTTCTGTGACCGACTACTACGGCGCGTATGACAGCCTGGCGCATGCCGGCCTCGTCACCGTCTCCGCGGGCGTCGCCGAGTACAGCACCGACGGCGTGAACTGGGTCACCACCGCCCCCACCATCTGCGACGCGGGCAGCGCGACCTACTACGTCCGCGCGAACTACGGCGGCGTGTGCTCCGAGGCCCAGACACTCACGCTCACGGTCGTTCCGCGCAACGCCACGGTGACCGTCATCGGCAACCAGGTGAATGCTGTCTACGACGGCTATCCCCACACCGCCGCCGGCTATGACGTCACCGAGATCGCCGTCGAGCAGATCGAGGGCGTTCCCACCCCTGTGTACTCCGCCGACAGCGTCGTCTACTCCGGCAGGGAGCTGAGCGTCACCCTCACCGACGCGGGCGAATTCTACATGGGCCTGCCCATGGAGCAGGCGTTCAACAACGTCTTCACCAACAGCAACCCCAACTTCAACGTGACGTTCAACGTGATCGACGGCTACATCAGGGTCGAGGCGCGCGACGTCACCGTTTCGGTCTCGGGCAACTGGGAGACCTACATCTACGACGGTACCGAGCACTCGGTCTCCGGCTGGATGATCGATGACATCGACGTCGAGGAGGTGGAGGGCCAGCCCACCCCCTACTTTAGCCAGGACAACGTCGAGTACAACGCCTATTACGGCACCGATGTCGCCAAGGGCACCAACGTGGGCAAGTACTGGACCTCGCTCAGCGGTTCGGACTTCTCGTGCGACAACAGCAACTTCTACGTCACGTTCGAGGTCGAGGACGGCTGCCTGACCATCGTCGAGCGCGGCGTGTACGTCACCATCGTCGGCAACACCAGGACCACCGCCTACGACGGCACCGAGCAGATGGTGACCGGCTGGTCGGTCACCTCCTACGAGGTCGCTCCCGTCGAGGGCCAGGCGCTGCCCGAGTTCGACCCGTCCACCATGGCGTGCGACCCTGCGATCGCGGTCGCCAGCGGCACCGACGTGGGCACGTATCCGATGGGCTTTGACAGCGGGAACTTCTACACCGAGGACACCAACTACACCGCCATCGTCACCTACACCGACGGCTATCTCCTCATCGAGCCCCGCGACGTGACCGTCAACGTGGCCGGCAACAGCCTGACCACCGCCTACGACGGCACCGAGCAGATGGTGACCGGCTGGGGCGTCACCTCCTACAACGTCGCCC
>CAYMHQ010000082.1:0-10542 GCA_964390275.1 uncultured Coriobacteriaceae bacterium
CCATGGGCGCCGACTTCATGATGCTCGGCCGCTACTTCGCGCGCTTCGACGAGTCGCCGAGCCGCAGGGTCATCGTGAACGGCTCCTACATGAAGGAGTACTGGGGCGAGGGCTCGGCCCGCGCCCGCAACTGGCAGCGCTACGACCTCGGCGGCAAGAAGACGTCGATGTCGTTCGTCGAGGGCGTCGACTCCTACGTGCCCTACGCTGGCTCCCTCAAGGACGGCGTGGCGGCCTCGCTCGCCAAGGTTCGCTCCACGATGTGCAACTGCGGCGCGCTGACGATCGCCGAACTCCAGCAGAAGGCGAAGATCACGCTCGTGTCCTCGACCTCCCTCGTCGAGGGCGGCGCGCACGACGTCCTCCTCAAGAACCCGAGCCAGACGGTGACCGACGCCGGCAACGGCTTCTATCACGACTAAGACGGCAACCGGTCTCCCCGGGCGCGCGGCACGGCGCCGTCGCCCGGGGAGACGGCCATATCGACACCGGGGGAGGCGCTCTTTGGCCTCCCTCTCGCCATATGAAGGGACCCCACCCATGTGCAGCGACAGCAAGACCACCGACCAGACCGCTCCCGCCGGCGGCATCCCTCCCTACAACGCGGCGGCCATCGAGACCAAGTGGCAGGCGATCTGGGACGAGGAGGGGCTCTTCGCGACCCCCGCGCCCTCCGACCGCCCCAAGAAGTACGTCCTCGAGATGTTCCCGTACCCCTCGGGCGACCTGCACATGGGGCACGCGCGCAACTACACCATCGGCGACGCCATGGCGCGTCAGGCGCGCATGCGCGGGTATGATGTCCTGCACCCCATGGGCTTTGACGCGTTCGGCCTGCCCGCCGAGAACGCCGCCATCAAGCACAAGACCCAGGCGAGCGAGTGGACGTACAAGAACATGGATCAGGCCATCGCCACGATGCGCCGCATGGGCTTCTCGTACGACCCCGACAAGATGGTGCGCACCTGCGAGCCCGACTACTACCGCTGGGGCCAGTGGATGTTCCTCAAGATGTGGGAGAAGGGCCTCGCGTACCGCAGCAAGTCGCCGGTCAACTGGTGCCCCGGCTGCAAGACGGTCCTCGCGAACGAGCAGGTGACCGACGGCGTCTGCTGGCGCTGCGGCAGCGTGCCCGAGAAGCGCGACCTCGAGCAGTGGTACCTCAAGATCACCGACTACGCCCAGGAGCTGCTCGACGGGCTCGACGGTCTCACGGGCTGGCCCGAGTCGGTCAAGCAGATGCAGCGCAACTGGATCGGCCGCTCCGAGGGCGCCGAGGTCGTCTTCGGCCTGCTCGACCGCGACGGCAAGACCCCCACGGGCGAGACGATCACCGTGTTCACGACCCGCCCCGACACGCTCTTCGGCTGCTCGTTCTTCCTGCTCGCGCCCGAGCACCCGCTCGTGCCCGAGCTCGTCGCCGGCATGCCCCAGGAGCAGGAGGTGCTCGACCTGCGCGAGGCGTCGCGCCATGTGAGCGCCCTCGAGCGCCAGATGGGCGACCGCGAGAAGCACGGCTGCTTCACGGGCCGCTACGTCGCGAACCCCGTCGACGGCAGGCCGATCCCCGTCTGGGTGGCCGACTACATCCTCATGGACTACGGCACGGGCGCCGTCATGGCGGTCCCCTCGGGCGACCAGCGCGACTTCGAGTTCGCGCGCAAGTACGGCCTGCCCGTGATCCCCGTCGTGCTCGAGGACGGCGACCCGCTCATGGAACGCCTCGCGGGCGAGCGCGACCTCGTGTGCCGGGACGTCGACTGGGAGTGCGCGTACGCGGCCGAGGGCACTCTCGTCCAGTCCGGCCAGTTCACCGGCCTCAAGGGCGGCAAGCACTCCGAGGGCGCCCAGGCCATCGTGGCGTGGCTCGAGGAGCGCGGTCTCGGCAAGCTGTCGATCAACTACCGCCTGCGCGACTGGCTCATCAGCCGCCAGCGCTACTGGGGCAACCCCATCCCGGCGATCCACTGCGAGCGCTGCGGCATCGTGCCCGTGCCCGAGGACCAGCTCCCCGTCGTCCTCCCGCCCAACATCGACCTCGCGGCCGGCCAGACCCTCGCCGACATCCCCGAGTTCTACGAGTGCACCTGCCCGGTCTGCGGCGGCCCCGCGCGTCGCGAGACTGACACGATGGACACGTTCACCTGCTCGAGCTGGTACTACCTGCGCTACACCGACCCGCACAACGACCAGGCGCCGTTCTCGCCCGACAAGGCGAACCACTGGATGGCCGTCGACAACTACATCGGCGGCATCGAACACGCGATCCTGCACCTGCTCTACTCGCGCTTCTGGACCCGCGTGTGCCGCGACCTCGGCCTCTGCTCGGTCGACGAGCCGTTCACCAACCTGCTCTGCCAGGGCATGGTGAAGGACGAGCACGGCGAGACCATGAGCAAGTCGAAGGGCAACGTCGTCCCGCCGAGCTCGGTCATCGAGCCCTACGGCGCCGACACGATGCGCCTCTCGATCCTGTTCATCGCCCCGCCCGAGAAGGACTTCGACTGGGACCCCAACGCGGTCGCCGGCTGCAACAGGTTCCTCAAGCGCGCCTGGCGCACCGTCTGCACGCTCTGCGCCACCGCCGAGGAGGGCGCGGTCGACGCTGCGTCTCTCGGGGACGAGGCCGCGAAGACCCTCAACCGCGAGATCAACCGCACGGTCATGAAGTGCACCGAGACGTTCGACCGCGGCCAGTTCAACGCCGCCATCGCCGCCATGATGGAGATGGTGAACGCGGCCGACGACTACCTCAAGGCCACCGACGAGGGCTCGCGCGACAAGGCCCTGTGCTTCATGGCCGCGAGCGACATCGTGCGCTGCGTCGCGCCCGTCTGCCCCCACTGGTCCGAGGAGCTCTGGCATGCCCAGCTCGGCCAGACGACCTCGGTCTACAACGCGCCGTGGCCCGAGTTCGATCCCGAGCAGGCCAAGTCCGACGTGGTCGAGGTCGCGGTGCAGGTGTGCGGCAAGCTGCGCAGCCGCTTCGAGGCCGACCGCGAGGCCCCGAAGGAGGAGCTCGAGCGCATGGGCGTCGAGGCCGCGGCCAAGTGGCTCGAGGGCAAGCAGATCGTCAAGGTCATCGTGGTCCCCGGCAAGCTCGTGAACATCGTCGCCCGCTAAGTGTTTTTTTGTCGATGGCGGATGCGCCTGTTCGGCAAATCCGCCCCGGCAGTTGCATTTTTGACCTGCAGGTATCTATAATCTACCTGCTTAATCTATTGTTATTCAGTGGAGGAAGCGAGTTCGGCTCGCTTCCTCTTTTTGTGCCCGTCGGCGTCGACGGGCGGCTGGGCGCCACGGGGAGGAGAATGCAGCGATGAACGGCCGAAAGATCGAGGACCTCATCCTTGCCGAGCTCGAGAGGGGCGCGGCACGAGAGGGGCTCGACATCGTGAGCGTCGAGGTGACGGGGCCCGCCTCGCACCCCACGCTCCGCATCCGCCTCGACCTCGACGGGGACGATGCGATCGACATGGACCGCGTGACGAAGGCTACCCCCTGGGTGTCCTCCGTCGTCGAGGCGCTCGACCCGTTCCCCGGCGCCTACGAGCTCGAGGTCTCCTCGCCGGGCATCGACCGCCCGCTGCGCCGCCCGCGCGACTTCGCGGCCTTCGTCGGCGAGAACGCCGAGGTCGCGGTGCGTGAGGCCGTCGAGGGGCGCAGGTCGCTCGAGGGCGAGATCGTCTCGGCCGACGAAGCCTCCGTCAGGCTCCGCACCGCCGCCGGCGAGGTCGAGGTGCCCTTCGAGAACGTCAAGTCCGCCCGGCTCAAGCCCGACTTCGCCAGGATCCTCGCCGAGGCCAAGAAGGCCGAGAAGGCGGCCCGCGCGGCGGGTGCGGCTGACGGCGCCGTCATCGACCCCGACTCTGACGACGAGGACGACGACGGATCCGGTGACGACGTCGAGTAGGGCGCCGCGCACGATTGAGTAAGCTCGCGGCGAGGCCGGTGGCCATACCGACCCGCGCCGCTGGAAGAAAGCCCGGGCGACACCCGGGCCCGAAAGGAACGAACATGGCCTCTGAAATGATGGACGCTCTCATCGCGCTCGCCCAGGAGAAGCACATCGACGAGCTCTACCTGCTCGACCGACTCGAGCAGTCGCTCGCCAAGAGCTACGCGGACATCCTCGGCCTCGACTGGGGCGCCAAAGTCACCATCGACCGCCAGACCGGCAAGGTGTACGTCTACCGCCTCGAGCCCAAGGACGACAGCATGGACGAGGAGGGCAACTACACCGAGTGGGACGAGATCGACGTCACGCCCAAGGACACGAGCCGCATCGCCGCGCAGCACGCGAAGATCGAGATCAACGCCATCGTGCGCAACGCCGCCCGCGAGCAGATCTACGAGGAGTTCTCCAAGCGCATCGGCGAGCTCATCACCGGTACCGTGCTCCAGACGACGCCCGACTTCACGATCCTCAAGATCCGCGACGGCGTCGAGGCGGAGCTGCCTCACTTCGACAAGCGCCGCTACCCCGAGGAGATGAACGAGCGCCCCAACGGCGAGTTCTACCAGCACAACCAGCGCGTGCGCGCCGTCATCGTGGGCGTGCGCGACCCCAAGGCCGTCGCCAAGGGCACCGCGGCGCGCGGCGAGCACAACAGGCCCGCTATCATTGTGTCGCGCACGCACCCCGACCTGATCCGCCGCCTCTTCGAGCTCGAGGTCCCCGAGGTCTACGAGGGGACCGTCGAGGTCAAGGCCGTCGCCCGCGAGCCCGGCATGCGCTCCAAGGTCGCCGTCAACTCGCTCGACGCCCACCTCGACCCGGTCGGCGCCTGCGTGGGCCCCAAGGGCTCCCGCGTGCGCAACGTGGTCTCGGAGCTGCGCGGCGAGCGCATCGACGTCGTGCTGTGGGACAAGGACCCCTCGCGCTACGTCGCGAACGCCCTGTCGCCCGCGAAGGTGACCCGCGTGTTCGCCGACCTCGAGAACCAGTACGCGACCGTCATCGTGCCCGACGACCAGCTCTCCCTGGCCATCGGCAAGGAGGGCCAGAACGCCCGCCTCGCCGCCCGCCTCACCGGCTGGCACATCGACATCAAGAACGAGTCGCTCGCGGCCAACATCATGGGGACGATCGCGCCGCTCATCGACGACACCGTCACGCTCGACGAGGACGGCCGCTGCGCGTACGTCGACGCAAACGGCGTCCGCTGCCGCAACCAGGCCCGTCCGGGCTCTCACTTCTGCTCCGTGCACCACAGTTCGCGCCGCGTCGCCGATACGATGGACGACGACGTCGAATCCTTGATATAACGTGGTGCATGCGCTGCGCCTTGTGCCGGTCCAGAGCGTGAGGCGTGCTGCGGGGCGGTTTTGAACGACATCGGAGGTGGGTGCGTGACGATTGCTAGGGAGAGGACCTGCGTTGCCTGCGGTCGTGTGTCGACCAAGGGCGACTTGGTCCGGTTTGTGAGGACGGGGGAGGGCGGCGTCGCCTGCGACCCAACGGGGAGAGCCCCGGGGCGCGGCGCCTACCTGTGTCCCGACCTCGCGTGCTTTGGCGTCGCGCGCAAACGCCACGCCCTCGACAGGGCCCTGCGCGTGAAGATCGACGATGAGGCGTACGCTCGCCTCGGTCAGGCATTCGACCCGCTGTGCCACGGGCACGGCGTGCAATAAGGATAGGTGGTTTGGAATGGCGAAAATCCGCGTACACGAGCTCGCCAAGGAATTCGGGATGTCGAGCAAGGAGATGCTCGCGCACCTCACTGAGATGAAGATCCCTGCGAAGAGCGCGAGCGCCGCGCTCGAGGACGCATACGTGAGCATCATCCGCAAGAACCTCGCCCCGATACTCGAGCAGCGTGCAGCCGCCATCGAGGCCGAGCGCGCCGCAGAGGCCGAGGCCGCCCGCAAGGCCGCCGAGGAGGAGCAGCGCATCGCCGAGCAGGAGCGTCTCGCAGCCGAGGCGCGCCGCGAGGAGGAGCGCCGTGTCGAGGCCGAGCGCCGTGCGGCGGAGGAGGCCCGCAGGGCCGCCGAGGAGGCGCGCCGCGCGGCCGAGGAGGCCGAGCGCGCCCGCGCCGAGGCCGAGCGCAAAGCCGCCGAGGAGCGCATGCGCGTCCGTGACAACGCCCCGAGGAGCACGCCCTCGTTCACGAGCCTACTGGAGCAGATCGCCCAGCAGGAGCGCGTGATGGCCGCCGCCAAGCAGGAGAAGGCCGCCGCCGAGGCGAAGGCCGAGGAGAAGCCCGCCCCCGGGCGCGACGCCGCCGGCAAGAACCGCGGACCCCGTCAGAAGGGCGACCGTCCCGCCGGCCAGCAGCAGGGCCGCGGTCAGCAGCCCGCCCAGGGCTCGCGCAAGCCCGGCGCCCCTGCCCAGGCCGCGGGCGCGGCCGACGGCACCCAGCGCGCCGACCAGAAGCGCCCCGCCGGCCAGCAGCAGCCCGCCCAGCAGCAGGGCCGCAAGCCCGCCGCCGCTGCGGCAGCCAAGCCGGAGACGGAGGAGGACCGCTACGCGAAGATGGCCCGCGAGGCCGAGGAGTACAACCGCGACCGCGTCCTCGCCGAGGCCCGCGCCGCGGTCCAGGAGGCCACGCGCGAGACCGGCGGCCGCCGCAAGAAGCGCAAGGAGCGCCGCGAGCAGGCGGCCGAGGCCGCGCGTCATCAGGAGGCCATCGACCAGGCCATCGCGAACGACCAGAACCCCGCCGACCTTGACGTGGTGAAGATCCGCGAGGGCGTGACCGTCGCGGAGTTCGCCAAGGAGCTCGACGTTCCCGCGAACGACATCATCAAGCGCCTGTTCCTGCTCGGCTCGCCGCTCACCCTCACCCAGTCGATGTCGAACGAGCTCATCGAGCTCATCTCCGACGACCTCGGCCGCCGCGTGCGCGTGATGACCGAGGAGGAGGAGAACTCGTTCTCCTTCTACGACGACCCCAAGGACCTGCTGCCCCGTTCGCCCGTCGTGACCGTCATGGGCCACGTCGACCACGGCAAGACGTCCCTGCTCGACGCGATCCGCCACACCGGCGTCGCGGCCGGCGAGGCGGGCGGCATCACCCAGCACATCGGTGCCTCCGAGGTCAAGATCAACGGGCGCCGCATCACGTTCGTCGACACCCCCGGCCACGAGGCGTTCACCGCCATGCGCGCCCGCGGCGCGAAGGTCACGGACATCGTCGTCCTGGTCGTCGCGGCCGATGACGGCGTCATGCCCCAGACCGTCGAGGCAATCAACCACTCGAAGGCGGCCGGCGTGCCGATCGTCGTCGCGGTGAACAAGATCGACAAGGCGTCCGCCAACCCCGACCGCGTGCGCCAGGAGCTCGTGGAGCACGGCGTCATCCCCGAGGAGTGGGGCGGCGAGAACATGTTCGTCAACGTCTCGGCCAAGAAGGGCATCGGCATCGACGACCTGCTCGAGACCATCCTGCTCCAGGCCGACGTGCTCGAGCTCAAGGCGAACCCCAACACGTTCGCGTCGGGCTTCGTGCTCGAGGCCAAGCTCGACCGCGGCCGCGGCCCCGTCGCGTCCATCCTCGTCAAGCGCGGCACCCTGCACGTGGGCGACACGGTCGTCGCGGGCACGAGCTACGGCCGCATCCGCGCGATGCTCGGCCAGAACGGCCAGCGCGTGAACGAGGTCGGGCCCTCCGGCGCCGCCGAGATCCAGGGCCTCAACAGCGTCCCCGACGCGGGTGACGAGTTCAGGGTCTTCTCCGACGAGCGTCAGGCGCGCGAGCTCGCCGACCAGCGCGCGCTCAAGCGCCGTCAGGCCGAGCAGGAGAACAAGCACCACGTGACGCTCGAGAACCTGTTCGAGACGATGGACGAGGCCGACTTCAAGCAGCTCAGCCTCGTCGTCAAGGCCGACGTCCAGGGCTCCATCGAGGCGCTCGCCGACGCCCTCTCCAAGATCGACCAGTCCGAGGTCAAGATCTCGATCATCCACAGCGCCGTGGGCGCCATCTCGGAGACCGACGTCACGCTCGCCGCGGCGTCGAACGCGATCATCATCGGCTTCGGCGTCCGCCCCGACGCGAAGGCGCGCGAGTCCGCGGAGCGCGAGGGCGTCCAGATCAAGACGTACCGCGTCATCTACCAGGCCATCGACGACATCAACGCGGCGCGCGTCGGCATGCTCGCCCCGCAGTTCGAGGACCGCGACACCGGCGCGGCCGAGGTCCGCGAGACGTTCAGGGTCCCGCGCGTGGGCACGATCGCCGGCTGCATGGTCACGAGCGGCGAGGTCAGCCGCGACGACAAGGCGCGCGTCGTGCGCGACGGCGTGGTCGTGTACGAGGGCTCCATCGCGTCGCTGCGCCGCTTCAAGGACGACGTGAAGACCGTAAAGACCGGGTACGAGTGCGGTATTGGCATCGACGGCTTCCAGGACATCCATCTCGGCGACGTCATCGAGACCTACAAGACCGTCGAGATCGCGCGGAAGGAGTAGGGCCATGAAGCAGACGGAGGCCACCCGGCGTCTCGCCCAGGAGGCGCGCGAGAAGATCGCAACCATCATCCAGCAGGAGATCTCGGACCCGCGCCTGCGCGACGTGACCGTCACCGGGTGCGAGGTCGCGGTCGACCGCTCGGTCTGCCGCGTCTACGTGGCGGCCCCCGCGGACCGGTACGACTCGGTCCTCGCCGGGCTCGAGTCGGCGAAGGGGCGCATCCGCTCCCTCTTCGGCCGGTCGCTCACGTGGCGCGTCACCCCCGAGCTGCTCTTCAGCATCGACCGCTCGACCGACGAGGCCATGCGCATCACGGAGGCCCTCAAGAACGTGCCCCCCACCATGTCGGTGCCCAAGGACGAGTTCGGCTACCCCATCGTCGAGTCCGACGAGTCCGAGGAGGACGCAGAGGACGAGGAGTCCGATGGCTCCGACGATGACTGCGAGGCCGACGAGGCGGACGACGAGGGGGATCGGTAGCGCCCTCCCGCGGCTGCGAGGGGAGCTTTCACGGCTATGACGACTGACGAAGAGGAAACCACATTCGGTCGCATCGCGGCCCTCATACAGTCGGCCGGGCACGTCGTCGTCTCGGGGCACACGAACCCCGACGGCGACGCGCTCGGCAGCGCGCTCGCGCTGACGCTCCTCATCGAGGAGCGCTGGCCGGGCGTTGACGTTCGGCCTATTCTGGCGAACGACCGCCCCGCCGACGTCCTGTACTCATTTCTTCCTGGGTTCGGGCGGCTTGTCCCCGCGGCGCGCTTCGAGGGGACGCCCGACCTGTTCATAGCCGTCGACACCCCCACGCTCGACCGCCTCGCCGACTCGGCCGCCGTGTTCTCGCGCTCGCGGACCTCTGCTGCGATCGACCACCATCCCTCGCGCGACCCGTACGCCCAGGTCTCGCTGGTGAGGGACCACGCATGCGCGGCGGGCGTGATCGTCTACGACTTCATGCGCTTCCTCGGCGTGGCCCCCACGGCCGACATCGCGACCTGCCTCCTCACCGCCATCGTCACGGACACGGGCCGCTTCCAGTACCAGAACACCACGGCGGACGCCCTGCGCGTGGCGGCGGACCTCGTCGACGCGGGCGCTTCGCTCGCGCACGTCACCTCGAGCGTGTATCAGAGCCTCTCGATGGCCACCCTGAGGCTCAAGGAGGCGCTCTACGGTCGTCTCGCCACGACGGCGGACGGCCATGTCGCCTACAGCTACGTCACCCAGGAGGACCTCGCGCGCTGCGGCGGCACCGCGGAGGACTGCGAGAGCCTCATCGACGAGGTGAGGTCGCTCGGCGGCACCGAGGCGTGCCTGTTCCTGCGCGAACTCTCCGACGGGTCGCTCCGCGGGAACCTGAGGTCGAAGGTCGACTGGCTCGACGTGTCCGAGGCTGCCAGGGTCTTCGGCGGCGGGGGGCACCGCGCCGCGGCGGGCTACACGATCGACGGCCCGGCCGAGGTCGCCCTCTCTCGCTCGCTCGAGGCGCTCGCCGCCCGCATCGAGGCCGACCGGCCTGGTTCGCGCCCTTGTGAGGGATGTGGCCGATGAAGCGCGGCCCATCGAACGGTCCCAGCATGCTCATCGGCGTCGACAAGCCCGTCGGCCCCACCTCCCACGACGTCGTCGCGCGCCTGCGCCGGGCGCTCGGCGAGCGGCGCATCGGCCACTCAGGCACGCTCGACCCGCTCGCGAGCGGCGTCATGGTCGTCGGCGTGGGGCAGGCGACGCGCCTGCTCGCGCTCGCGACCGCCGACGAGAAGCGCTACACCGCGCGGTTCGTGTTTGGAAGGGAGACGGTGACCGACGACTCCGAGGGCGAGACGCGCCGCGAGGCGCCCGCCCCCGCGGAGGTGCTCGACCCCGAATGGGCGCGCGTGCAGATGGGCATACTGCTTGCCATGACCGAGCAGGTCCCGCCCGCGTACAGCGCGATCCAGGTTGACGGCGTGCGTTCCTACAAGGCGGCGCGCGACGGGGCCGAGCTCGAGCTCGCGCCGCGGCCCGTCTGCGTGCGCGAGGCGAGCCTCGTCGCGACCGGTTCGGACGAGGCGACGGGGGAGCCCTGGTGGGACGTCGACGTGCTCGTCTCGAAGGGGACGTACGTCCGCGCCCTCTGCCGCGA
>CAYMHQ010000083.1:0-6781 GCA_964390275.1 uncultured Coriobacteriaceae bacterium
TTCGCGAAAGTCGTCGAGGAGTCGCCGCACGTGTCCGAGAGCTGGTGCCTCACAGCCCGTGTCAAGGACGAGAACACCGTCGGCGAGGACCACCGCGTCGTCCACGGGACGAGGCACTTCGCGCCCGGCACCAAGGTCTGGCTGCACGCACCCAACTGGGACGAGCGCGTGGGCGCGATCGGCGTGCCCCGCTACTCGGACAAGCTGACGCGCATCGTCATGGATGTGAAGAAACTCGAGGACTTCGGCGTTGAGATGGTCCGCGACAAGGAGATCCTCGCAGCCCTCGCCCACCCTTACGAACCTTGGCCGTTCAGCAGGCTCGCGCCAATGGAGATATCCGTAAGGTCGTGGGACGCCTCGGACGATTGCCGCGAGCGGATTTTAGACTTGATCGGGCGGCTCACAGGGCTGCCCCGGGCAAAGGACTCGGAAGGTGCGCGCGGGGAGCTCGAAATCACTCGGGAAGACCCCGAGGAAACGTGCGGCCACAAGAACGCGATCCCCTCGATCTACGAGGACCGCACGGTCTACGCGATTTCCATCCTGCCCGGCAACCCCGTGACCAAACTGGTGCTCTCCGCAATCGGCAAGGTCGCCGGCGTCAACTTCCTCGGCGCCAAACCCATCGCCGAGCAGGGTCGCAAGCGCGTCTTCGAGGCTCTGGCGCTCAAGCTGCGAGACAAGAAGGCGCTGCTCGACGATGCCGGCGTGGCGTACCGCATCGAGCCGGAGTTCCCGCACTAGCACCCTCGCCGCCTGCTTTCGCAAGAGTCTCGAGCAGCACCGGGTCGGTCACCCTGCTCTACCCCTTGGCCCACTCCCAAAACTTCGATTTCGTTTGACTTTTGGGAGCATACACCCAATTCAATCGTGGTCGCTGCCCGGGCCGACTGCGGCTAGAGAGTGAAGCCCCCAGGTGGCGCGCATCTCAATGAGTCCCGCCGCCTGATCGTCTGGAAGAGCAGGCTGACCGGGTCGTCGCTCTTCTCGTCGCCGTACCTCCGGGTGCCGCGGAGAAGCACCGCAGAGTCCGCGAACCCTTTCGCGACTTCGTCGTCTCTGCGGGCCATGTAGAGGCTTTCGAACGCCTCCACCTGAGAAGGCCGGATCGCCCAGCCCCACAGATCCGGATACTCGTGGCCTTCGCGCCAATTCCCAACGGACACCGGATAGAACGCGCCCTCGGTGGACGTCTCGATGGCGATGGAACCGTCGAGGACCCCCTCCCACAGGGAGCCCTCGCGCAGCACGATTTCCATGATCATGGCAGGCACCTTTCTCTCGTTCCATGATGAGTCACGAGTCCTCGACCCTCTGAGCGGTCCCAAGTTGCGGCTGCGCCGACTGTCGCATACTGCCGCCGCTCAAACGGGAGCTCATATGCCATGGTCCCTCCTTTGCCGCCAAAATCAGAACTCCCGACTCACCAGCGACTTGTCGGTCCCATGGGTGTCGCGGCCTCCGCCCTTGCGCTACCTTCGCGCCCTCTTCGCCTTCCGCGCGTAGACGAACGCTACGGCGACCCCGACCAGGGCGATCCCCGCGGCGACCCACACGGCGGCCGAGAACCCCGCCCCGCACGCTGCGGCTGCTGACGTCCCTCCGGCGACCGAGGACGCCTCGACGCTCGAGAGGATTCCCACGAAGAGGGACGGCCCGATACACGCCGCTATCTGGATGAACGTGTTGACTATCGCCACACCGTCGGCGTGCTTGGGCCCGGGCAGGGTCCGGAGCCCCGCGGTCTGCGAGGGGGACATGACGAGGCCGACCCCCGCGTACGTGAGCACGCTCGCCCCGAGCACGCCCCAGACCGACCCCTGCGCGCTCACGGCCGCGACCGCCACCTGGCCCGCCGCGCAGACGGCGAACCCCACCGGGAGCAGGGGCCACTCGCCGCGCCCGTCCATGATGCGCCCCGCCGCGAGGGTCAGGACCGAGTTGACGAGCACGGGCGCGAGCAGCATCAGCCCCGCGACGAACGCCGTGGTCCCCGCTGCGCCCTCGAAGAAGAGCGGCAGGAGCACGCTCATCGAGAACGTCATCATCATCGCAATCATTGTGAGCAGGCACGCAGGCCAGAACCTCCCGCTCCTGAGCAGAGACAGGTCGAGCAGCGGGTCGTCGAGCGCGAGCTGCCTCCTCGTGAACGCCGCGCCCAGCGCCACCCCGAGCACGCAGCAGCCCGCGCCGAGCGCGACCGACGACGCGAGCTCGCTCAGACCGAACGAGAGCATGGCGAGCGCCCCGGCGGAGAGCGCGACCGAGGGCGCGTCGATGCCCGAGGGCCTGCGCTCCTCGACGTCCCTCACGCACGCGAGCCCCAGGCCGAGCACGACCAGCGCGACCACCAGCGGCGGCACGAACACGAGGCGCCATCCGAACGCCGTGGTCATGGCGCCCGACACCACGGGGGCGAACGCCGGCCCGAACGTGATCATGCAGGTCCCGATCGAGAGAAACGTGCCCACGCGCCTGCGGGGCGCCAGGACGAGCACGCTGCTCATCATCACGGGGATGAAGATGCCCGTCCCCACAGCCTGTACCAGGCGAGACGCGAGCAGCAGGGGGAAGCTGGGGGCGAAGACGGCGCACGCCTCGCCCGCCGAGAACACGATGCCGGCGAAGACGAAGAGCCGCCGCGCCCCGAAGCGCCTGACCGCCCAGCCCATGAGGGTCACCATCGTCGCGGTCACGACCATGTACCCCGTGACGAGCCACTGCGCCGTCCCCGACGTGACCCCCAGGTCGCCCATGATCCCCACGAGCGCCGTGTTGACCGCGTTCTCGTTGAACGCCGCGAGGAACGCGCTCGCGTAGAGCACCGCGAGCATCACGAGGTTTCTCCTTGTGAGGGTGTCTCCCACCGTATATCCGTCCACGCAAAACACCTCCGAACCGAGGTTCGGCGCAAATGGGGCGTGCGTGCTGTTTACGGAGGGGGCTCCGCGCCATGGGGTCGTCGGCGGTCTTCGAAGCGCCTTCTCAGGCGCCTGGCCGGGATTGCCATGGGGGATTATGTCGACCGTGCAGCCACGCAACCGGACTTACGCCGAACATGACTGCACGTTGCAGACGGGATTCTAGCGGGTGGCTGGGGCGAATCGGTTGCCGTCGCCCAGGAATTCGCGGTTTCTGCGCGAAAGCGGCGTGCCGTGCGCCCCGCGGGGATTTCGTCCTACACTTCTGCGAATTCTGGCCAGCAGCCGACCCGACCGGGTCTCCGGAGGGTCGCAGTCCCGCCTGGCGCAGGGTTGCGCGCGAAAAAAGCCCGGACCCCATCGTCGTGATGTGGCCCGGGCGTCGTTCGAACGTGCCCGTTGGGTTCGCGCAGCTAGCCCCGCACGTCTGCTGCTCGTCACAGACGGGACAGCCTCGCCGCGTCGTCCCAGTGCAGCTTGCCCGAGACGGCGCAGTGGGTGAGCGGGGCGAACGCGCAGTCGGCCTCCACGGGGCGGCAGAGGAACACGAAGATCGGGTCCGCCACGAGCCGCGCGGGGCGCAGGCGCGCGAACCTCGCCACGAGCTCGCCCTCCGTCTTGAAGGCGAAGTCGCCCGGGCGCGCGTGGCGTGCGTCCCACGCGAACGGGCTCGCCACGAGCACGGGGCCGTGTGTGTCGACTCCCTCGCCGTCCCTCTCCTCAAGCAGTCGGCGGATTGACTCGCCCACGACCTGGTCGGCGATGACGAGGGTCGGTCGTTCGACTTCCCCCTCCGCGGTCGCCGTCCGTTCGCCGTCCACCTCTGCCTGCGCGTCGTCCGTGACGTCGTCGCACCACCAGCCGCTGGGCCGGCGCCCTGCGGCAACCTCCTCCGCGGCTGCGAGAATCTCGCGGTCGAGCGGGCCGTCGAGGGGCCCCGCCGGGCAGCCCACGACGTACGGCGTGCCGAAGCGCCCTTCGAGGTAGCGCGCGATGCGGATTCCGGCCGCGCTCACCGCGATGTTCACCTGGGCCGCGCCCACGTGCGCGACGTCCTCCATGCGCGCGTTCATGGGGAACTGCAGGCCGATCGTCCAGCCTGCGCCCTCGAACAGCGCCGCGAAGTCGTCCTCGTTGCCCACGTCGCCAAAGTCGAGCGGGGTGGCGCCGAGGATGTTGACGGTCCCGTGGCCCCGGTCGCCCTCCGCCTCGTCGCCGCTTTCGCAAGCGCCCCCGGTTGCCGCGCCATCCTCTGCGAACCGCTCGAACACCGTCCGCGCGGCCAGCTCGATCCCCGAGTCGTAGTAGCGGAACCCCGCGGTGTCGAACCCGAGCGCCGGGACGCCGAGCCGCGCCTCGATCTCGCTCGCGACGCCGGGCATGTCCATCCCCACGATGCCGGGGACGGGGGTGCCCATCACGGCGACGAAGGGCAGCTCGCGCTCGACGGACCCGGCGATCCCGCAGACGCGGTCCACCATGTCGGAGTCGCTGCCGAGCACGGCCTCGGTGCTGCGGAGATGCGTGCTGAAGCAGAGCCCCTG
This sequence comes from uncultured Coriobacteriaceae bacterium, assembly GCA_964390275.1. GTDB lineage: Bacteria > Actinomycetota > Coriobacteriia > Coriobacteriales > UMGS124 > CAYMHQ01. Next base: position 4,469 of record CAYMHQ010000083.1, read on the forward strand.
CCGGCGGCGCCAGCGCGGCTCGTCGTTCAGGACGTAGTGGTCGGTGCAGCAGCCGGCGTCGCAGAAGACCACCATGCCGTCGAGGTCGTAGAGGCTCGCGGCGACACCCGTGTAGTCGCTCGCGTAGGGCGGGATATATCTCGAAAGCCTGCTATCCATCGCGGCGCTCCTCTCCCGTGCGTCCCCCGTGGTTCCCGGCAGCCCCGGCGCTGGATGCGCGCTCGGTCCCGGCCTCCATGAGCCGGTACTGCTCGCAGAGTTTCTCCATCAGCAGGCGCACGCCGTGGAAGCCGGTGAGGCCCTCGTCGTGCCAGACGTCCACCACGCGCCGCGCTCCCACGATGCGCGCCCCCACGGTGCCGATCGCGATGGGCTCGCGGTCGGGTCCGATGGAGCCGGCCTGCCACGCGCCGTCCTCGCCGAAATGCCCCGAGACGTCCGCGACGTGCAGTCGCGCGTCGTCGCCGGTGGCCAGGAACAGCTCGGGATGCTCGGCCTTGATCGCCTCGCGGTCGGGCACGTCGGGGTCGAAGAGGTGGTGCGAGTGGAAGAGATGGGTCACGTTGAACCCGTAGCCCAGCAGCGAGCGCGCCATCATGTAGGGCAGCAGCGTCCCCTCGTTGTCCACCACGATGGGCGTGTCGCCGAGCAGCTCGAGCGCGCGCCGCACGGCCTCCTCCGCCGGGCCGCGCCACGGGGAGAAGTCGGGCTCGGGCTCGCCGAGCGTGCGGGCGAGCACCCGGTAGTGGCCCTCGATGCGGTCGAGGTCGTAGCACGCGGGGAACCGCACGTACGGGATGCCGAGCCGCCCCTCCATCTCGCGCGCGGTCTTGTCGCCGCTGAACCGCGCGACCACGGCGACGCGGCTCTTGGCCATGTCCTGGTACTCGGCGTAGGTCTCGCAGGCGAACAGCTGCCGCACGGGGCCCAACCCCCAGCGCGCGAACAGCTCGAATATCTCGCTCTCGGGGTTCAAGGGGACAAAGTTGCCGAGCATGTTCACGCCGTTGTCGTGTCCCTCGGGCGGGACAGGGTCGAGGAAGGAGTACAGGCTCACCTGCTTGGCGTCGCCCATCGTGACCTTCTCGTTGGTCGCCACGGGGTGGATGCGGTTGAACACGAAGCGCGTGCCGGGGTGGAGCCCCTCGAGCCGGCGGACGAGCGCCTCGTCGTCGGTCCCCAGGAAGTCGTCGATGCAGAAGACGTCGACGAAGAGGATCGAGGGGGCGGGGGAGAGGGTTGCGACCAGCTCGCCCGCGGCCTCGACGATGAGCTCCTCGTAGGTGCCCGAGACCACGTCGGCCTGGGTCACGCGCAGGAACGACACGTCCTCGATGTTGCCGTGCTTGTACTGGCCGAGCGCGTGGCGGCGCATGCACGCCGAAGGCCCCACGAAGAGCGTGTGGCTCCCCGGGATGTGGAGCACGGTGTGCTTGCGCTCGACCTCGGGCATCCTGAAGGAGAGGGTCGGCTCGCGTCTAGGCATGGGAGGCCGCCCCACCCGTCGCGCCGCCGGCCTGCTCGAACTCGGCGAACCGGTTCACGATGTGCTCGGCGAGGTCGCGGTAGACCTGCGCCACGGGGGATTCGGGGAAGGCCGCGACCGCCGTGCGCCCCAGGTCCTCGGCCCGCTGGATGTCGGGCGAGCGGGGGATGCGCGCCGCGACCGGCACGCCCGCCTCGGCGGCCAGCTCGGAGATGAGCGCGTCCTCGTTCGCCACGTTGCGCGAGTTCTGGATGAGCCCCGCAAGCCGGGCGTACCCGCGCGCCTTGAAGTTCTCGAGCGCCGCCATGATGTTGCCGGCGGCGTAGAGCGACATCTTCTCGCCCGAGGTCACGATGTAGACGAGGTCGGCGTACTGCTTGCGCAGCGGCATCGCGAACCCGCCGCACACCACGTCGCCCAGCACGTCGTAGAGCACCACGTCGGGCTTGTGGACGCGGTAGGCGTCGAGCTCGGCGAGCTTCTCGAACGCGGTGATGATGCCGCGCCCCGCGCATCCGATGCCCGGGGTGGGCCCGCCGGCCTCCACGCAGAGCACGCCGGCGTCGCCCACACGCACGATGTCCTCGAGCCGCACACTCTCCTCGTCGGCCCTCAGCAGGTCGAGCACCGTGGGGATGCGCTGCCCGCCCGTGAGGTTCTGGGTCGAGTCGGCCTTGGGGTCGCACCCGATCTGCATGACCTTGAGGCCCCGCTCCGCCAGCGCCACCGAGAGGTTCGACGTGGTGGTCGACTTCCCGATGCCGCCCTTTCCGTAGATCGCGATCTTCATCATGCCCATGAGAGGCCCCCTCCGCAGGCCCTTCGCG
>CAYMHQ010000083.1:6881-10519 GCA_964390275.1 uncultured Coriobacteriaceae bacterium
GCCGCTGTCGTTTCCGCTGCTACTGCTATTGCCACAGCTATTGCTACTGTTGTTGTTTCCGTCCCGGTTTGAGCTTGTTGCCGAGCACGGCCTCGCGCTCGATCTCCTCCACGTAGGCCACGGTGAGGTCGGTGCGGTAGAGGCCTTTGAGGAACTCCTCGGTCATCACCTCGTCCGTCGTGCCGCATGTCAGGGTGCCGCCGCGGTCGAGCACCGCGACCGTGCCCCCCAACAGGATAGCGTGGTTGGGGTCGTGCGTGGTCATGATAACGGCGAATCCCATGGCCGAGACCTGCTGGACCATGTCGAGCACGCGCAGCTGGTTGCCAAAGTCGAGGTGGCTCGTGGGCTCGTCGAGCAGCAGGACCTTGGGCGCCTGGCAGATGGCCCGCGCGATGACGGCCTGCTGCCGCTCGCCGCCGCTGATGTCGGTGTACGGCTTTTCGGCGAGGTGCTCGATGCCCATGCGGCGCAGCGCCTCGCGGGCGAGCTCGCGGTCGGCCTCCTTGGGCCTGCCCGACCTGCCCACGTGCGCGGCGCGCCCCATCGTCACGAAGTCGACCACCTTGAACGCGAAGACGGGCGTGTGGTTCTGCTGGACGTACGCCACGCGCCTCGCGACCTCGCGCATCGGCATCGTCGCCATATCCTGGCCGCACAGCCGGATGGTCCCCGAGTCGGGCTTGCGCAGGTTGCCGAGGCAGTTGAGGAAGGTGCTCTTGCCCGCGCCGTTGGGCCCCAGGACCGTGACCACCTCGCCGGGCTGCACGGTGAGGTTCGCGTGCGAGAAGATGGTCCGGCTCGTGTGCGGGTAGGTGTAGGCGAGGTCGCGCACCTCGTACAGCGGCTCGGTCGCGCCGGGGGATTCCGCCGCGCCGCCGGCCGCGCCGGGATCGCTCGGACTTGCGGTCGTCTCGCTCATCGCAGCTGCCCCTTCCCCTTGGTCTTGTAGAGCAGGAACACGTAGAACGGGGCGCCGATGAACCCGGTGAGCACGCTCAGCGGCAGCTCGACCGTGGTGAGCGTGCGCGCCACGAGGTCGACCGTCACCATGAAGATCGCCCCCATGAGGGCCGCGCTCGGCAGCAGCCTCGTGTTGTTGGGTCCCACGAACATGCGCGCGAAGTGCGGGATCACGAGGCCGATCCACCCCACGGTGCCGCAGATGCAGATGGCGCTCGAGGTGAGCAGCGTCGCGCCGGCGATCGAGAGGTTGCGCACGAGCTGCACGCGCACGCCGAGCGACTTGGCCTCGTCGTCGCCCAGCGAGAGGATGTCGATCCACCACGCCATGACGTAGAGGAGCACGAACCCCACCGCCATGGTGGGCAGGACGCTCGTGATGTTGTTCGGCTTCACGTAGGCGAAGCTGCCCATCTGCCAGTAGGTGATCTCGGCCAGCTGGGTCTCGGGGTCGGCGATGTACTTGATGAACCCCATGACCGAGCCCATCAGCCCGCCCACGATGACGCCCGAGAGCACGAGCATGATGTTCGACTCGCTCCTGAGCAGGCGCGGGATGAGGAGGGTGACCGCGACGGTGAGGATGCCGAAGGCGAAGGCGCTCATCTGGATTTGGAAGGCGGTGAGGCCGGCGAGGATGGCGACGGCGGCCCCCACGCACGCGCCGCTCGACACGCCGAGCAGGTCGGGCGAGACGAGCGGGTTGCGGAATATCCCCTGGTAGACAGCGCCCGATATCGCGAGCGACGCCCCCACGAGCGCGGCGGCGCAGGCACGCGGCAGGCGCAGCGCGAAGACGACGTTCTGCGCGATCTTGGTCCAGTCCTGCTCCCACCCCAGGAGGGTGCCGAAGAGGATGTGCGCGCTGTCGGCCATCGTCATGTTGTACTGGCCGGTGCACAGGCTCAGCAGGATGGCGACGAACAGGATCGCCGCGAGCAGCAGCACGAACGCGCCCGTCTTGATCGACGAGACGAAGCGCCGCTCCTCGCGCTGCTCGCGACGCCTGCGCTGCCGACGCCCGGGGCGCGGCTGATCGGGTGCGGCCTGCGATTCGGGCGACGCCTGCGTCTCCGGGGCGCCCGGTGACTCAGGTGCGGCCGGTGTCTCCGGGATGCCCGGCGGTTGCGGCTGGTCCGGCGGGGTCGCCGGGGGGGGAGGCTCGGTCATGGGGACTCCAACGGTTCGGCTGACAGGAATGGGCGGACAGGGAAGAGGCCCGGCCCCGCGTGCGCGGTCGCCCGCGCCGGACGGGTCCGGGCCTCTCGGTTCGGTGGGTCAGAACTCAGCAGTACTTAGTAGTCGAGCAGCTCGCGGTCGACCTCGATGCCGTAGACGAACTGGTAGAAGTCGGTGACGATCTCGTCGAACTCATCGGCGCTCATGAGGTCGGGGTACATGACGCTCACCATCCACATGGTGCCGAGGGCGGTCTGCAGGCACGGGAACTCCCAGGAGTCCATGTCGCAGGGGACCATGTAGACGTGGTCGTTCTTGACGGCGGTGAGGTCGGCCCACGCCGGGTCGGCCTTGAGGTCCTCGATGGTGTAGTCGAGGCTCGCGTTGCGCAGGAAGATGTACTCGGGGTCCCACTCGAAGATCTGCTCGACGCCCACCACGGGCCAGATGCCGTCGCTCTCGACGTCGTGGGCCATGTTGATGCCGCCGGCGGTCTCGATCATGACGGACTGGAGCATGTCGCCGTGCGCGACCTTGCCGAGGCTGCTGCCCATGAGGATGGCGGTGTGGCGCTCGGACTCGGGGATGTCGGCGACGAGCTCGGCGGCATGGTTCATGATGCCCTCGAAGTACTCGGCCAGCTCCTGACCGCGCTCGGGCTTGCCCAGGGCGGCGCCGAGCAGGTTGAGGGTCGCCTTGATCTCGTCGACGTTCTCGGAGTAGACGCCGATCGCCGTCACGCCCACGGCCTCGAGCGAGTCGTAGAGGTCATAGCTGTCGGAGCGGTGGATGAACAGGTCGGGGTCGAGCGAGGCGAGCGCCTCCACGTTGATCTGGCCGTTCTCCATGACGGACACGCCGTCGGCCAGCGTGGGGTCGATCATGAGGTTGATGTCTTTGGAGTTGGCGTTGAGGATGTGCCCGTCCATGTCGAACGCGAGCAGGTAGCTGAGGGCGTACATCGAGACGACGGTGTCGACCGGCAGCTCGATGGTGACCTCGCGCCCGCCGCCGTCGATGACGGTGACGCTGTTCTCGTCCTGGGCGAGGACGACGGAGCGCTGGATCTCCTCGGTCTGCTCGGTCGCGGCGGCGTCCTGCTTGGCGGTGTCGGCCGCCTTCGCGCCGTCCGCGGCGAACGCCACGCCGGTGAACAGGCTCGCACCGACGAGCCCCGTGCAGATCAACGCTCCAATGGACTGCTTACGCATGGTTCGTTCCCTTCCCCTGTGTGCGGAGCGCCGCTGCCCCTCGGCCGTGGGCGCGGGCGGGTCGTGCGGCGCACTGTCCCCCGAAGTTTCGCAGGCGATGGCGCGGCGGTCCGTTGCATTCGCAACACGAACGGCTGCAGGCGGCGAACGGTTCAGGCGGATTTCAGGTGGGCGGCCGAGGAGGGCGAGCGGGGGCGGGGATTCCGGGAGGGCGTCCGGGGGAGGGCCGTGGAATCGCAAATCGCGGATTTTGACCAAAAGAGGGGGTAAGTCAGTTTCCCGATT
>CAYMHQ010000084.1:0-6790 GCA_964390275.1 uncultured Coriobacteriaceae bacterium
CCGAAAAGACCCAAAACGGACCGCCGTGGGTCCAGACGTGCCCTCGCTCATCCGCCCTCCCCCGCGCGCCCCTATACTCGGAAAAACCGCCCCAAGCTCTCTTGCTTGACACCATCTACCAGGCCTTTGTGCTCGCCCCTCCTGCTTCGATCAATGCACGGCATCGAAAATACCGACCGTTGCGACCCCCATGCGTGCTCCCCTACACTCCATGCTTGTACCGGTGCGCATCCGCAACGCGGGGCGCGCCACAATCGCACGCAACCACAAAGGAAGGCAGGTCTGAGCATGAAGAGCATCTCCCGCCAGCAGTTCCTCAAGGGCGCCGCACTCGGCGCCGCCGGTGCTGTGAGCGCCGGCATGGTGTCCACCGCCATCGCCGACGAGCAGGCGCCCGCCGCGTCCGAGGCAGCCGACTGGCTCGGCGAGGCCCCCGTCATCGCCGACTCCGACATCGTCGAAGAGCTCGAGGCCGACATCCTCGTCATCGGCGGCGGCCACTCCGGCATCTGCTGCGCCCGCAAGGCCGCGGAGCTCGGCAAGTCCGTCATCGTCATGGAGAAAATGGCCGAGGACATGTACAGCCCCATCGGCTGCGACATGGCCGCCGTCAACGCCGACTACTTCCTTGAGCAGGGCTGCGAGCCCATCGACCCCATCGAGGTCCTCAACGAGTGGATGCGCCGCACCTACAGCCGCTCCAACCCCACGCTCATCAAGCAGTTCTGCGAGCGCAGCGGTGAGTGCGCCAACTGGATCCGCGAGCTGGTCCCGCAGGAGGAGCTCGACGAGTTCTCCGACTACCAGAGCTTCCCCAACGGCCGAATCAGCACCACGATGACCCACAACGGCAAGACCTCCTTCGCCGGGTCCATCTCCTACCGCGACTTCAACAACATCCTCGGCGGCGGCGAGAACCAGCCCGCCCTCAAGGCCGTCTGGCAGTACAGCATCAACAAGGCGCAGGAGGACGGCGCGCAGTGGCTGTGGGGCACCAAGGGCGTCGTGCTGCTGCAGGACGAGGACGGCGCTGTGGTCGGCGGCATCGGCCAGAACGAGAGCGGCTACGTGAAGGTCACCGCCAAGGCGGTCGTCCTCGCGGCCGGTGACTTCGGCGGCAACGGCGAGATGGTGTACGCCCTCATGGACGAGGTGCGCAACCTCTGCGAGTTCAAGGGCATCGACGTCTCCGACAAGTCCGTCCTCAACGGCATGAGCCAGGACGGCTCGGGCATCAAGATGGGCCTGTGGGCAGGCGGCGTCATGGAGCCCGGTCCCCGCGCGGCCATGAACTTCGGCGTGGGCAGCAGCGGCGGCGCCAGCACCGGCATCGTGGGCAACTACCCGGTGTTCGGGCCCGACGGCAAGCGCTTCTACAACGAGTCGCTCATCGAGTTCGGCGGCGACGGCGTGACCTCGCGCCTCATGCCCGGCGGCCGTTACTGCTCCATCACCGACGGCAAGGTCCTCGACAACATGCAGTATCAGTCCTATGAGCACTGCATGAGCTCCACCACCTGCGAGCGCGAGTGGAGCCTCGTCGAAGAGGACATCAAGAACTACAAGACCGGCCCCGAAGGCTTCCAGGTCCACGGCTTCACCGGCTACGGCATGAACACCTCAACCGTCTACGCTGCCGAGACCCTCGAGGAGCTTGCCGACATCTTTGGGTACGAGGGCGAGGCCAAGCAGGGCCTGCTCGACGAGATCGCCCACTACAACGAGATGTGCGCTGCCGGCAAGGACACCGACTGGGGCCGCGACCCGATGCTCATGCTCCCCATCGACACGCCGCCGTTCTTTGGCAACTTCTCCGTGCAGGGCGACGCCGGCCGCGTCGCGGGCGGCATGGTGCAGATGTCCGGCCTCGTGACCGACATCCATCAGCAGGTCGTCAAGAAGGGGAACAAGGAGCTCGTCCCCGGCCTGTACGCCACCGGCAACTGCTGCGGCCAGCGCTACGGCGTCCAGTACCACACCTGCATGACCGGCAACACCGTCGGCATCGCCAACACGCTCGGCATGGTCCTGGGCGAGCACCTGGGCACCATCCTGTAAGTCCTGCAAGGAGGGCCGAGACGGCCGAGCCAGGCCGAGTAAGGCTGAGCAAGTGATATGACGGGGGCCCGGGTGCCGCGTTTCCGCGTTGCATCCGGACCCCCGTTTTGCAAGACTGTGCGAGCACGATGGCGCGTGCGAGCACAATGGTGTGCGGCGCGAAGGCGCACGGGGCACGGAGGAGCGGGGCAACCAAGGGAGGACGGCCGAGATGGCGACGACGATGGGGACGATGGAGAATGCGACGGTCATAGCGCCGGCAACCTCGATGGCCGAGACGGAGGCCGCGGCGGAACCGGAGGCCACGGCCGAGGGTAGGCGCGACCTGGTGATTCGCATCCGCCTGCCGTTCTGCCCGTACGCATGCACCGACTGCCAGCACGGGCCGCTGCTGCACGCGGGGATCTCGGGCAAGGCGCGCTACTTCGCCGCGCTGCGCCGCGAAATCGAGTCCGCCGCAGACGACTTCGCCGAGCACCGGGTGTCCTCCGTCACCTTCACCGGGGGCCCCGCCACCACGCTCCCCGCCGACGACGTGGCGGGCGTCATCCACCTGGTGCGCGACCGTTTCGCCATGGCGGACGACGCCGAGGTGGTCCTCTCCGCCATCGCCGGGACCATCAGCGTGGCGACCCTCGCCACCTACCGCAACGCGCACGTGAACCGCATCGCGTTCGAGCGCTACTGCGCCCTGCCCGGCGACCTCATTGGCATCGGCGCGCCCGACTGCTCGCAGGCGATGCTCGAGACCGCCTCGGTGCTCCAGCAGGCGGGGTGGCGCGACTCGATAGGCCTGACCTGCTACTGCGACACGCCCGGCCATTCCGAAACCGAGCTGTACAAAAGCATGGCCGACGCCTGTAACCTCGGCCCCGATATGCTGCGTGTCGCCCGCAACCCGCGCGCGATGGCGATGACGACGGCGGCTGCGGAGGAAGAAGGCGCGGGGGAGCGCGAAAGCTCGGCTGCGGGGCGGCTCTCCGAGAGTGCATCCTACCAGAAAGCCGCCGCCTACCTGGTTAAACGCGGCTACGAGGCATGCCCGGACAGCGAAGGGCTGTTTGCGAGGACGGGCAGGCGCTGGCGCAGCTCGCTGCCGGTCGACCCGCAGACCACCGACGTCGCCGGCTTCGGAATGGGCGAGGTCACGCGCATCGGCGGACTCGCCTACCGCACCACCCTCGACGCCGAGCTCTACCTCGCCCATTCCGACGACGTGTCGCAGATCGCGACCGTGCTGGGCTAGCCGCGCCGGCACTCCCCCGGCGTCTTGCCGCGATAGCGCCTGAAGGCGCGCGTCATGGTGGACGCATCCCCGTACCCCACGCGCGCGGCGACCTCGGCGACCGAAAGCTCCGTGGAAACGAGCAGCGACTCAGCCTCCTGGATGCGCAGGTTGTGGACGTAGTCGAGGAAGCTGCCGTTCGTCCGCTGCTTAAAGAGGCGCGTGACGCTCGCCTGGCTCATGCCAAAGCGGCGCGCAAGCTGGCCCGACGAGAGGCTCGGATCGCGGTAGTTCCCCTGGATGTAGGCGCACATGTCGTCGAAGAGGCCGAGCTCGCCCAGCGCGGGGTGGGCACGCGCGTCGCCGTCGGGCAGCGATTCGGGGCCCATCGCGCGGTTGAACGCATGCTCGAGCTCCCCCTGCTCCATGACGCGCACTGCCTCGCGGTAACAGGCGTTGAGCATCGTCGGCCCCGAGTACGTCGAACTCGTGAAGACGCTCGCGAGAATACCGGCGTCCTCCAGACATCCGAGCAGACCGGCGGCAAGCGCGGGAACGTCGAGGTCGTGCGCATCGAGCACGACGAAGAGGAGCTGCCCCTCGACGCACGCGGCATGACTGACGACCTTGCCAGCGAGGTACTCCTCCACCACCGGGCGCAGTGTCTCGACGCTCGCCGCCGCAGCCGCGCCCCCGGCGGCGAGCGTCCGGTCGACGCGCACGATCGCCAGCGCACATGAGGTGCCTTCCTGCAGGTAGAAGGGCGCTTCCCCGTTCGAGGCGCCCACGACCGCACTGCTGTCACCCAGAGCGCCCCGACCCTTGTCCAGCGCGTCCTCCGAGGAGTCGCGCAGCAGGCGCATCATTCCTAGGTCGGCAATAACCTCGCGCTGCTCGGCCAGGCTCCGCTCCATCCCGTCGAGCGCGAACCCGATAAGGCGGAATTCGTCGTCGACCCGGCGGCCCGGCGGCGTGAGGCGGTCGATGATGTGCTGCAGCGGCTCGTACACATGGCGCGTGAGCAGGAATCCCACGAGGCACCCGCCCAGCACGAGCAACACTCCCGCCAGCAGCGTGGCGCCCACAAACTCCCGGCGCGCCGCGTCGACAACATCGCGCGTGACCAGCACGAACTTGTTGTAGCCTGCGCAGTTGTCCTCGTAGTAGCAGCGGTACTTCTCGCCGTCGTGCTCCACGGTGGCGAACCCCGAGGACGCCTCGTCGCCGGTCTGGAGGTCGCTGGTCTGAAGGTCGTCGAACTCGAAAACGTCGGCGAAGCGCGGGCTCTCGCTATAGGCGTACTTGTGGCCGTAGCGGTCGGCGAAGTACATCTCACAAACGTCGGAGATGGGCGTGAGAATCTCGGTCGAGGGAAGCTCGGGCATCGAAAGAAGCATGACGTACCGCACGCCCGCCGTCAGCGCGCCGACCTCCGTATGCCACATGTCACCGTCCAGCTCCACGATGAAGCTTACGTCGCCGGAGCCCTCAACGAGAAGCGAGGCGTCAATCTGGAGCAGACGAGGGTCGTAGGCCTTGCCATCCGAGCTGTCGCGCGGGTCGGCGCCGTTCGAAACCGAGCCGATCATGCGGTCTACCTGAGGGAAATACACGTAAAGGCGTGCCTGGACATCGTCGGCCCGGGCCGATTCCTCGTAGGCGGCGATGCGGGAGGCGAGGGTCGTCCGGTCGACCTCGGAGAGATCCAACGTGGCCAAGGCGTCCCCCGCGGAGTCAGCCGCGACATGGTCAGCATCGTCTGCCAAGCCATCGAGCAGGCCGTCGCCGTCGAGTTTCTCGAGAATCCCCTCCGTACGAGAGACCTCGCCGCCAAGCCCCTGCAGGTATAGGTCGTATGCGGTGATGGCGCTCTCGAGCGCCTCGTTCGTCTGGCGCGTGGACCGCGAGATAATCGAAAGGCTGATAACCATGCAGATGGCGATGACCACCACGACCACCAGGCACATCGTGCCGCCGAGCAGTCGGAACCCTCGGCCGCGATACGTCTTTCTGCGCCCCACAACCACTCCCATCCCTTCCCCACTTTGCAAGTGCACGGCATGAAACGCGCGCCGCGGCACTTCGACGGCGCTCGCCGCAGTAACACGCACAGTGTAGACGAATCGGGCGGGCAGGGAGAGAACATGCGGGCGCGATGGGTACAGACAGGGAAGTGGGATGGGCATGCCCGGTGCCGTGGTGCGTGGGACGCTGACGTCCGGCGGGCCAGCGGAATCGCTTTTCCACCTTTGTTTCGCAGCCAATTGGGACACATCGGGACCCTGCCGAGAGTTTCACCGGGACCTTACCTGTTGGCCCTTCGAACATACAAAAGGGGCGCGCCCCGGTCTCCCGGAACGCGCCCCCACTCGGACGCTTGCCTTACTCGGCAGTCTGCCTTACCCGGCAGCCTACCTTACACGCACGTCAACCTTACAGGACTTCCTGCCCGGTGATGAGCTTGCCGGCGACGCGGCCGTGGGTCATGGCCATGCCGATGGAGTTGCCAGCGAACGGGGTCGCGTAGGAGTTGCCGTAGCGCTCGCCCAGGCAGTTGCCGGCGGCGTAGAGGCCGGGGATGACCTCGCCGTTGACGTTGAGGACCTGGAGGTCGTTGTTGGTCTCGAGGCCGGCGAGGGTCACAAGGCCGGCGCTGGTGGTCTTGCTGTTGCTGCTCGGCGCGGTGTAGAACGGCGGCGTCTCGATCGGCACCATGTACTTGGCTTCCTTGCCGTACTGGGTGTCAGAACCGGCGGCGCAGAGTTCGTTGTACTTGGCGACCTGGTCGAGGGCGGTCTGGAGGGCGTCGCCCTCGTAGCCGGCGAGCTTGAGGGCGCCTTCGAGCGTCTCGGAGGCGTAGACGGTGGAGGGGTCGCGCTCGGCGATGGTGCAGGTGCGCACGGGGCCGCCCTCGGGGTTCTCGAGCTCGATGGCCTCCATGTCCTCGACGAGCTCCTCGTAGTACACGGGACGGCCATAGTTCGGCGCACCGTGGTCAAGACCGGCGTACTTGAGGGTCTCGTAGTAGTTGGCGTCGGTCACCGTGCAGACGGTGCCGATGGGCTGGAGCAGCGTGGCCTCGGTGATGCCGACCGCGTTGGCCTCGTTGCAGTAACGCATACCCTTCGCGTTGAGGAAGAGGTACGGGCAGGTGCCCCAAGGGCCACCACCGCCGCCGCCGGTGTTCATGGACGCGCGAGGCGTGGGCTCCATGACGGCGCCGATCCAGCAGGCCATCTTCTGGCCGTCGCCGACGCAGTCGGAGAAGCCGAAGAGGTCGTCCTGGGTAAGGCCCTGACGGGCGTTGAACTCGGCGATGTCGGCGTTGAGGTTCCAGGTCATCTTCGGGTTTCCGCCGTAGTCGCCCAGGCAGAGGATGACGCCCTTGGAGGCCTTGTACTCGACGTAGACGCTCTCGTCGTCGACCTTCTGAGCGATGGCGCCGGTCACAGCGCCGTTCTCGTCGGTGGTGAGCTTGAGGGCGCGCTCGCCGTAGTGCCACTCGGC
>CAYMHQ010000084.1:6890-10486 GCA_964390275.1 uncultured Coriobacteriaceae bacterium
CGTCGGGGTTGCGCTCGGTGGTCGTCATGATGTGGATGCGGTCATCGGGCCAAGTGACCAGAGACTGCAGGTGGTCGAACATCTCGCCCGAGTTGGCAAGATACTTGCGGATGATCTCGGGGTTGCAGCGGCCGCCGGCGCGACGCACGAACTCGTTCGTGACCTCGCCCACGTTGTAGGGGCCGTAGCCCTGGTCGATGAGCCACTGGGAGTTGATGTGGCCAACGTCCTCGCCCTTAACCTTACGGCCCTCGTACGTCGCCTTCTCGACGACGGCAACCTTGGCGCCGCCCTCGGCAGCCGCGAGCGCAGCCTGGATGCCGGCGTGGCCGCCGCCCAGGACCAGGACGTCGCACTCATAGGTCTCGGCGGGCTCGCCCGTCTCGGGCGGCAGCCCCAGCCAGTCCTCGGCGCACTGGTAGTAGCTGGTGACGGCGCTCTCGTGGGCCTCCTCGGCCTGAGCGCGGTTGGCGCTCGTCAGGGTCCCTGCCACAGCACCGGCAAAACCGATGGTGGCGGCGCCCGCGACGAAGTTGCGCCTGCTGATGTTCTCCATACCTTGCCTCCTTGTAATAAGACTTGCAAGAACGGACATGGATCCGCCGCATGTCCCTTGTCACATGCGGCTCCCGCCATCATAGACACGTGAAGATTTTGCGTGAAAGAGTCGTTTTTCTCATGTATTCTATAGCGCGAATATCGATGGGTGTCGATTTTTCCAGCCGCGCGCGACACTGGTCGCGAGGCTGGCGTTTGGGGAGGTCGGAGCATGCGTCATAAGTTGCGCAACACCTACCGGGGCCGCGGTTTCTACCTTCTGGGCGGCACACTGTGCGCCACGGTGGTCCTTGTCGTCGCATGCTGCTGCGTCATCAGCCTCCTCACGATGGGCCGGGCGACTGAGAAGGAGAGCGCGGCGATCGACTCCGCCATCATCGCGTACGACCTCTACCAGCAGGAGCGCTCCCCCGAGGAGGGCGGCGTGGAGAGCATCGCCGACAAGCTCGACGCCGACGGATGCCTCGCGAGCCTCGCCGCCGACCCGGACGACACCGCCCTTCGCGAGAGAATCGCCCGCAAGCTCGGCGCCTTCGAGCGGGCCAACGCGACCGACGTGAGCGCGGCGTACGTTGTCCTGGGAGCCCGGAGGTCCGAGGCTGACGCGGGGTCCGAGGCGGGCGCGGGGTCCGAGGCGGGCGCGACGGAGGGGTTCGTGCTCGGCAGCGGGAGCGCCGTGGAGGACGCCCGCGTTCGCGACGCGCGCCTCGACGCCATCGACCTCGACTCGCTCGCCGCGCTCGGCCGCTCGGTCACGCGTCTCGTCACCCTCGACGGCAACTCCTGGAGCTACACGGTCAACCCGTACGGGGACGCCGAGGGCGTGTGCGTCGTCGCGTTCTACACGGTGCCGGAGATGCCCAACCTCGACGTCCTCGAGCCCATCGCCGACATCGCCGAGATGTACTTCTTCGACCTCGACGGCAACTACCGCCCCATGGGGTCGAGCGACTACGTGGGCGCCGTGGACCTCTCGATGCTCATGGGCCACGACGGGGAGGACATGTGCGGCCTCGTAGGCGTGACGTACAACGGGACCCCCTACCGCATGTACTACCATCAGCCGGCCAACGGCGGGCTCGTCTTTGTCATGGTGGTGCCCGACATCGCGATCGCCGCGTACCGGCAGTTCGTGCTGACGCTCGTCCTGGCGACCCTCGGCTTTGTGGCCCTGGGCTGCGCGGTGGGCCTCTACCTGACCCGGCGCATCTACGAGCCGGTTCAGCAGGTCATCGAGAAGCTCGCGCCGCAGGGGCAGGACGTGCGCGACGAGTTCAAGCTCATCGGCTTCGCGATGGAGGCAATGGAGAACCGCCTGAGCGAGCAGGACACCCTCGTGGCCGAGTTCCACCTGATGCGCCTGCTGCGCGGCCGGGCGTCCCTCGCCGAGGAGGGCGGCGACTTCTTCTTCGCCGAGCCCAGCCGCGAGGTCGCGCTCGCCATCGTGCGCGCCGACGAGGTGCGGGGTGTGGGCGGCGCGGGTGCGGGCGGCACGGGTGCGCGCGGCGGACGGGCCGGCAGCGGGACCCGAGCCGCGGGTGTGCGGACGGCGGGCGCGCGGACGGGCGCCGGGGCGATCGTGATGACAATCCCGGGCACCGGGGCGATCACGGTCGTGAGCCCCGAGGACGCCGGAGCGTCAGCGGGCGGCGCGGCGGCGGGCGGCGCGGACGGCGGGCGCGGGGAGTCGCGGCTCGTCGCCATCGTGCGCGACTACCTGGACGACAGCGGCAGAGCGTTCGCGCTCTGCGAGGAGAGCGGCTTCGTCTTCGCGGTGGTCGACGGGCAGGGCGGCGGCACGAGGGCCCTGTTCGACGGCCTCGTCAAGCAGGCGCGCGAGTCGGGCGACCTCGTCTCGGTCTTCCACAGCAACGTCCACGCCGGCTCCACCAAGCTCCACCTGTGCTACCTCGAGGCGGTCGCCGCGCTCGAGGAGGGCGCCCGCGAGAAGGCGTTCAACAAGGTCGTGCGCTACGAGCGTCCCGAGCGCCCCGCCGCCCCCGTGGTCCCCGGCGCCCCGCCGACCGTCGCCCCCACGCGCGACGGCGCCGACCTGCTCGCTTACGTGCGCGAGAACTACCGCGACCCGTCGCTCACCGCCGCCCTCATCGCCGAGCGGTTCGGCATGAGCCGGGCGGGCGTCTCGCGGGCGTTCTCGCAGGCCTACCCCGACGGCGGCTTCCTCGGCTACCTGCACGGACTGCGCCTCGACAAGGCCGAGGAGCTGCTCCGCGGCGGCACCCTCACCGTCTCCGAGATCGCCGCGAGCGTGGGCTACGGCAGCACCCTCACCATGTCGCGCGCCTTCAAGCGCTACCGCGGCACGACTCCCGGCGCGTACCGGAGGAGCGCGGACGAGGCGGCGGCAACCGGCGGCGAGCAGGCGGAAAGCGAGCAGGGCGACGAGCAGCCCACCTCGCCCACCGACGAGCCGTGTACCAGCGGAAACCCGGCCGACCATGCGTGACGACACATCCGACGCCGCCGAGCTGCAGATGGACGCGCTCCTGGGCATCCGCACCACGGGGCGCGACGAGTCGCACGCCACGCAGGACAACAACCCCTACGAGCCGACGCCCTACGCCGTGCTCGAGCGCATCGCGAACAGCGGGCTCGTGGGCAAGCGCAACACGCTCGTCGACTACGGGTGCGGCAAGGGGCGCGTGGGGCTGTACCTCGCCTACCAGGCACGATGTCGCGTCGTGGGCGTCGAGATTGACCCGTGGCTGCACGAGTGCGCCCACCGCAACCTCGAGACGACCCGCGCCCCACGCGCCCGGGTCTCGTTCGAGCTCGCCGACGCCGCGACCTGGGACCCGCCGGCCGAGGCCGACCGGTACTTCTTCTTCAACCCGTTCTCGGCAGCCGTGTTCGAGCAGGTACTCGGCCGCATCCGCGCCTCGCTCGACCGACGCCCCGCCGGCGCCCCCGAGGCACTCCTGCTCTGCTACTACCCCGACGACTCCTTTGTCGACCTGCTCGAACGCACGCCCTGGCTCGAGGCGCGCGAACCGCTCGACTGCCGCGCCCTCTTCTCC
>CAYMHQ010000085.1:0-1177 GCA_964390275.1 uncultured Coriobacteriaceae bacterium
GCCGCGCCGCCGAAGGGCTCGATCTCGGTGGGGTGGTTGTGGGTCTCGTTCTTGAAGAGGTAGAGCCAGTCCTGCTCCTCGCCGTTCACGTCGACCTTGGTCTTGACGGTGCAGGCGTTGACCTCGTCGGACTCGTCGAGGAAGCGCAGCTTGCCCTTCGCCTTGAGGTAGCGCGCGCCGATGGTGCCCATGTCCATGAGGCAGACGGGCTTCGCGTCGCGCTTGAGCTCGTGGCGGATCTGCAGGTAGCGGTCGTAGGCGGCGCGCACCTGCGGGTCGTCGATCTGGAAGCTGTCGAGCACGGTGCCGAAGGTGGTGTGGCGGCAGTGGTCGCTCCAGTACGTGTCGACCACCTTGACCTCGGTGATCGTGGGGTCGCGGCCCTCCTCGCGGAAGTACTGCTGGAAGAAGGTGATGTCGGCCAGGTCCATGGCGAGGCCGCGCTTGGCGATGAAGTCGGTGAGGCCCTCCTCGTCGAGGTCGCGGAAGCCGTCGAGCGTCTCGACCATGCCGGGCACGGGGTGGGCCATCGCGAGGGTCTCGCGCGTCTCGAGCGACGCCTCGCGCGCCTCGACCGGGTTGATCACGTAGTGCTTCACGGCGTCGATATCGGCCTGGGAGAGGTCGCCCTCGAGCAGGTAGACCTTGGCGCTGCGGACCGCGGGGCGCTCGCCCTGGCTGATGAGCTGGATGCACTCGCTCGCCGACTCGGCGCGCTGGTCGAACTGGCCGGGCAGGAACTCGACCGCGAACACGGCGGCGCCGCGCGCGTCGGGCATCTCGGGGGTGGCGACGTCGGACTGGGGCTCGCTGAACACCGTGGGGACGCACCGCTCGAAGAGCTCCTCGGAGATGCCCTCCACGTCGTAGCGGTTGAGCAGCCGCAGCCCCTCGATCCCTTTGACGCCCAAGATGTCCCGCAGCTCCTGCTTGAGCTGCTGGGCCTCGATGTCGAACCCGGGTTTCTTCTCAACGTAGATACGGGAGACCATGAATCCTGCCTTCTTCTGGGGGCGATAGACGGACGTCGAGCGGACGCGGCGCCGCGTGCGACACATGCCGCGCGGACGGCGGGCGCCGGAAAACAGACGCACCCATGATAAAGCCTTTGGGAGGCGGAATCGTCGCACATCGCGATGCCAACGGGGATTACAACCTCCGGGGCGGCGGGAGGGGG
>CAYMHQ010000085.1:1277-5020 GCA_964390275.1 uncultured Coriobacteriaceae bacterium
GAGGGAGGCGGGCCGAGGCCGCGCTCGGCCTTCGCCGCTACGCCAGCCGCTTGAAGAGCCCGCCGTCGCGCCAGACGAGCTCGTCGACGCCGAGGAAGTCGCGGACGAAGTCGTTCGCGGGGCTGCGGAACACCTCGAGCGGCGCGCCCACCTGCTGCAGGCGCCCGTCGTGGATGACGGCCATGCGGTCGCCCAGGGCGAGGGCCTCCTCCTGGTCGTGCGTCACAAAGAGCATCGTGGTGCCGGTGGCGCGCTGAATGGCCTTGAGCTCGGCGCGCATGCGAACGCGCAGCTTGGCGTCGAGGTTGCAGAACGGCTCGTCGAGCAGGCACACCTTGGGCTCGATGACGAGGCAGCGGGCGAGGGCCACGCGCTGCTGCTGGCCGCCGGAGAGGTCCTGCACCCGCGCGCGGGCGTACTCCTCGAGGCCCACGAGCTCGAGGTAGCGTGCCACGCGCTCCCGCGCCGCCTGACCTCGGACGCCGCGGAACTTGAGGCCGTAGGCCACGTTGTGCTCGACGTCCATGTGCGGGAAGAGCGCGTACGACTGGAACACCGTGGCGACGGGGCGCTCCTCGGGACCCAGGCGCGTGATGTCGGCGCCGTCGAGCAGGATGCGCCCCTCGTCGGGCGCGAGGAAGCCGCCCACCATGTTGAGCACGGTCGTCTTGCCGCAGCCCGAGGAGCCGAGCAGGCACATGAGCTCGCCCCGCTCGACCCCCAGGGAGAGCCCGCTCACGGCGCGGTGCCCGCCGAACGACTTCGAGACGGCGTCAAGCTCGAGAAACATCGGAGTCCTTCCTTCCACCGGACTTCTCCCTTCCGCCAGGGTCCCCGTCATCGGGCATCCCCCTCCCCACGGGAGCCGCGCCCGTCGGAACCCTTCCCTCCCGGCGCGCCTCTCCCTGCCAGCGCGAACGCGACGGCGTCCACGGCGACGGTCACCACGATGATGGCGGCCGCGATGAGCGACGCCACGGCGTAGTCGCCGGTGTAGGCCGCGTCGAAGAGCGCGAACACCGCCACCTGGCTGCCGGGCGACACGAGGAAGATGATGGCGCCCGCCGTGGTCATGCAGCTCGAGAACGCGTAGGCGAAGCACGTGAAGAACGCCGGCCTCATCTGCGGCAGGATGACGTCGCGCAGGGCCGCGAGGCGCGTGCCGCCCAGGTCGTGCACGCTGCGCTCGAGCTCGTCGGGTATCTGCGCCAGCGCCGCCGCCCCGATGCGCGAGGTGGTGGGCAGCTGCTTGAACAGCATGCACGCCATCACGATGAGCGCGGTGCCGGTGAGCTTGAGCGGAGCGGAGTTGAAGGCGAGGATGTACCCCAGGCCAAAGCACGGGCCGGGGACGATGAACGGCAGGGCGCTCACCAGGTCGAGCAGCGCCGCGCCGCGAATCCTCCGCCGGTTGACGTAGTAGGCGAGCACGAGCGCGAAGAGCGTCCCCACGAGCGAGACGACAAGGCCGTAGGTCACGCTGCGCGCGAAGGTGGCGCCGTCCACGCTCAGGAACTCGTTCCAGTATTCGAGCGTGGGGACGTAGCCCGCGGCGGTCCGGCGCACGAACCCCGCGGCGAAGATGCATGCGTACTGCAGAGCGCTCACAACGTAGAAGAGGGCGCTCGCCCCCAGCGCCAGCCAGCCGAGCGGGCCGCACGAGGCGAGACGCAGGTCGATGGAGCCCGTGCGGGCGCGGGCCGAGGAGACCGTGCGGTCGCTGCGGCGCATGAGCACGCGGTATCCCCAGAACGCCGCGACGGAGGGAAGCAGCAGGTAGATGTTCATCGCCGCAGCCATCTCGAGGTTCGAGTAGCCTATGAGCTTGAGGTAGATGTCGCTCGCGAGCGTGTTGTACCGGCCGCCGATGATGGCCGGCGTGCCGAAGTCGGCGAGCGAGCGGGCGAGCGTGAGCAGCGCGACCACCACGACGCCCGGGGCCACGAGCCGCAAGACGACGTCGCGCAGCACGTGCGCGGGGCGGGCACCCAGGTCGCGGGCCGCCTTCACCGAGTCGAGGTCGAGCTTCTCGAGGACGCCTATGAGCAGGAGCGCCCCCAGCGGGATGAACGAGACGGTCTGCATGAGGACGATGCCCCAGAAGCCGTAGGGGTTCATCGAGAGCCCCAGCAGGCCGTGCGTGATCCAGCCGCGACGTCCGTAGAGCTGGATGTAGGCGAGCGAGGCGATGAAGGGCGGGCTCACCATGCTCACGAGCACGCCGGCCCGCAGCAGGGTCTTCGCGATGCCGCGCCGCGTGGTGACCACGAGCGCCACGGCGAGCGAGCCGGCCGTGGTGAGGAGCGCGCACAGGAGCGAGGTCGCGACGCTGTGCTCGAGCGACAGGCGGTACGAGCTCCACACCTCGCCGAGCAGGGACAGCGTGAGACCGTCCTCGCCCATAAGACCGCGCCCCAGAATCAAGGCGAGGGGGTAGGCCACGAAGAGGCCCACCCCCGTCACCAGGATCGCAACCAGGGCTATGTCGACCGCCCGGCTACTCCTCAACTGCCTTGTCGCCCATCAGGACTTCGAACTGCGCCAGGATGTCCTCGCGCTGGCTGCCGAACAGCGACAGGTCCTCCTCCATGAGGATCGAGGTGTCGTAGTCGAGCTCGATGCCCTCCATGCCGGGCTTGATGGCCTTGACGGCCGTCTTCTGGTCGATCTGGGAGAGCAGCACGAGGTTCTCGTCGTTGCTGAAGAGCCACTCGATGAAGTACGCGGCCGCCGCGGAGTTCTCGCCGTTGGCGAAGACCGCGAGGCCCTCGGGGACCCAGGGGATGCCGTCGGTGGGGTAGATGACCGAGCAGTCGAGGTCGCCGATCATCGTGTCGACGGTGCCGTCGATGTAGGTGATGCCCACCGCGAACTCGCCGGCGGTGACCTTCTTGACCGGGTCGGAGCCGCGACGCGCGTAGTAGGCGATGTTGGCGTCGAGGTCCTCGAAGTACTGCCAGCCGGCCTCCTCGCCCTTGGTCTGGAGCAGGGCGTTCACCACGGCGTAGTTGGTGCCGGAGACGGCGGGGTTCGACATGATGACCTCGCCGGCGAGCGCGGGGTCGAGGAGGTCGTCCCAGCTCTGGGGCGCCTCGGCGCCGATCTCGCCGAGCAGCTCGTTGTCGACCACGAAGCCGACGATGGTGATGCCCTTGGTGTACCAGTAGCCGTCCGGGTCGCGGAAGTCGGGCTCGATCTCCTCGGCGGCGTCGAACTCGACCTGCTGGAGCAGACCGTCCTCGGCGGCGCTCATGAACGCGTCGATGCCGCCGCCGAACCACAGGTCGGCGTCGGGCGTGCCGCCCTCGGCGCGCAGCTTGGAGAGGACCTCGCCGGACGACATGGAGATGGCCTCGACCTTGACGCCGGTCTCCTCGGCGAACTTGTCGAAGAGGGGCGTGTAGGTGTCGTTCGTGGCGACGACCTTCATGGTGCCGGAGAGCTCGGGCGCCGCGGCCTTCTCGCCGGCCTTCTTGTCGCCCGCCTCCGCGGCCTCGGTGGTCTTGGCGGCCTTGTCGTCGGCCGCGAACGCGGCGCCGGCGACGCCTGCGAGCGCCAGGCCGCAGGCTGCGCCGATGGCGAACGTCCTGCGCGATAGCTTCTGTTCCAAGGAGAGCCTCCTCTTGATCGTGGCCGGCCCGGGCGAGCGGGACGTGCCCGCGCACGAACGGGACGACCGCCGAATATGGAAACGTGCGCCGCGTGCCGGGGCGGCAGGCGGATGCGGCCAGTGTAACCTATTC
>CAYMHQ010000085.1:5120-6497 GCA_964390275.1 uncultured Coriobacteriaceae bacterium
GAAACGTGCGCCGCGTGCCGGGGCGGCAGGCGGATGCGGCCAGTGTAACCTATTCTTGGTCCAAGCGCTCTTTGGGATTTATGAGATCCGCGGATGAGTTGGTAATAGGTGTGTCGGCGGCGGCCGGCGCCTTGGCCTCCAGCAGCTGCTCGAACTCGGCCACGAGGCGCGCGGCGAGGCCCGACCAGGAGAGCGCGACGGGGTCGCAGGCGTGGGCGGGGTCGGCGAGGCTCGCGGCGACCTGCTCGGCGAGGCGCCGCTCGAAGGCGGGCAGGTCGGACTCGACGGGCACGTCCACGTCGTGCATGGCGGGGAGCGCCACGTAGCGCACGGGGGCATCGGGCAGGTGCGCGCCCAGCCAGGGGCGCACGCCGGGGAGGTCGGTCACCACGACCTTGCAGCCGCACGCCATCGCCTCCACCACCACGAGCGGCAGACCCTCGTAGAAGCTCGGCAGCACAAAGGTGTCGCATGAACGGTACAGCCCCACGAGCTCCTCGGCGCCCACCCTGCCCGTGAGCGTCACCCTGTGGCGCGACTCGCGCGCGAGCTGCTCGATCGCGGCGTGCTCGGCCTCATCCCCCGCACCTCCCACCAGGTAGACCTCGAGGTCGCTGAGGCTCTCGGGCAGCAGGTCGAGGCAGCGCACGAGGCTCGCGACACCCTTGGCGAAGGCGATCTTCCCCACGTAGAGCAGGCGCGCCGGACGGTCGGGCCCCATCGGCAGCAGAGGTTTCCGACTACGGTTGAAGACGCGCGCGTCGTAGCCGGTTCCCAGCACGTGCACGCGCCCGCGGTCGATGCCGAAGATCTCCGCGATTTCGCCCGTCATCTCCTCGTGCAGGCCGAACACGAGGTCGAGCCCGCGGACGCCCGCCACGATGCGCTCGCGCTCCAGGCCGTTCTGGCGGATCTGGCGCAGGTCGCTCGAATGGCTGAGCGCGGCCACGGGGAGCTCCGGGAAGAGCTCGCGGACCCACGAGGTGAGCAGGTAGAGATGGTGGCAGAAGACGACGTCGGGGGAGAGCTCGGCCACCGCCCGCCGCAGCCGGAGCTCGAACGCCGCACGGAACCGGGCTACCATCTCGGGCGTCATGTCGCGGTAGCGCGTGGCCCGGTACGGCATCACGTCGCTCATGCCCGCCACGGGAAAGGGCAGCTCGTCGGTCTCGAAGCGCACGGGGTAGACCGCCACGCCCTCGGGCAGCTCGGGCTCGTCGCCGGGCCCCACGCCGCACACCACCGCCTGCTCGCACCCCAGCTCGGCGCACCCCCGCACGACCTGCGTGAGGTAGACGCCGCTCCCGGTGGAGTCGGGCTTCTGGGCTGTCACATGGAGGATGCGCACGGCGACTCCTTTGCTGCGCGGGGACGAGC
>CAYMHQ010000085.1:6597-10420 GCA_964390275.1 uncultured Coriobacteriaceae bacterium
CCGATGGCCAAAATTTCCCAATAGCATTCCGAAATTCACCCATCGTACCATGAGGTTGGACTGCATAATGCAACTACCTGCGGTTTTACAGAGGCCTTCGATTCGACAAAGCTAAAACGACATGCTATTGGGGAATTTTGACCACTGCCCGCCTCCTTGGCATGCTATTAGGATTTTTTGGCCACCCCGCGGTCTCGCATCGTCGACCGTCGCCCGCCCCGGCAGCTCGTGGCTCCCACTCCGCACCCCGCGGTCCCGCCCCGACCGTTGACAGCCGTTGGGGTCGTCTCGCTTTCAGGTTTCGCCGCCCGGTATATACTGCTCCCTGCGTGCGTTTTCCACATATCGTCGCCAGGAGGAATCCCATGAAGAGTACCGCGCTCAAAAGGCTCTCGTCCGCCGCGCTGGTTTCCGCGCTGCTGCTCAGCGCCCCGGCCCTTGTCGCATGCGGCTCGTCCGAGGACCCGAACCTCGCGAAGTACTCCGTCCAGATCGAAGTGTCGTGCAACATGAACACGGCGCTGAGCAGATATGACATGAACATCTACGTGGACGAGAAGAAGATCGCGAACCTCGACCATGGCGCCGCGGAGACGTACACGCTCACCCTGACGGAAGGCGACCACCGCATCAGGATCGCCAACGAGGACGACGACCACGTCGACGGGAGCGCGCCGTTCACCGTCGACGGCGAGGAGACCTTCGAGTTCACGGTCACCTGCAAGAGGGACCAGGTGGAAGTGGTGACGGGTGACGTCGTGCAGGACGATTCTGCCGATGCTGAGGTTGAGGCTGAAGCCGGAGACGCCGCCGAGGACACCTCCGAGGACACCGCCGCGACCGTAGAGGCCGAGGAACCGGGTGTGTGGGACACGCTGGTCGGCGAGGCGCAGAAGCTCGTGGCAGCGGTGGACAATGAGGTTGCCAAGGGAGCCAAGGAGGCAGAGGAAGCCGAGGAAGCCGAAAAGGCCGCGGAGGCCGAGAAGGCCGAGGCCAAGAAGGCCGCGAAAGCCGAGAAGGCCGAAGCCAAGAAGGCGAAGGAGGCCGAAAAGGCCGCGGCTGAGGCTGAGAAGGCTGAGGCAGAAGCTGCCGAGGAGGCCGAGAAAGCCGCCTCCGAAGAAGGTACCGCGGCTTCTGAAGCTGACGCGGACCAGCAGGAGTATTTCGTCAAGGTCAAGCTGTCCTGCGAGAAGAACAAGGTGTTCAGCAAGTATGACCTGGTCGTTTACGTCGATGACGAGCAGGTCGGGACCCTTGAGCACGGCGACTCCGACACGTACAAGCTCACGCTGACGGGCGGCGAGCACACCCTCAAGCTCGTCGACGCGGAGGATGACGCTCTCGAAGGGACCGCGGAGTTCACCGTCGACAGCGACGAGACGTTCGAGTTCGAAGCCAGCTGCAAGAAGGACGGCGTCGAGGTCGAGGCCGCGTAGAGCGGCGAACCGGCCGGGGGCAAGAACGGTGAGGCTGTCAGAAGCGATTGACACGAGGGCCTGCTCCGATTGGAGCGGGCCCTCGTTTTGCACGTTGTCGCGAGCTGCCGCCAGCCGCCCTAAAACCCGAAGAACGCAATCCCGCAGATGATCAGAATCGGGACGGTCACAAAGATGGTGAGAACCGTGCCGCAGTCCATCAGGGTCTGGCCAAAGCTTTCGTGCCGCTTGTCGGGCGGCCTCCAGCCGCAGTTCGGGCACTGATCGGCTTCGGTCGACATGTCGTGCCCGCACTCGGGGCATTTTCCGAGGGCCATGGCTGCCTCCTGGGTCGCTTCCCGGGCCTCCTCAGACGCATCCGCATCCTGATGGCATTATAATCCCGTTTGCGACACATGTGGTGACGAGTCACGGCATCGAGGCGGCGGCGAGGCGGGGGTGACGGGCATGGCGATGAAGCAGCGATCGACGAGGTTGACCGAGAGGTTCCTCGCGCGCTGCGTCGCCCCGTTGCGCGAGGGGAGGCGTCGGTTCGCGCTCGTCCAGCTCGCCGTGCTCCTCGGGGTCGTCGCGCTGTACGCGCTCAACGCCGCGGTGCTCGAGCCGCGCACGGGCGGCACCCTGGCAGGGCGGTTCTTCTCGGGCTACTTCGCCGACCTGCTCGCCCCCGCCGCGCTCCTCTCGGCGTCGAACCTCGTCTTCGCGTTCTTTGGATTCGGGACGTCGGGATATCTCCCCGTGGCGCTCATCACTATAGTTGCGGGTGTGTGCTGGGAGTTCGCGGCGCCGCTCGTCAACCCGGCGTCGGTGACGGACCCCCTCGACCTGGCGGCCTACCTGCTGGGGTCGCTGGGCTACTGGGCCGTGACGCGCCGAGTCGCGCCGTAGCCGTCTTTGGGACGAGGAGCAGCGAGCATGGGCCTTCGCTTCAGAAAGAGCATCTCCCTCGGCAAGGGGGCGCGCATCAACCTCAGCTCGTCGGGCATCGGGTTCAGCCTCGGCGGCCCGGGGATGTCCATCAGCGCCGGACGTCGAGGGCTCTACGCGAACGTCGGCATCCCCGGCACCGGCATCTCCGGGCGTTTCAAGATCGGCGGCTCCTCCCGCAAGCGGCGCTCCAAGTCCCGCTCCGGCTCCCGTTCCAACTCGCACTCCAACGCGTATACCAGCGCGTATTCCGCTTCCGACTACGACTCCGACCTCGACCCCGACCTCGACGCGGACTTCGACTCCAGCTCGACCTCCTCCTCTGACCCGTGGGCGCGGCTCAGCCCCGAGCGGCGACGGGCGCTGAAGATCATCATGTCCCATGCGTCGATCGAGGGCGACCTGCCGCTCAAGGTCGGCATGGACGACGCGGGCGAGCCGCTCTTTCGCTTCGAGGGCAGCGACGAGGACATCACGGACCCCGACGTCATCAGGGAGCTCAAGCGACGGCCCGAGGTCAAGGCAACGATCGCCGAGCTCAGGACCGAGCAGATGGCCAAATGGGAGGAGCTCAGGGAGAGCTCGGAGCGGGCGAGCCGCGAGTTCGTCGAGATCTGGCGCCTCGCTCCCAAGGTCGTCGAGAAGCGCACGTTCGCGCGGCGGCTGGCGAACCTGCGGCTCAAGACCTACGAGCGCAAGACGTTCGACCGCCCGCGCCCCACCCGGGCGGAGATTCGCGGGGCGCTCGAGGAGGAGGCCCGGCAGCACGCGAGCGGCCTCTTCAAGAAGCGCAAGGCCGAGCGCTACGTGACCGAGCACTGGGCCAGGTTCGCCGAGGACTACGCCGCGCGCTGGATCGACGAGAGCCTGGCGTTCGAGGCGGAGCAGGACGCGATCGAGGCTGAGACCAACCGCCGCTACCTCGAGGAATACGAGCGGCGCAAGGCGGTGCTCGAGCGCACCCTCTCGACCGACGAGGACGTGGTCCTCCAGCTCGCCGAGGAGTGGCTGGCCGGCATCACCATCCCCGCCGACATCGACGCGCAGTTCGACTTCGCGAACGGCTGGCTCTACCTCGACCTCGACCTCCCGGAGGTGGAGGACCTGCCGGCGACCACCACCAGGCAGCTCAAGTCGGGCCGGGTCAAGGTGGTCGACAAGTCCCAGAAGCGCCTCCGGCAGGAGTACGCGACCTGCGTGCTCGGTCTGGCGTTCTTCCTCGCGGCGTGCCTCTTCAACGTCAGCGCCGCCATCGACGGGATCCTCGTCTCGGGCTACACGCAGCGCCGCAACCGCGACGGCGACATCGAGGACGACTATATATACTCGGTCAGGTTCCCGCGCGAGCAGTTCCGCAAGACAGCTGTCGAGGACCCCGTGGCAGCGTTCAACGAGTTCGAGAACCGCATGAAGCTCGGCACCACGTTCACGTTTAGCGAGATCAAGCCGTACGAGATGGA
>CAYMHQ010000086.1:0-10409 GCA_964390275.1 uncultured Coriobacteriaceae bacterium
AGCTCGTCTTCGTGGACATCCGCCCCGACACGATGAACATCGACGAGACGAAGATCGAGGCCGCGATCACCGACCGCACGCGCGCCATCTGCGTCATGCACTACGCCGGCGTGGCCTGCGAGATGGACACGATCATGGACATCGCCCGCCGCCACAACCTGCGCGTCGTGGAGGACGCGGCGCAGGCGGCGCTCTCGACCTACAAGGGCCGGGCGCTCGGCACCATCGGCGACTTCGGGTGCCTCTCGTTCCACGAGACCAAGAACTACTCGATGGGCGAGGGCGGCGCGATCCTCGTGAACGACCCCTCGTGCTGCGAGAACGCAGAGATCATGCGCGAGAAGGGCACCGACCGCTCCAAGTTCATGCGCGGCCAGGTCGACAAGTACACGTGGGTCGACTACGGCTCGAGCTACCTGCCGAGCGACATCAACGCCGCCTACCTGTGGGGCCAGCTCGAGCACGCCGACGAGATCAACGAGAACCGCCTCGCCAGCTGGCGCGCCTACGACGAGGCCCTGAGGCCGCTCGCCGAGGCGGGCAAGATCGAGGTCCCGCGCATCCCCGAGGGCTGCGTGCACAACGCACACATGTACTGGATCAAGGCGGCCGACATCGAGGAGCGCACCGCGTACATCCAGTACCTGCGCGACCGCGACATCTGGTCGGTCTTCCACTACATCCCGCTGCACTCCGCCCCCGCCGGCATCAAGTTCGGCCGCTTCGCCGGGGAGGACGTCTACACCACGCGAGAGAGCGAGCGCCTCGCCCGCCTGCCGCTGTACTACAACCTCGCCCGCGCCGACCTCGACGCCGTGGTGCAGGCGACCTACGAGTTCTTCGACGGGCGCTAAGGCCCACCGCACTTCCCAGAAGCCGCCCCCGGGCACGGACCGCCGCGACCGGGGGCGGCTTTTCGAGTTACGCATCCACCGGACCCGAGGAGCAACATTGACCGAGACCGCACGCGAGGCCGCGCCCACGGGGGCGCCGGCTCCCGCCCAGACGCACGCCGCACCCGCCGGAACCCCCGACGCCGCCCCCGCCGCGTCACCCGCCCACCGCCTCATGGTGCTGGGCTCCATGGACGAGTTCGTGGGGCTGGTCGACATGGCCAACGCCCGCGGGTACGAGACGATCGTGGCCGACGGCTACCCCGACGGCCCCGCGAAGCCCCACGCGACCCGCGCGTTCGACGTCGACGTGCGCGACACCGAGGCCTGCGCCCGCATCGCGCGGGAGACGGGCGCCGACGGGGCGGTCGCGAGCTTCTCGGACGTCCTGTTCGAGAGCCTCTGCAAGCTCACCCACGAGGTCGGCCTCTACTCCTACTGCCCGCTCGAGGGCATGGCGCACCTGCGCGACAAGCGCCTCATGCGCGAGATGTTCGACGAGCTGGGCGTCCCCACCCCCGCGACGCGCCTCGTGCGCCGCGGCCACGTGGAGGAGGACTGCGCGGGGCTCGCGTGGCCCTGCGTCATGAAGCCCGTGAACGGCTACGGCAGCTACGGCATCTTCGTGGTGGGCTGCCCCGCCGAGGTCGAGGCGCACTTCGACGCGACCTCCTCCGTCTCGAGCGAGGCGGACGCGGTGCTCGTCGAGGAGTACGACGAGGGGCCCGAGATCAACATGATCGGCTGGGTGGCGAACGGGAAGGCCCACGCCATCAGCCTCGCCGACCGCGAGAAGTGCCCGCTCGTGCCGGGCGGCGTGCCCGACGTCGTGCGCATCGTCTACCCGAGCCGCTACGCCGCCGACGCCGCCGAGGCAGCGACGGCGGTCCTCCAGAAGGTCGCCGACTACACCGGCATGCTCGACGGCCCCCTCTCCATGCAGTTCTTCTGGCACCCCGGCGACGGCACGTTCAACGTGTGCGAGGTCGCCGGCCGCGTGCTGGGCTACGAGCACGAGCTCACCGAGATCGGCGCCGGGTTCTCGATCGAGCGGGCGCTCCTCGACCTCACCTACGACCTGCCCGCGATGCGCGCCCAGGTCGAGGCGCACGACATCCGCAACTTCTCGGGCGTGAGCTTCGTCGTCAACATCCACGCGCTGCCCGGGTGCAGCGGCGTCGTCACCGACCTCTCGAAGGCGCGCGAGATAATCTCGTCGCCCGAGGCGCTCGCCCCGAGCATGATCCACTACCGCGAGGGCGAGACCGTGGGGCACGGCAAGGGCGCGAAGCCCTACGTGGCGCGCGTCTTCTGCCGCACCGAGACCCGCGAGGAGGCCGACGAGCTCACCGCGCGCATCTTCCGCGAGTTCTCCGCGACCGGCGCGAACGGCGAGGAGCTCTGCTGCCGCGAGAGCCTCCCGTTCATGGAGGAGTGGGGCCGATGACGCAGACTCCCACCGGCGGCTCGACGGCGACCTCGGCGGCCGAGGGGCCCATCAAGGTCTCGGTCGTCATCCCCTGCTACCGCAGCGAGGCCACCATCGGCCGCGTCGTCTCGATGGCGCGCGACGTCCTCGTGGAGGGCGGGTACGACTACGAGTTCCTGCTCGTGAACGACGGCTCCCCCGACGGCACCTTCGCCGAGATCCGCAAGCTCTGCGAGCAGGACCCCAAGGTCAAGGGCATCGACCTCATCCGCAACTTCGGCCAGCACGGGGCCATCATGGCCGGCCTCAACCACACCACCGGCCAGCTCATACTCCTCATGGACGACGACATGCAGACGCACCCCTCGCAGATCCCGCTGCTGCTCGACAAGGTGTTCGAGGGATGGGACGTCGTCTTCGCCCGCTACGAGAACGGCCTCAAGGAGAGCCCGTTCCGCCGCGCCGGCAGCGCGTTCGCCGAGTGGACCTCGCACGTCCTCACCGGCTCGCCCAAGGACATCTACGCGTCGAGCTTCTTCGTGATGCGCGACTACGTGCGCGACCAGATGATCCGCTACACCGGCCCCTACCCCTACATCGAGGGGCTCGTGTTCCGCGTGACGCGCAAGGTCACCGACACGCCGGTCAAGCACTTCGAGCGCGAGGTGGGGACCTCGGGCTACACCCTGCGGTCGCTCGTGCGGCTGTGGTCGGCGATCCTGGGGCTCTCCATCATCCCGCTGCGCATCACGGCGATCCTCGGGTCGGTGATGAGCCTCGCCGGCATCGTGTGGGCGCTCGTGATAATAGTCGAGCGGATCCTGGGGACGGTGACGCAGGAGGGCTGGGCGTCCATCATGGCCGTGATGCTCGTCTGCTTCGGCCTGGTGCTCATCTTCCTGGGGCTCATCGGCGAGTACCTGGGGCGCCTCTCGCTCACCGTCACGGCGCACCCCCAGTACGAGGCGCGCTCGATGCTCAACGTCCCCGGCGGCGTTGACCAGGAGGAGCGCTTCAGGCGGCCCGCGCGACCCGGAAACGGGCAGGTTCCCGCGGCCAGGCAGGTAACCGGGCAGGAAACCGAACAGGCGACCGACCAGAGGTAGAAGGAGCACACGATGACCGACCCCGTACCCTTCGAGGCGACCGACTGGGCGGCGCTCGACACGCCCTGCTTCGTGTTCGACGAGCCCGAGCTGCGCGCCAACTTCGCCGACTTCGACCGCGCCCTCAAGGACGCGTGGTCGCCGCTCGCCCGCGTCGCGTACTCGGTCAAGACCAACCCCCTCGGCTGGATCCTCGACGTCGCGCGCGACGAGGGCTGCATGGCCGAGGGCGTCTCGGGCGACGAGCTCGACCTCGCCCTCGCCCACGGCTTCGCCCCGGCCGACATCGTGTTCAACGGGCCCGTCAAGCCGCGCGACTGGCTGCGCTGGGCGCTCGACGAGGGCGTGACCGTCAACCTCGACTCGGTCACCGACGTGGCCTGGACCTGCGAGTACGCGCGCGAGCACCCCGGCTGCCCCGTGGGCGTGCGCGTGAACATCGAGCTCGAGCGGCTCTGCCCCGGCGAGACGCTCACCGGTGAGCGGGGCGGGCGCTTCGGCTTCTGCTACGAGAACGGCGAGCTCGCGCGCGTGATCGGCGAGCTGCGCGGGGCGGGGGCCGACGTCTGCGGCCTGCACATGCACGTCACGACGAGGACCCGCTCCCAGCGCGTCTACCGCACGCTCGCCGAGCACGCCGCGAAGATCGCCCGCGAGTTCGGCCTGTCCCTTAGATGGGTCGATATGGGCGGCGGCTTCTACGGCGGCGGCAAACGCAACGAGGGCGCCTACGAGGCGTACGCCGCGACCATCGCCGAGGCGCTCCGGGAGGCGGTCGACCCCGCGACGTGCGCGCTCTACGTGGAGCCGGGCGGGGCGGTCGTGTGCACCCCGGGCCGCTACGTGGGCAGGGTCGTCGACGTGAAGGACACGACCGCGAACCGCTTTGTGACCTGCGAGCTCAGCCGCATCAACATCGACCACGAGATGAAGAAGACGAGCTACCCCCTGCGCTTCGTCACCGCGAGCAAGGCTACGCGGCCCCGTCAGGTCCTGTGCGGCTACACCTGCATGGAGAGCGACCGTCTCTGCGAGCTGGAGGACGCGCCCGAGCTCGCCGTGGGCGACGTGGTGGCGATCGACTTCGCGGGGGCGTACTCGATGAGCTTCACCCCCGGCATGTTCATCTGCTATCCGCCCGCCGTCTACGCGCGCGACGCGAGCGGCGCCTGCCGCCTCGTGCGGCCCGCGGGGCGCAAGGCGGCCCCGACCGACGAAAGGGGTTAGACGCGTGAGGTCGTCCACGAAAGCGCTGCTCGGGCTGCACCTGCTCCTCGCGGTGTACTCCGTGAGCAACATCTTCAGCAAGCTCGCCGCCGACGCGGATTTCATGAGCCTCGAGTTCGTCCTCTATTACGGGGGCGTCCTCTTCATCCTCGCCGTCTACGCGCTCGGCTGGCAGCAGGCCATCAAACGCATGCCCCTCACGACGGCCTACGCGAACAAGGCGGTGACCATCGTCTGGGGCATCGTCTTCGGCGTGCTGTTCTTCAACGAGACGATCACCCCGCTCATGCTCGTGGGCGCGGCGGTCATCGTCGCCGGCATCGCGCTCTACGCCTTCGAGGAGGGGCGCGTCCAGGCGCAGGCCGTGAGGGACATGAACGCGAGCCTCGCCGGTCCCGAGCGGACCGAGGGGGCCGAGGCGACGAACGGGGATGAGCGCGCATGAGCCCGACGACGCTGGCCTACGCGGGCGTGCTGCTCGTGAGCGTGTTCATCGCGTCCGTCTCCCAGGTCATGCTCAAGAAGAGCGCCCTCAAGACGTACGACTCCCCCATCAAGGAGTACCTGAACCCGCTCGTCATCTTCGCCTACGTCCTCTTTCTGGGGACCACGCTCCTCTCCGTGCTCGCCTACCGCGGCATCCCCCTCTCGCTCGGCCCCGTGCTCGAGGCGACCGGGTACATCTACGTCACCCTGTTCGGCGTCTTCATCTTCAAGGAGCGCATGACGAAGGGGAAGGTCGCGGCGCTCGCGCTCATCGTGGCGGGCATCGTCATCTACGCGCTCGGGCTGTAGTCGAGGGGTGCCGCACGCGGAGCCGAATTGCGCAAACGACGTGCGACGTCGCGCGCGGGGTCGCGCGGCGAAGGGGGCGTGGTATCATGTCCCCTCGGCGGAGCAGGCCAGACGGCCGCGCTTGGTGGCGGGCGGTTTTCCGTTCGTCACCGGTGAGGAAAGTCCGGGCTCCATAGGGCAGGATGCCGGCTAACGGCCGGGCGGGGCGACCCGACGGAAAGTGCCACAGAAAAGAAGACTCCCGCCTGGACCCTCGGGTCCTCGCGAGAAAAGCTGAAACGGTGCGGTAAGAGCGCACCAGCGCGTCGGCAACGGCGCGGCTTGGCAAACCCCATCCGGAGAAAGGGCAAATAGGGACGCTATGGGCCGGCCCGGTCCGCGTCCGGGTTGCCCGAGAGTGAGGCCGGCGGCAACGTCGGCAGAAGATAAATGGCCGTCCTCGACAGAACCCGGCTTACCGGCAGGCTCCGCCGCCTGTTTTTCTCCCGAGACCCGGACAGAGAGGATGCGCCATGCGTGAAACCCTGGTTGCCAACCGCGACCGCTCGCCCATCAACCTCGACGCGAACATCACGTTCGCCCAGGTACCCGGCTGGCTCGGTCGCACCACGCGCGGCCTCAAGCT
The DNA here is from genome assembly GCA_964390275.1 of uncultured Coriobacteriaceae bacterium. Taxonomy (GTDB): domain Bacteria; phylum Actinomycetota; class Coriobacteriia; order Coriobacteriales; family UMGS124; genus CAYMHQ01. The sequence continues at coordinate 6,076 of CAYMHQ010000086.1, forward strand.
CTCCGTCCTCTATCCCGAGGTCTCCGAGGGACCGCTCCCCTGCCTCGTCTGGTTCTGCGGCGGCGGCTGGATGGACTGCGACTGCAACGTCCACCTGCCCAACCTCGTCGACATCGCGCGCGCCGGCTACGTGGTGGCGAGCGCCGAATACCGCGACTCGAACAAGGCCTCGTTCCCCGCGCCGCTCCAGGACGCCAAGGCCGCCATCCGCTTCCTGCGCGCCAACGCGTCCCGCTGGGGCATCGACCCCGACCGCATCGCCGTCGCGGGCGAGAGCGCGGGCGGCCACCAGGCGAGCCTGCTCGGCCTCACGGGGGGCGTCGCGGAGTACGACGTGGGCGCCTATCTCGACCAGTCGAGCGCCGTCTCGGCGGTCATCGACATGTACGGCGTCGTGAGCCCGCTCACCGCCAAGCGCGACAACGCGTCGCACGCCTTCGACTTCGTCTACCGCAACCTGCTTGGCGCCGAGCCCGAAGACGCCCCCGACCTCGTCGCGGCCGCGAACCCCGAGACCTACATCGGACACGCGGCGGAGACGGGCAGGAAGAAGCCGTCGTTCCTCATCATCCACGGCACGGAGGACGCGGTGGTCCCCCCGGCGGACTCCGACCGCTTCTACCGCAAGCTCGAGGAGGCGGGGATCGACGCGACGCTGCTCGAGCTCCAGGGCGGCACCCACCTCGACCAGGCCGTCTGGTCGCCCGAGGTCGTCATGCGCATGGTCACCTTCCTCGACCGGGCACTCCACAAGGAGGAGAAGGGCGAGGGCGCTACCGATGAGGGCGAAGGCGCAAGCGAGTAGCGAACAGGCAAGCGGCAAGCAAGGACCGAAACACGAAGGCCGCGCGATACCAACGGGTACCGCGCGGCCTTTTTGGATGAGCTTGGATGAGTCCGGATGAGCGCCCTTCGGCGTCCCTACTCCCCCGCGGCGGGCGTAAGCTCGGCCTTCGGCCGCTTGCGGCTCGGGAAGTACACGCCCGAAAGCACCCGCGGGCTGAAGTACAGCACGGTCACCATGACGGCGATCAGCACGACGCGCAGCGCGAGGCCGCAGACCCACGTGGGCCCGGGCAGCGCCTCGATGTAGGGCAGGCTCACGACCCACGGGAACACGTCGATCTCCACAAGGTGCATGCAGAACACGGGGAGCGTGTTGCGACCGAGCAGCTCGAGCGGGGCGAGCAGACGCGGGAGGCGCTCCGAGACGAGCTGCGCACCCTTCACGATGCACAGGGTGCCGCAGATGCCGCCGATGACGTCGACGATGCCGTTGGTGTACGTGTTGCTCACCATGTAGAGCTTGCCGCAGTAGATGCCGCAGTAGAGCCAGAACAGGAGCATCGTGCACCACAGGAGCGGCGAGACGGCCCCGCGCTCGAACACGGCAGCCTCGCGGACCTTCTGCCCCACGTACACGAACAGCGTGCAGCACATGCCCGCCTGGATGCTCGCGGGCAGCCAGAACGCGTCGGACGTGCAGTACCCCATCGCGAACAGGCCGAGCACGACGACAAGGGGGTAGCGCGTGCCGTTCGCCGCCGCGAGGAAGAGGCGCGCCCAGAACAGGGCGAGCAGGAACCACACGGCGCCGATCGCGACCGTGGCCCCCGGCATCGCGACCTCGAGCGCGCCCGCGCCCCACAGGGCCGCGAGCGTGAAGTCGACCGCGCGCTGCACCGCGTCGGCGAACGGCAGGAAGAGCAGACTCTTGAGAAACGCGAGCACCACCACGATGGCGCACGTCACCGCATAGGGGATGAGCAGCGACTTCGCGCTCTTCGCCACAAAGTCGCGGTCGAGCCGCGCCGTGGGCTTGAGAAAGTACCCGCTCACGATGAAGAAGAGCGGCATGTGGAAGGAGAAGCAGAAGTCGCGGATGGAGTCGGGCACCCCGAGCAGGTCGCAGTGCCCCACGATGACCGCGATCATCGCGATACCCTTGGCTATGTCGAAGGCGGCGAGTCGTTTCATGGCGCGGGATTATAGCATGGCGAGCTCGGCCACCAGCCTGTCGACGTCGTCCTTCTCAACGACGAGCGCAGGCAGGAAGCGCAGGACCGCGTCGTTGCACGCGTTCGAGACGATGTGGCGCTCGAGCAGCGCGTTCACGATGTCGTGGGCGTTGCGGCCCTCGACGCTCGCGCCCACCATGAGGCCCTTGCCGCGCACCTCGGTCACATAGGGGAGCTCGGCCAGACGTTCGCGCAGGTAGGCGCCCATCTCGACGGCGTGCTCGTCGGCCTTGAGCTCGCGCAGGCGCGTGAGTGTGGCGTACGCCGCGGCCATCGCGAGGGGGTTGCCGCCGAAGGTGGAGCCGTGCATGCCGGGCTTGAGCGACCCGGCGATCTCGCCGCGGACGACGCAGGCCGCGCAGGGGACTCCGTTGGCGATGCCCTTCGCGAGCGTGAAGATGTCCGGCACCGCGAGGAGCTCGCCGCCCTCCCCCGCGACCGTCTGGAAGCACAGGGGCTTGCCGCAGCGGTAGAGACCCGTCTGGACCTCGTCGAAGATCACGAGGCAGCCCCACTCGTCGGCCACCTTGCGCACATGGGCGAGGTAGGAGTCGGTGAGGGGCCACACGCCGCTCTCGCCCTGGATGGGCTCCATCATGATCGCGCACACGTCGGGGCCCATCGCGGCGTCGAGCTCGGCCTCGTCGTTGCGGGTCACCGCGCGAAAACCGCCCGGGAGCGGCTGGAACGGGTCCTGCAGCCAGCCCTGGGCCGTGGCGGCGAGCGTCTCCATCGTGCGCCCGTGGAAGCTTCCCTTGAGCACGACGATGGTCTGCCTGCCCACACCGCCGTGGTCGACGCCCCAGCGACGAGCGACCTTCATGGCGCACTCGTTGGCCTCGGCGCCCGAGTTGCCAAAGAACGTCTTCCACCCGAGCTCGGGACCCGCGATGCTCGCGATCTCCTGCGCGACGAGGCCGCGCGTCCTGGAGTAGAAGTAGTTCGACGTCTGGATGACCTTCGAGGCCTGGTCGGCGATCGCGGCGGTCACCGCGGGGTCGGCGTGGCCGAGCGGGCAGGACGCGATGCCGGCGAGGAAGTCGAGGTACTCGGTCCCCTCCTCGTCGTAGAGGCGGGTCCCCTCGCCGCGCTCGAAGGCGACGGGGAGGCGGCCGTAGGTGTGCATGACGTAGGCGGCGTCGAGGTCGACGGTCTCCTGAAGCTCGCTGTTCATGGGCGGTTCCCCTTTCTGAGGGAGGGTCGTTTCGTCGGGCGGCGTTACACGATCGCGTGGCGCGCGACGCGCGAGGCGACGTCGTAGCGGTGCAGGTCGTCGTCGGTCGCGGTGATCATCGTGCCGACGCCGGTGTCGGTGAAGAGCTCGAGCACGAGCGAGTGCGCCTGGGTGCCGTTGAGCATGTGGGCGCGGCGGACGCCCCCCTCGAGCGCGTCGACGGCGGCGCGCACCTTGGGGATCATCCCCTTGCTGAGCGACCCGTCGTTCATGAGCTCCTTCGCCTCGGCGCAGGTCATGCGGCCGATGAGCGAGGACTTGTCGGAGAAGTCACGATAGAGGCCGTCGACGTCGGTGAGGAAGACGATCTTGGACGCCTTGCAGGTCTGGGCGATCGCGCTCGCGAACGTGTCGGCGTTGACGTTGACCGCCTGCCCGTCGGGGCCCACCGCCACGCTCGCGATGACGGGGATGAAGCCCTTGCCGATGAGCGTCTCGATGACGTCGGTGTCGACGAGCTCGACCCTGCCCACGCGCCCCACCTCGGGGTCGGGGATGCTGCAGTGCACCATCGAGCCGTCCACGCCCGAGAGACCCACCGCGAGCGGGCCGTGGGCGTTGAGCGCGAGCACGAGCTCCTCGTTCACCTTGCCCGAGAGAACCATGCTCACGACGCGCATGACCTCGGGCGTGGTGACGCGCAGGCCGCCCTTGAACTCCACGGGGAGGCCGAGCTGCTCGACGAGGGCGGAGATGTCCTTGCCGCCGCCGTGCACGATGATGATGTTCACGCCCACGAGCCTCATGAGCATGATGTCCTCCATGACGGCGGCCCTCAGCGAGGCGTCGGTCATGGCGGCGCCGCCGTACTTGATGACGACGGTCGTGCCGGCCATCGCCTTGACCCAGGGGAGCGCCTGGGTGAGGACGAGCGCCCGGTCGCACGCCTTGTCGCGCGCGGCGGCGCGGGCGGCGTCGTAGGCGGAGAGGTCGGCGGGGTCGACGGCCGCGGCGGCGGGTTCGGAAATCTGGTCAGACATGGCGGTTAGCTCCTGTAGTCCGTGTTGATGGAGTTGTAGCCGTGCGTGAGGTCGCACGTCCAGACGGTCCAGGAGGCCTCGCCGGCGCCGAGCTCGCACACG
>CAYMHQ010000087.1:0-10352 GCA_964390275.1 uncultured Coriobacteriaceae bacterium
GACCGAGCCGAACAACCTGTCTCTTTCAAAGGAGAAGACGTTTTCATGACCGTGACCGGGTACAGAACGGAGCACGACTCCCTCGGCGAGGTCCTCGTTCCCGAGGACGTGCTGTGGGGTGCGCAGACGCAGCGGAGCTTTGAGAACTTCCCCATCGGGACCGAGACCATGCCGGTCGAGATCGTCCGCGGCTTCGCGATTCTCAAGAAGGCGTGCGCGCTCGCGAACGCCGAGCTCGGGGTGCTTGGAGGCGAGGAAGCGGCGCTCATCGCGCGCGTCTGCGACGAGATCCTGGCGGGGGAGCACCCGGGGGAGTTCCCGCTCAAGGTGTGGCAGACTGGTTCGGGCACCCAGTCGAACATGAACGTGAACGAGGTCGTCGCGAACCGCGGCAACCAGATCGCGGGGGCGAGGCTCCTGCATCCCAACGACACGGTCAACCGCTCGCAGTCGTCGAACGACACGTTCCCCACGGCGCTCCACATCGCGGCCGTGACCGCGGTGCGCGGGCGGCTCGTCCCCGCCGTGCAGGGCCTCGTCGAGACGCTCCGCGGGATCGAGGCGGCAAACGAGGGCGTGCTCAAGAGCGGCCGCACCCATCTCCAGGACGCCGTGCCCATCGCGTTCTCGCAGGAGGTCTCTGGGTGGCGCGGCCTGCTCGAGAACGGCCTCGCCGAGGTCGAGGCGAGCCTCGCGGGCCTGTACCGGCTTGCGATCGGCGGCACCGCGGTCGGCACGGGCCTCAACGCGCCGGAGGGGTTCGCCGAGCTCGCCGCCGCGAAGGTCGCCGAGCTCACCGGCGAGCCGTTCGTGAGCGACCCCAACAAGTTCGCCGCGCTCTCGGGCAAGGACGCGGTCGCGTTCTCTCACGGGGCGCTCAAGGCGCTCGCGGCGAACCTCATGAAGGTCGCGAACGACGTGCGCTGGCTCGCCTCCGGCCCGCGCCTCGGCCTCGGCGAGATCACGATCCCCGCCAACGAGCCCGGCTCGTCGATCATGCCCGGCAAGGTGAACCCCACGCAGTGCGAGGCGCTCACGATGGTCGCCGTGCAGGTCATGGGCAACGACGCGGCCATAGGCTTCGCGGCGAGCCAGGGCAACTTCGAGCTCAACGTCTTCATGCCCGTCATCGCCTACAACTACCTGCAGTCGGTGCGGCTGCTCGCCGACGCCGTCGCGTCGTTCGACACGCGCTGTGCCTGTGGAATCGTGGCAAATCGGGAGAAGATGGCGTTCAACGTGTCCAATTCGCTTATGCTTGCGACTTGCTTGAACCCGGTCATCGGGTACGAGAACGCGGCGAAGGTGGCACGCAAGGCGTTTTTCGAGGGGACGGGCCTCAGGGAGGCCTGCTGCGCGCTCGGCTACCTCTCGCCGGAACGATTCGATGAGATCTGCAGACCCGAGGAGATGGTCTAACACATGGACGTCAGCCAGGAGAGCCTCAGGCTCCATGAGGAGTTGCACGGCAAGATCGAGGTGGTCGCGCGCAAGCACGTCGCGAGCGCCGAGGACCTCTCGCTGCTCTACACGCCCGGCGTCGCCGAGCCGTGCCGCGCGATCAACGCCGACTACGAGAAGTCGTGGGAGCTCACGCGCCGCTCGAACCTCGTCGCCGTCATCACCGACGGCACGGCGGTGCTCGGTCTCGGCGACATCGGCCCCGCCGCCGGCATGCCCGTCATGGAGGGCAAGTGCGTGCTGTTCAAGGAGTTCGGCGACGTGGACGCCTTCCCGCTGTGCGTCGACACGCACGACGTGGACGAGCTCGTGCGCACCATCTACCTGATCTCGAAGTCGTTCGGCGGCATCAACCTCGAGGACATCGCGGCCCCGCGCTGCTTCGAGGTCGAGCGCCGTCTCAAGGAGATCTGCGACATCCCGGTGTTCCATGACGACCAGCACGGCACCGCCGTCGTGGTCGCCGCGGCGCTCCTCAACGCCGTCAAGGTCACCGGCAAGGAGATGGGCGCGCTCAAGATCGTGGTGAACGGTGCGGGCGCGGCGGGCGTCGCAATCTCGACGCTGCTCATCCACATGGGCTTCGGCGACGTTGTCGTGTGCGACAGCAAGGGCATCGTCTGCGAGGGCGACGCTCGCCTCAACGCCGCGAAGGCCGAGCTCGCGACCATCACGAACCGCGACCACCTGCAGGGCACCCTCGCCGACGCGCTCAAGGGCGCCGACGTGTTCATCGGCGTCTCCGGCCCCAACCTCGTGACCGCCGAGATGGTCGCCACCATGAACGGCGGCATCGTGTTCGCGATGGCGAACCCCGTGCCCGAGATCATGCCCGACGAGGCGAAGAAGGGCGGCGCGCTCGTGGTGGGCACCGGCCGCAGCGACTTCCCGAACCAGATCAACAACGTGCTCGTCTTCCCCGGCATCTTCAAGGGCGCGCTCTCGGCCCGTGCGAAGGCGATCACCGAGGAGATGGAGATCAAGGCGGCGTACGCGATTGCCTCGATGGTGGGCGAGGACGAGCTGTCGCCCGAGTTCGTGATCCCGTCGGCGCTCAACAAGGGCGTCGCCGACGTTGTGGCCCAGGCGGTCGCCTCCTGCGTCAGGTAGGTCAGGGCGGCGGTCTGCCGCCGCGCACCAGCACGAACGTCCCGAGGGGGCGGAAGGTCGAGCGTCGAGCTCCCTTCCGCCCCCTCGCGTTTTCCGACCCTACGCCTCGACCCGCAGCGTCGAGCCCTTCATGCCGCGGTTGACCACGATCTTGCGGTCGATGCTCGCCTTGAGCTCCTCGACGTGGCTGATGATTCCCACGAGCTTGCCCGGCCCCGAGAGCTCGACGAGCGTCTTGATGGCGAGCTGGAGCGACTCCTGGTCGAGCGAGCCGAAGCCCTCGTCGACGAACATCGTGTCGAGCTGGACGCCGCCCGAGCGCTCCTGGACCACGTCGGAGAGGCCGAGCGCCATCGAGAGCGCCGCCTTGAACGACTCGCCGCCGGAGAGCGTCCCGGCGTCGCGCACCCTGCCGGTGTAGTTGTCGAGCACGTCGAGCTCGAGGCCCCTGTTGCCGAGCGCCTCGGCCGCCATCTTCCTGCGCACGAGCTCGTAGCGGCCGTTCGTCATGGTGTCGAGCCGGCGGTTCGCGGCGTCGAGCATCATGTCGAAGTAGACGGTCTGCGCGTACGTCTCGAAGCTGATGCGGTCCTTGCCCGTGAGCCTCCCCGCGGCGGTGTTGGCCAGGGGACGCACGTCGGAGATGCGCTCCTCGAGCGCGGCCATGCGCCTGAGCACCTCGGCGACGGACGCGATCGTGCCCCTGAGGGCCGTGGTGCGCGCGTACGCGTCCGCCCGTTCGTCGCTGAGGGCGCTCTGCCGGTCGAGTTCGGCCCTGAGGTCGTCCTCGGCGGTGGCGCCCGCCGTCTGGTCCACGCCTTCGAGCTGCTCGTTCAGGCCGCGTATGAGCTCCCGGGCCGCCGCGGATGCCTTGGCGTTGCCGTCAAGCGCCTCCTTCGCGCGCTCCCGGGCGCGGTCCATTCCCTCGACCTCCCTCCGCAGGCGTTCGAGGGTGCCCTCCGCCTCGCCCCTCGTGGGGTAGGGGAGGCCTTCGCGCACCCCCTCGAGCCTGGCCTCGCAGGCGGCGACGCGCGTCTCTGCGGCGGCGGCGTCGGCCTGCTCCCGCTGGAGACTCTGGCTCGTCTGGTCGACCTCGCGCTCGAGCTCCTTCGCGCTCTCGGAGCTGCGGCGGGCGGTCTCGAGGTCCTGTTCGGCCGTCCGGAGCGTGGCGGCGGAGGAGGAGGCGTCGGCCTTCGCCCGCTCGTGGGTCAGGCGCGCCTCGTCGGCGTCCTGGCATGTGAGCTGCTGGGCGAGCGACTCCGCCTCGGCCTGCGCCGCGCTGCGGGCGACCCGGGCCTCCGAGAGCCTCGTTTGCAGGCTGTCCCGCTCTGCCAGGGCGGCCTCGGCCTCGCGCGTCGCGCGCTCGCGGTCCGTCTGCGCCCGGGTGAGTGCCGCGGCGTCCGCCTCGAGCTGCGCGGTGCGACGCTGCGCCTCGGCGAGGACGTCCCTAGCACTGGCGAGCTCGCGTCCGAGGGCCTCCCTGTCCCCGTGCTGACCGATGAACTCATCGAGCCGCGCCCTGCGCTCGTCCTGTGCGCGAAGTGCGCCCTCGGCGGCGCCCGACGCGAGCGCGAGGGCCTCGTTCTCCCGCGCGACATCCTTCTGCGCCTTGTCTACCTGGGCCTTCGTGGGGAGGTTCTCCGGGGGCGTCGCGACGTGCGGGTGGTGCGTCGACCCGCAGACGGGACAGGGGGCGCCCTCCGCGAGGTCGCGCGCCAGCACGCCCGCCTGGCCGCTGTAGTAGGCGTCCTTGAGGGCGTTGTACCGCTCGTCGGCCTGCCGCGTGCGCTCGCGCTGCTCGAGGTAGGCCGACTGCGCCGCCTCGCGCTCCCGTTTGGCCGCGTCGAGGTCGGCGACGAGGGCCTCATGGGCGGAGAGGTCCCCCTCGACCCGCGTGACCGTCTCACGTGCGGTGCGTTCGAGGGCGCGCGACTCCGCGAGCGCGGCGGGCGCGCCCTCGAGGGTCTTTCGGCGGCCCTCGGCCTCCTCGGCGCGCTCGAGCGCTGCCGTACGCCTCGTCTCGGCGTCACTGAGGAGCGCCTCGGTCTTCGCGGCGTCCGCCTCGGCTGCGTCCAGGCGCGCGAGGGCCTTCGCGCGTTCTCGGTGGAGCGCGAGTTGGCGCTCGGTCTCGGCGACCCGGGCGTTCGCTTCCTCGAGCGCGTGCCGCGCCCGCTCCGCGCCGCCCTGGAGTTCGGGCAGCGCGGCCGAGCGTTCGTGCGCCTGATCGAGCTCGACCTTGAGCACGTCGAGCCTCTTCGCGGTGGTCTCGCAGACGGACCGCGCCCCGGCGGCCGTTTTTCGCTCGCCGGTAAGCTCGCGCTCCCGTTCGGCGAGCTCGTCGTACGCGCCGAGGCCGCTCTTGAGGACGGCGCCCCGCTCCGCGAGCTCGTCGCGCTGAGGGAGGCGCGCCTCCTCGGCGCGCAAGGCCCCCTCGAGCGCGGGCGCCTCCGATGTAAGCGCCACGAGCCGCGCCGTCTCCCGCCCGATCCTGTCGCGCAGTTCGGCCGCCCGGCGGGTCTGCTCGCTCAGGCGCGTGAGCTCCCCGACGGCCTCCCCCGACCTCGCGAGCGACTCGTCCGCACGTCGCAGGTCTCCCTCGGCCGTCTCGAGCGCACGCCTCAGGAGGGCGTCGATCGTCTCCCCGTCCACGGAGCGCCCGAGCAGGTCGCGGATGCCCTCCGCTGTCTCGGGGTCGCAGCTCCGCAGCGCCTGGTCGGCCAGCGTGGCGAGACGGTTCCTCTGTCCCTCCAGGTCGTTCTCGAGCTTCTTCTTGCGCTCGAGCAGGGCGATCTCGAACTTTTTGAGCGCCTCGGTCCCGAAGAGCGTGCGGAATATCTCGCTGCGCTCCTTCGTGTCGCTCGCGAGCAGCTTGCGGAAGTCCCCCTGAGCAATCATGACAATCTGCGCGAACTGGGACCCCGTGAGGCCCAGGAGCTCGGCTATCGCCCTGTTCGCCTCCTTCAGCTTGGTGACGGGCGTCCTGCCGGGGGCGTGGAACTCAACCTCCTCGTTTGCGTCCGTGGTACCCGTGCCCCGCTGCTTCGCCCGCGTCTGGGCGGGACGGCGAATCACGCGGTACTCCTCGCCCCGGTAGAGGAACGTGAGGTCGACGTACGAGACCGCCGTCGCCTCGGCGAAGTCGCTGCGCAGGGACTTGGGGTCCTTGAGCTCGCTCGTCGCCTGCCCGTAGAGCGCGAAGTAGATGGCGTCGAAGATGGTCGTCTTGCCGGCGCCCGTGTCGCCCGTGATGAGGTAGAGCCCCTCCGAGCCGAGTCGCTCGAAGTCGACCTCGACGACCCCCGCGTAGGGTCCAAACGCGCTTATCTCGAGTCGTACCGGCCTCATCTACATCGCCTCCGCGTTCGCGAGCTCTTCCAGGACCATCGTTCTCTGCGCGTCGTTCATGGGACGCCCGTTCTGCGCCTCGTAGAATCCCTCGAAGAGCTCGAGCGGGGTCAGGCTCTCGCGCCGCTCCGCGTCCTCCTCGCCGAGGCCCCTCGCTCTCGCGCGCGAGTTGTCGTACTCGACCTGCATGACGTTGGGGTAGTGGGCGCGCAGGCGGTCGAGCGCGCTCACACCCGGCTCCTCGTCGGTGAGCGTGACGTGGAGGTAGTCCTCGGGGTCGGCCGCAGCCAGCACCTCGGGGTCGCAGAGCGCCTCGACGGTACCCCTCACCTTGCGCATGTCGTGCAGGGGCGCGAACGGCGCGCGTTCGACCCTCACCTCGCCCTTGGCTCCCAGCTCGACGAGTGTGGCGCCCTTGGGGTCGTTGACCTCGGAGAAGGAGTACTTGAGCGGGCTGCCGCTGTAGCGCACCTCCTCCCTGCCCACGCGCTGCGGCCGGTGGACGTGCCCGAGCGCGACGTAGTCGAACGGGTCGTAGACGCTTGCGTCGACGTTGTCCATGCCGCCGAGGGAGAGCTCCGACTCGGTTCGCTCGGGCCCCACGCCGCCGCTCGTGACGAACTGGTGGGAGAGCGCCACGTTGCGGGTGGTCCCGTCGATGTCGCACGCCGCTATGACGGCCCCGAGCGCGTCGGTGTACGTCTCGATCTTCGCCTCGGGGAAGAATGGCCGCACGGTCGCCGGCTTGAGGAAGGGGACAAGCCAGAACGTCACGTCGCCGTGCTCGTCGGCCAGGCTGTAGTGCGCCACGGTCCCGTCGTACACGGGCGAGATGTAGACGCCGTGCCTTGCGAGGATCGAGCTCGCGTACGCGACGCGCTCGGGGGAGTCGTGGTTGCCCGCGACGGCGTAGATGGGCGCGCCCGTGCCCGAGACGGCGTCGAGGAACCAGTCGAGGAGCGAGACCGCCTCCACGCCCGGGCTCGCCTTGTCGTAGAGGTCGCCCGCGAGCAGCAGCGCGTCGACGCGCAGGGTCCCTATCATGTCGACGACCTGGCCCAGCACGGCGCGCTGGTCCTCGATCATCGGGAACCCGCACACGTGCTTGCCGAGGTGCAGGTCGCTCAGGTGGAGCAGTCGCATGAGCATCACGCCTTTCTTCCGGGACGGTCGTCCCGGGGTGGTCGAGGTCTGTGAGGCGGGAATGTGGCAACCATTATAGCTGTCGTCTCGGGGAGAAATATTCCGCGTGCAGAATCGTCGCCCGTGGGCGTCCCGGGGCCGGCAATCGTCTACCATGTGGCGCATGCACGTCAACACCGTTTTTCGCAAAGGTCATTCACGAGGAGAGCATGCCTATGTTCGATCCCTATGCCAGGATAAGCGTCGAGGAGGCCCTCGGGCGGGTTCTCGAGCGCGTGCACCCGCTGGACGTCGAGACGGTCGCGCTCGACGACGCGCTCGGCCGCGTCCTGGCCTGCGACGTCCTGAGCGACATCGACGTCAACCCGTTCGACAACTCGTCCATGGACGGGTACGCCGTGCGCTCGGTCGATCTCGCGACCGCAGCGGCCGAGGCCCCCGTCGCGCTCGACGTCGTGGGCTACATCGGCGCCGGCTCGGTGTTCGAGGGGGAGGTTGGCCCGGGCGAGACCGTGCGTCTCATGACCGGCGCCCCCATGCCCGCGGGCGCGGACGCCGTGGTGAAGTACGAGGACGTTAAGGTCGAGTCAGGCGAGGGCGGAACGGGCTCGCGCGTCTCGTTCACCAAGCCCGTCGCCGCGGGCCTCTACGTCCGCAAGGCGGGGGAGGAGTTCAAGGCCGGCCAGGTCGCGCTCGGCTGCGGGACGGTCGTGGGGCCCTACGCGCTCGGGATGCTCGCCTCGGCGGGCGCCGCGACGGTCGAGGTCTACCGTCGTCCCGTGCTCGGCCTCTTCACGATCGGCAGCGAGCTCGTCGACATGACGGTCAAGCCGGGCCCGGGCAAGATTCGCGACAGCAACACGTGGTGCCTGCGCGGGCAGGGGCGCGAGGCGGGCGCCGTCGTCAGGGTGTACGGCATCGTGCCCGACGACAAGGCGTCGATCGACGCGGCGCTCGACCGGGCGCTCGCGGAGTGCGACATCGTGGTCTCCTCGGGCGGGGCGAGCCGCGGCGACTTCGACTTCATCGAGGAGGTCATCTCCCGGCGCGGCGAGACGGTCTTCACCTACCTGTCCCTGCGCCCCGGCAAGCGACAGACGCTCGGCATGGTCGCCGGCAAGCCGGTCTTCGGCCTGTCCGGGAACCCCGCCGCGTGCTCGGTCGGCTTCGAGCTGCTCATCCGCCCCGCCCTGCGCGCCATGCAGGGGTACCCGGAGCTCTCGCGCCCGTCGATTGTCGCCGAGGTCTCCGCGCCCATCAAGAAGAAGGAGGACCGCGCGTTCTACCAGCGCGGACACGTGGAGCGTGCCGAGGACGGCAGGTGGGTCGCCCGCGAGTGCGGCACCCAGTCGAGCGCCCTGCTCGGCGACCTCGAGCGCTGCAACTGCCTCATCGTCGTGCCCGAGGAGAGCCGCGGCCTCGTGCCCGGCGACACCGCCGAGTGCCTCCGCATCGACCTCCCCGAGGGGAGCGCGCTCTAGGCGTCCAGGGGTCAAGCGCCCGCCTCGTTCGTCGCGCCCGCATGGGTCGTCGGGACGCGCCGCCCGGGCGGGCTGTCAGGTTTCGCGCACGTTCGCGACGGGTCCGCCGCCGCGAACGCGCGTCACATGAAAGGAGCAAGAATGGACATCACGTTCGCCATCGTCACCGCCTCCGACACCCGCGACATCGCCTCCGACACCGCGGGTGCGGCGCTCGCCTCGCTCATCTGCGAGAACGAGGGCTGGTCCGTCGTCTCGCACGTCGTCGTGAAGGACGACCGCGAATCCCTCGCGCGCGCCATCGTGGAGGCCGCCGACGAGTCCCACGCCAACATCGTCCTGACCTGCGGCGGCACGGGCCTCTCCATGCGCGACGTCACCCCCGAGGCCACCATGGACGTCTGCGACCGCAACGTCCCGGGCATCGCCGAGGCCATCCGCGCGAACTCGATGCTCAAGACGCGTCGCGCCATGCTCTCACGCGCCGTCTGCATGCAGCGCGGCACGACGCTCGTCATCAACATGCCCGGCAGCGAGAAGGCTGCGCGCGAGTGCTGGGAGGCCGTCGCCGACCAGCTCGACCATGCGATGAAGATGACCGCCGGCGGCGGGCACTAGGAGGTCCCGCAGGCGTGTTCGGGCAGCTACACGCCCTTCATGCCCTTTTCAGTTTCGACTATCCTCTGTAGGGATTGTTTGGGATTGTGAATGATTGCCGGCATCGGTGCGGTATCGCGCCGGAGCATGATATCCTTGCATGTAGACGGCGCCGTTGGGGCGTCGTCAGCATGTGTCTGCACACGTTATGAGGAGCAAACATGTCTTTTGAGCTGAATCGTCGTTCGTTCGTCAGGAACACCGCTCTGGCCGGTGCGGCCATCGCCGCCATCCCCGCCGGCTACTCCTTCGCCTCCGAGTCCGCCGAGGCGCCCGCCGAGGGCGAGGGCGTCACCCTCCAGATCTTCGCCGCCAACTCCCTCGAGAAGGCCATGCCCGAGGTCCAGAAGCTCTACACCGAGCAGCACCCCGAGGTCGCCTTCGCCGACACCCAGTTCAAGGCCTCCGGCGACCTGGTCGAGCAGATGAAGGGCGGCGCCATCGTCGACGTCCTCATCACCGCCTCCAAGGGCACCATGGACAAGGCCGAGGAAGCCGGTCTGATCGACTCCGCGACCCGCATGAACATGTTCAACAACGACCTCGTCATCGTCGTCGCCGAGGACTCCGACCTCACCATCGAGAGCATCTCCGACGTCGCCGGCGACCAGATCTCCTCCATCGCCATCGGCGACGCCGCGACCGTCCCCGCGGGCAAGTACGCCAACCAGGCCCTGTACTCCGTCGGCCTGTACACCGGCGAGAACGGCGACGACGGCGAGTACGCGCCCGAGATCGCCGACAAGGTCAACCTCGGCGACAAGGTGGGCACCTGCGCCAGCTATGTCTCGACCGGCGACTGCGACTGCGGCTTCGTCTACAGCTCGGACGTCTTCCGCTACACCGGCATCAAGGCCGCCTTCACGACCCCCGCTGACTCCCACAAGGCGATCTCCTACCCCGGCGCGGTCGCCGCTGGCGCCACCTATCCCCAGGAGGCCGCCTCGTTCCTCGAGTTCTGCATGACCGACCCCGACGCGCTCGACATCTGGGGCCAGTACGGCTTCGAGGTTGCCGAGGAGGAGGCCGCTGCTGCCACCGCCTCCGGCTACGCCGACGGCGTGTACACCGCCGAGGGCAAGGGCATCGGCGGCAAGGTGCCGGTGACCGTCACCATCGAGGGCGGCAAGATCACCGCGGTCGAGGTCGGCGACA
>CAYMHQ010000088.1:0-10332 GCA_964390275.1 uncultured Coriobacteriaceae bacterium
CGTCGACTACGACTACCAGCCCATCGAGGGCCTCTACGCCGCCGGCAACAACATGGGCGGCCGCATCCTGCAGGACTACCCCGTCGCCATCGGCGGCGTGAGCCACGCGACCGCGATGACCTTTGGCTGGCTGGCCGGCACCGTCGCCGCGACCGGCGCCTTCCCGGAAACGAAGACCGAGCTGTAAGGAGAGCGCAAGGAGCGCGGCGAGCGGCGCGAAACGACTCGCGAGCAGCCGAGCGCGAAGGGCCGACGTCCCACCTGGGCGCCGGCCCTTTTCGTGAAGCTCCCCTACTCCGCCGGCATCCCGGCGCTCGTCCCCTCGATTGTCGGCACCACGACGGGCGGTACCAGCGGAATCTTCGGCTTGAAGTCGAGGAACCCGAGCGCGTAGAGGGGCAGGGTGACAAAGCCCTCGCCCGCGCCCACGTTCGTGTCGGCGAGCTTGATGGCGGGGTGGACGCCGAACTTCGCCGGCTTGGACAGGACGTACTTCATGCTGGTAGCCCGGTTGTTGGTGGACTTGCACTCGACGATGGTCGGCTCCCCGCGGTAGCTGAAGACGAAGTCCAGCTCGGGCGAGCCGCTCGGCGCATGGTAGTAGTAGAGGTCAACCTCGTTCGATGCGACCGCCGACGCCACCATGTTCTCGGCGACGGCCCCCTTGTAGGCGCTCAGGTCGCCGGTGAGCACCCGGGCAGCGGTCCCCGGCTCGAGCTGCGACATTAACAGCCCGGTGTCCGCGTAGAACACTTTGAACTCCGAGGGAATCTTCGCGCCCTCGAGCGGGGCCGAGATCTCGCGCAGGTTGCAGGCGCGCACGGCGAGGCCCACGTCGATGAGGTACTGCAGCCCGTCGGCCTTCTCGGTGCTCTTCCCCCTCGCCTCCACCAGGCTGAACTGGAACTTCTTGTACTCCTTCGCGAGCTGGGCGGGCAGCGAGTCGAGGCACGCCTCGGCACGCAGCTTGAGCACCTCGTTCACGCGGTCGTTGCCGTCGGGGCCCTTCTGCCGGCCAAAGTCGTCGCGGATGGAGGTCAGGATTCGCCGCTGAACATTGCGCGTGGCGTTGACGTCGCGCGTCACCAGGAACTGCGAGACGGCCTCGGGCATTCCGCCGACGATGAGATACTGCAGGTAGAGCGAGCGGAGACTCTCGTGCACGGTCTTGAGCACCGGCATTCCCTCGTCAATCGAGGCACGAACGTGCTCAAAGACGTCCTCCCCCACGCCGTTCGCGACGAGGAACTCCCGGAACGTGAGCGGGTGCATCGCGAGCTGCTCCTCATACCCCACGGGAATCCCGCGCGGGCACGCCTCGCGGAACCCCTTGACGCCGAGGAAGCTGCCAGTGGCCACGACGTCGTATCGCCCGTCGAGGTCCCAGTACTTGAGCGAGCTTCGCGCGTTGGGGCAGTCCTGGATCTCGTCGAGGATGAGCAGCGTCTTGTGGGGGACGAACCGTGCGCCGGGCGTGGCCGCGCTGATGGACAGCACCATCTGCCCCACGTCGAAGTTGCCGTCGAACGCCCCGTGCACCTTGTGGTTCGCGCGCAGGTCGAGGTAGACGACGCTCTCGTAGTTCCGGCGGCCGAACTCCCCGACGATGTAGGTCTTGCCCGTCTGCCTCAGCCCGCTCAGCACCAGGGGATGGTGGGGGCGCGACTTCCACGCGACCAAGTCGTCCATGATCGACCGTTTGAGCATAGGGCGTCCTTTCGAACCGACTTCCTCGATAATTCAAGCTGATTCAGGCCAATTCAGGCCAGTTACCAGGTAGTATAGTTGCTGGACACCCAAAATTCAAAGGGTCAGAGGTGCCGAAACACCCATTTTTCAAAGGTTTGCGGGGCTTGAAACACCCATTTTTCAAAGGATAGCGAGTTCGGATAGCAAGTTTGGAGGACGGGCAGAGAGAGCTCGCCACCACCGAGCGTGCAGAGATGCTGCAGCCTCAGCACGCGCTGCCGCGGAGGAGCTCCTCGAACCGGCGTATATCAGCGCTTGAGAAATGCCCCTCCCACGTCGTCCATGTGTACGAGTGTAGTTCGCAGCGGGCGGAGTCGAAGCCGTCCTGCGTGGGCCGTTCGAAATGGAAGAACACCTTGTCGGCGCCTCCGTCATGGATGACCTGGGACCGCACGACCTCCGCCCCCTCGCCAAGCCTCAACCGCACAAAAAGGGGGCCGGCCATCTCGACCAGCCCCCCTCCTCGCTATCACCCAGTTATCGCTCGGCCATCGCCCAGCGCGCGCACCCGCGCTCGCCTATCTTCCCCTACATCTCGGCGACGGCGGTGGCGCCGGCGAGACGGCCGGCGGTCGAGTTGAGAGCGAGCGAGTTGCCGCCCACGTAGAACACGCTAAAGAACTCGCGGTTGCTCATCTCGCCCACGGCGAACAGGTTGGCGATGGGCTCGCCCGCCTCGTCGAGCACGTGGAAGTCCTCGTCGGTCACAACGCCGCCGATGGTGCCCCAGCTGCTCGGACGCAGGTAGATGGCGTAGAGGCCTGCGCTCTCGTCGTAGGCGACGAGCTTCTCGGCCGCCTTGCCGAACTCCTTGTCCTCGCCGGTGGCGCAGGCGTCCTGGTATGCCGAGAACGCGTCGGAGAGCGTCGCCGGGTCGGCGCCCATGGCCTCGGCGAGCGCCTCGACCGTCTCGCCAAAGCACACGCAGCCCGCCTCGACGCCCTTGTCGAGCGCCGTCTTGGTGTCCGCGTCGGCAGTGGCCGCGTCATAGACGCACCAGTACTTGGGGGAGGCGTGGTCGACCATGTAGTACACAAGAATCTGGCCCGCGCCCGACCCGCTCGGGGCCTCGTTCGTGAACCGCGCGCCCTCGGCGTCGACGATGAGCTTGTCGTTCGTGCTCGGACGGAACCCGGTGTCGCTCTTCCACGCGGCGTCAGTCGAAGCGCCGCCCTCCTCGAGTGACATGGTGGGGTAGAACTGGGCGCCCAGCTCCTCGCACATCGTGAAGCCATCGCCCGTGTTGCCCGCCGCAGACTGGTTGTCCAGGTCGACAACAGCAGTCCCGGGGATGTAGTTCTCGAGAATCTCCTCATTATGCGAGGCGCCGCCGCACGCCAGAACGACCTTCTTGGCGGAAACGGTGAACGCGCCATCCTTGCCCTCGAACCTCGCGCCGCACACGGCACCCGAATCGTCGAGCAGGATCTCGGTCGCCGGGCTGTCGAGTTTGACCTCGATGGCGCCGTTCGCGTCCATCGCCTTGGCGAGCCCGTCCATCATGCCGGCTCCCTTGCCGTCCCACATGGTGACCGCGGTGGACTTCTCGCCGAACTCGGCGGTCATGCCCAGGCCGAGCATGAAGTCGATCGTGGCGCTCTGCTCGGCGAACAGGGCCTGGAGACGATCCCAGTTGGGATAGGTCGTGTCGGGCGACTGGTCGTGAACACCGTGGAGCACCGAGGACATCTTGTCCCACGAATCGTCGATGGTCTCAGCGAAGTTGCCGTTGTCGACCGTCACCATAAAGCCGCTGGACAGGGCGGCCGAACCGCCGATAAAGCCCTGCTTCTCGCACAGCACGACGCTATCCGCGCCCGCATTGGCAGCCGAGAGGGCCGCCAGCGCGCCCGAGATGCCGCCGCCGATAACGAGGACGTCGCACTCCTGCGCGCTCTCCCCCTCGCCCTCCGCCGTGCCGGCCGCCGCATCGGCATGCGCAAACCCGACCTGCATGCCCGCACCCGCCAGCGCCGCGACCCCAGCGATCCCGGCCGCTCCGGCAACGAA
The DNA here is from genome assembly GCA_964390275.1 of uncultured Coriobacteriaceae bacterium. GTDB lineage: Bacteria > Actinomycetota > Coriobacteriia > Coriobacteriales > UMGS124 > CAYMHQ01. The sequence continues at coordinate 3,760 of CAYMHQ010000088.1, forward strand.
CCCACGACGCGAGACGCTCTTGATTCCACACTTCATAATGGTTGTCCTTTCGTAAATTGATTACGAGTTTGATTTATCGTGTTTACGTCGTTCCCCGACGCGCGTCGACCTACTTCACGCGAACCCTGATAACCGCAGGCTTCTCGCTCCACTCCGTCGGCCAGCCCGTCCCGCGCCCCGCGGAGCAGCTCACCGCAAGCTCGAACTCGCCCGCCGCGACCTCGTCGCACGAGATGCTGAAGAACAGACCGCCCGGGCAGTCGAGGTCGCACGACACCTGCACATCGCCGAGCAGCGCGGTGTTGTCGCCGGTGACCTCGGCCTTCCAGAACTGGAACTCGCGCTGGTTCGTGAGGGAGGCGTTCTGGACGACCGCCGGGTCCTCCGGGTCGAAGAAGAACAGGTCGTCGATGCGCACCGAGAACCCGAGGCGCCCGGGGTTGGCGGCGTCCGCCTCGGCCTCGGCATGGCACCCGTCGAACGCAGGCTCGCGCACGCTCATGTTGATCGCGGTGCCGGGAACGTAGTCGGGCGAATCGGGGTCGCCCGTGCCGAGCTTGTCGAAGCGCACGTCGACCTGGTTCTCGCTCTCGATGTAGAGCCAGTAGTTGCGCGAGCCGTTGTAGGCATACTTGGTGTAGACGTGCTGAAGGCCCTCGTGCACCTGGTCGTCCTCGTTGTACCAGAACTTGAGCGTGGTCTCGGTGAAGCCGTTGTCGTCGCCCGAGGTGTTGTGCTTGCCCGAGTCGGGGTTCTGGAGCAGGTAGTTGAGGCCGCGCGGGAGCTCCGCGTCGAAGAGCGACAGGGGCACCGTCACCGAGCGCGCCAGCTTGCCGGGCTTGTTGTCAGCGAAGACCACCATGCCGTCGCGAACCGGCTGCGCGCCGTGGAGCGACTGGGCCTTGAGCTGCACCTCCGCGCCGTCGGGCGTGGTGTAGACCATCGAACGCACGTCGCGCACGAGGGAGTCGACGTCGCCCGCACCGCCGTCCTTGAGCACGACGCTCCCCATCACGCCGCCCGCCGGCTCCATAACGAGGTCGCCCACGTGGATGGACTCGTTCTTCTCGTACACGCCGATGCCCGTGAACCCGTCGAACAGGTAGTAGTCCATGATCGAGTTCGCACCGAAGACGTGCACGATCTTGGCGCCGTAGTCCGGGTCCTCGGCGCCGCGCTCTTTGTTGTAGGCGACGTTGTCCCGCACGTCCTCCGGCGCGATCGCCTGGTCGGGCGTGGTGGTGACCGTCAGCGAGTCAACCTCCTCGGCCACCTCATCGCCCGCGCTCTGCGACCCCTGCGCGCCCTCGGCCCGCGCGGTCCCGGCGCCCAGCGCGCCCATCGCGGCAGCAACGCCCGCCGCGGCGATCCCAGCGCACGCGACAAAGTCCCTGCGTGCGACCTGTCTGTTCTCGATGCCTTCAATGATTCCCATGCCCATGCGATACCTCCGTGACGGCGGAACGTGATGACGGGACGCACGATAGGACAGCCAAGCCGACCAGCAGGGTTGTCTCAAGGGGTCGAATACGCGGAACGGGGCGGTTTTTGCAGGGGTCGTTTTTCCAACCCTCGGGTGTTGTTGCCAGACAAATCAGCTGGTACATGTCACAGTCGGTCGCCGCCAAACCCGGACGGGCAAAAACGCACACAACCTGGCATCCCCACCCGCCCCGCGTGGGTTATCATGCTCCGCATCCGTGGCAACCGTCATCGTAACAGCGGCAGGAAGGAGGGGCGGCGGAGTGAACCAGTCGCGAACAATGGGGCATTTGCTCGGCTTTGGGCTCTTCCTGGCGTGGACCCTCTGCATGCCCGGGATCCGCAACCAGCTGGCGGGCGCAGGAGGGGCCCCGGGCAGCGTGGGCGCGCTCGTCCACGGCGTCGTCCTCATCGCCCTCGCGTTCGTCTGCAACCGGCGACGCACCGACCTCTACTCGACCCGCGCTCTCGTCATCGGGGGCGTGCTCGCGACCGTGGCGCCCCTCCTCTCCCTTGCCGCCTCCCGCCTCCCCACCAGCGGAGTCGCCGCGCCTGCGGTCGCCGTCGTCGCCTCGCTCTGCGAGGGAAGCGCGCTCGCCCTGCTCTACCTGCTGTGGAACGAGCAGATTGCCCGATGCCCCATGCGCTCCTCTTGGCCCACCTACGCCGCGTCGTTCGCCCTGGCCCCGCTCGCCTACTTCGTCCTGACGCCGCTGCCCCTGCCCGTCTCAGCCGTCGTGACGTTCGCCCTGCCCGTCCTGAGCTGCATATTGCTGATGATTTGCGCGAAACAGAGCGCCTCGCGCGAGCCCGAGTCCGAGACGGTGAGCCGCTCGTGGCGCTTCCCGTGGCGTCCCGCGCTCATCATGGCCGTGTTCTCGTTCGCCCATTTCATGCTCATGCACCTGGCCGGCGGGTCGGCGGTGATGGGGCAGCTCGGCAGCCTGCTCGCGGCAGGCATCCTGTTCGCGGCGTGCACCGCGGGCTTCGACCGGTTCGACCCGCGCCTCCTCTACAAGCTCTGCCCGCCCCTTATGGTGTGCGCCCTACTCCTCTTCACGCTGGGAACGAACCCGCTCGCTGAGGCAGCGCACACACTTGCCTACGCCGGCTTCACCGGGTTCAGCCTCTTCATGGCGTTCGTCCTGAGCAGCATCTGCTTTCGCTACGGCGTGCACGCGGCTTGGCTCTTCGGCATCGTCGAGGGGTGCAGCACCTTGGCCCACGCCGCCGGGTCTTTCGCCGGAAAAGCGCTGCTCACCTGGTCGAACGGTTCGGTGGAGGCGCTCTGTCTGCCCTTGGACGCCACGGTGGTCGCGCTTGTGCTGCTGAGCATGCTGCTGCTTTCGGAGCGCGACTTCGCCACCACGTGGGGCATCCGCCCGGCGCCGGCGGGCCAGACGCCGTCTGGCACCACCCCAGCGACAGCGGCAATCGAACAAGAAGGCGGCACGGCAACCGGACTGGCAGCACTGGTCGGCGATGGGGCCACACGAGAGGAGCTGGACGCCCGGTGCGCCCGCGTCGCGCGTCACTTCGGCCTGACACGGCGGGAGGAGGAGGTGCTCGCCCTCCTCGCCCAGAACCGCGCTGCCCCGGACATCGAGGCCGAGCTCTTCATCTCGCACAACACCGCCAAAGGTCACATCCGCCACGTGTACGCCAAGCTGGGCGTTCACTCGCGCGAAGAGGCCGTCGAGATCGTGCGCAACTGGCGGTGACGCCAGCAACGTCCGCAGCCCGTCCGCCTCGCGAGCGCGCGCCCGGCCGGCAACCGAATACGCCACCTGGACGGCCAGCCCCTCTTCGGGCACGTAGAAATCGACGTCGATCTTGTTCTTGGGGGACTTAAGGTAGAACAGACCCTCGCCGAACCTGTCATGGAGGGCCACCGCCACCTCGTTCTCGAGCAGCGCGGTGTCGTAAACAAGACCTCGCCCCGTACCGTCTCGACGACTTCCTTCATAGAGTTGGCAATCGTCGTCTATACCCGACAAATTTCTCGTTATTTGTCGGGTATAGACGACAGATTTGAGAATATGGGCTCCATCTACGATAACGTTGGAATCACCTACTTGCAGAGGGCGCAATTGTCACGGAATCGGCTAGTTGAAATCGCCCAACCGCTCTCGAACGGCGCTCAGACCCCGATCGGCTCGCCGTACTCGCGGTTCATGGCCTTGCGAGTGATGATCCACTGCTTCCCGTACTTCCGAGCGTCAACCCCCGGGACAATCTTCCCGTATGAGATCGCCTTGCGCAGCGCAGACTCGCTCAGACCCCACAGTTCGCTGGCCTCCGAGAACGCCATCAACCCGTCGAAGGGCGTCTCGACCTCCACGCCATGTTCCCACAGCTCGTCGCAGGACAGGTCGATGTCGTCGTTCCAGACGATTCCGCAGCCGCCCTGGTCCACTGCGACCTCCTCGAAAAGAGAACCATCCTCGAGCGTTTCAAAGACAGGGAAGCGCTCCTTGAGCGGCTTCACGTCATATAGCTTTGTAGTACCGTTGACGAATTGCACGCTGAGCCTCATGTCGGGCAACGCGATGACGTCTTTCACCTTATGGAACAGCATGTTCGCTCCTCAATCGAGCGGATCGAGCTTTCTGAACTCCTGCGTCTCCCACATCTCCAAAAGCGCGATCCTATTCATTTTTATCCACTCGCGCACCATATCAGCCGCGCGCTTCGGCAACTGCCCGTCGATAATCTCGCCGGTCCTGATGTCAAAAGCAGCCGTGTCATCGCAGCATATCGCATGGACATGCGGCGGGTTGTGCTCCGATCCGAGAAAATACATGCGCATGACTATCCCGTAAAACCTCGCGAGCGTCGGCATCGAAGTTGCTCCCTCTCTGCTCGTAATATTTACTTTATCACGTTATCGTGACATATGGCAATCCATAATTGCGTGTCCATCGAATATCCCAAAACCGGCGATACCGCATTCGACCGTAGAGTTCTTGATCAATCGGGTTGCTTCCGACCAGTCCATAACCGCGTGATATCGCAGCCAACACGAACGGTCTACTTGCCGCTCAAATACGGCCCCATCTCGTCAACCAGCTCTTCCGCCTTGGTCATTGGGCCGCACCAGAGCGCGTGAAACGTCTGGCATCCGTCTGACAGGTCCGCGCACCGATATTCCACGCCGCCGCGTTCCGCCGGCAGGAAAGCGTCCTCGTCGAAAATGAGCCAGACGTGGTTGAACGTCTCAGGCGAATAGCGGCAGTACTCAACCGCGAAATCGACAAGACGCGACGCGCGCTCCCCGCCGCCGCAGACGATAGCCAATCTACGGCCGTCCGCGGCACCGAGCGCGGGCACCGCCCATTCAAGGACGCGCAACTCAACTCCCTTATCCTCGCATACCAGAAGATGCCGGGGCGCCCGCACATAGCGGACCTTCCCCTCACGTCTGTCGCCTCGCCAGACGTCGATGTTCTTGGCAGCCATCGTTACTCCCATTCCTCGATGCGCGTGAGGTAGGGATCGGCGCCATAGCGACCGGCAAGATACTGCTTGTCGAAGGCGGCCTTGCTGCTCACGAGGTTGCCGTTGGCTTCATGGATGTCGGCGAGCGACCACAGCTGGCTCACCTCGTTCTCGTCGCGGGCGGCAAACCAGATTTCGTCCCGGCGAAAAACGTCGTTGCGCATGGTGGAGATATCCTGCGACGTGAAGATGAGCTGCGCGCCCTTTTTGTTGACCTCAGGGTCCTTGAACAGAAGGACCAGGTAACGGAGCAGCTTGGGGTGCAGTTTCGCGTCGAGCTCGTCCACCACGAGCGCACTTCCCTCTTCGAGCGCGTTGAAGACAATGGTGGCAAGCCCCATGAGTTTCTGGGTGCCCGACGACTCCTCGCAGAGGCGCAGCTCATACTCCTTGCCGTTCACGACGTGCTTCACGAGCACTCGTCGGCCGCACACCGGGTCTTCCTCGACGCGGAACCCCTCGACATGGACGTCGACCGCCTTGAGGAAGCGCGCGATCTTTGGCGAATCCTCTTCGTCGAGCTGCTTCTCGAGGATGCGCTCGTGGGAAAAGCTGTTGAAGTCGATTATCGCGGTGGTCAGGAACCAGCTCGCGGCATCGGCCACCACGGGCAGGTCGCAGTTCATATAAAGAAACGAAAAATAGGGAAGCAGGGGATTGAAGTCCGTGGGGACACTCTCCTTGCGCAGCAGCACCCCAAGCACGACCTCAGAGCCCTCGCGTTCGAACAGGGTGGCCGCACGCGACGCACCGAGCTTCCGCCGCCACAGCCCCTCGTACAGTATTTCGCCCTTCTTGATGGACAGGGCGTAGCGGAACTCGTACCCGTCGGAACGATAGTAGAGCTCGTACTCGGAAGGGTCGGAGGAAGATGTCCCGTCAAACACGAACCCAGCGGAAAGGGGAACGAGCGTGCTCTCCATCTCGGGTCCCCCGACACCCCTGCCAAGGACGTAGATTGGCCTTGTAACGGTGTAGTTCACATGCTTGAAAGCCTCTATGAGGTTTGATTTGCCCCCGGCGTTCGGGCCGTAGACCACCGCCACGGGAAGAAACCTCTGGCCGTCCTCGCACTCGATGAGCGAGCGCTCGAACTCCTTCATCGGGGTCGCCTGCAACGAGAGCACCGTCTCGTCCCTGTACGACCGATGGTTTTTGAACGTGAACTGGCACAGCATCAGCTTCCCCCTGTTCCTTGCGCGATTCCCCGCCATGGCTCCCTGCCACGGCTCCTTAACGCAATTCTTTAACAGCCGTTCTCGGAGGTTTTTTCTGATTATAGCCTCTAACATTAATTCCGCAACCCCCAATCTGGAGCCCCATCCGCAATCCACAACAGTTGCGATGCACGACCCGATCGGCATGCCCGCATCTGTCCGTCCTGAAATCTCTGCAATTCGTCGGATTCTACCAGTTAGAAATTCCGCATTTCGTAGGCAATCAGGCTATTTGCCGAGGTAGATGTATGCTTAAGCGCAAGGTGACCAGGCAGCTCGAAGAATGGCAGAAAACTGCCGATTCGCAGGCTCTTCTCGTCTACGGCGGCCGAGTTCATCAGCCGCGTGTCCATCATCTCGGGCGAAACTATGGTCG
>CAYMHQ010000089.1:0-5561 GCA_964390275.1 uncultured Coriobacteriaceae bacterium
GTGCGCGCCCACTCGCACACGAAAAGGGGCCTCCCGAGAACCCTCCGGGAGACCCCCTCCGCTTGCCGCTATGTCGCGCCCGCGAGCCAAGTTTTCGCCGCCCGCGGGTCGTCTCTCGCTACGCGAGCCCCATCCACTTCTGGATGTAGGGGATCCACCCGGCGATGAAGACGATGATCATGAGCACCGGCAGGACGTACTTCATGTAGCCGGCCGCCCAGCGGGGGAAGCGCATGCCCTTATCGCCCGCGTCGACCTCGGCCAGGAAGTTGTCAAAGCCCCACCCGAGCTTGCGGGTGCAGAACAGCAGGAAGAACAGGCTGCCGAGCGGCAGGAGGTTGTAGGAGACGATGAAGTCCTCGATGCTCTGGATGTCGCCGATGCCGGGGATCGTGAACCCGCTCCACACGTTGAAGCCGAGCGCGCAGGGGATCGACAGCACGAGCAGCAGGATGCCGTTGATGATGCAGGCCTTCTTGCGCGGCGTGCCCCACTGGTCCATCGTGAAGCTCATGATGTTCTCGAACACGGCGATGACGGTCGAGAGCGCCGCGAAGCTCATGAACAGGAAGAACAGGGCGCCCCAGATGTCGCCGCCGGGCATCTGCGCAAAGACGCTCGGCAGGGTGATGAAGACGAGGCTCGGGCCGCTGTCGGGCTGGACGCCGTAGGCGAAGCACGCGGGGAAGATGATGAAGCCGGCGAGCAGGGCGACGCAGGTGTCGAGCCCGGCCACGCGCACGGCCTCGCCCGTGAGCCTGCGGTCGCGCCCGATGTAGCTGCCGAAGATCTCCATGGAGCCGATGCCGATCGAGAGCGTGAAGAACGACTGGCTCATCGCGGCGAAGACGGCCTCGGTGAAGAACTCGGGGCTCTGGAAGAGCTTGCCAAAGTCGGGGAGCAGGTAGAACTTGAAGCCCTCCTCGGCGCCCTCGAGGAAGAACGAGTGGATGCTCAGCAGCAGGAGGAGCGCGAACAGGGCGACCATCATGACCTTCGTCACGCGCTCGACGCCCTTCTGGACGCCGGCGAACGTGCAGGCGATGCCGATGATGACGATGAGGAACATGTAGAAGATGAGCTGGCCGGGGTCGGCGAGGAAGCCGCTGAAGAGGGCACTCGCCGCGGCGGAGTCGGCCCCGTCGTAGGCGCCCGTGATGCTGAAGACGCAGTACGCGAGCATCCAGCCGGCGACCACGGTGTAGAACATCATGAGGAGGTAGTTGCCCGCCAGGCCGAACCACTTGTAGTGGTGCCACTTTGTCCCCTTGGGCTCGAGCGTGTCGAAGCACCGCGCGATGCCCTTCTGCGACGCGCGGCCCACCGTGAACTCGACGATGAGGACGGGCAGCGCGAAGATGGCGAGGAAGAGCAGGTAGAGCAGGACGAACGCCGCGCCGCCGTACTGCCCCGTGATGTAGGGGAAACGCCAGATGTTGCCCAGACCGATGGCGCAGCCGGCGCTGACCAGGATGAACCCGAGCCGCGATCCGAGCCGCTCGCGGCCCACAGTACTTTCTGCCATGACGAGCCTCTCTTCGATAGACTTTAGGGCGGCGGCGACCTCCCCGTGCGGCGGCGGCCGTGTCGGATGACGGCGGCCCTGCCGGACGGAGGCGGTCGGGACCCGCGCCCCCTGATGAACAACCGCCATATATTCGCACAGTTGTGGTCGGTTCGTGGACACGAAGCCGAAACTGGCGGCGAGAGGCGCGAGAACGGCCGTCGCATGCTGCTGAGGTGCCCCGCCGCGCTCCGCCGGACGTCTCCCACGCTCCGCCGGGCGCCCTCGAGACGTTCGCGTCCTGCGGGAGGCGCTGTGTCCGCGGGCGGCGCTTTCAAGTGAAATTGTCGATTGAGGCCCGTTCGCGGGTTGAACGCCCCGGCTTGTGGGAAACTTAGCCTGAATCGGTTATGACCTCAGCCCGGCGACGCGCCGCCTCCCGGCTCCGCGCGCCGGCCTTTCGACTATCCTTTCCAGTACCAGTCTCCTAGTATCAGTCTCGAGCAGCGGGGATGGGGATCGATGTGAACGAGAACCTACTCACAGAGTCCGCCGCGGCCCAGCCCGGCGACGACCGGTGGCCTGACGACGACCGGTGGCCCGACGTGGAGCCTGCCGTCTGCCGCCCGTCCCTGCCGCCCGCCATCGCGGAGCCGGCGGTCCTCGCGGGCCCCGCGGCGGCCTCCGCGCAGGCGGCGACCTCGGGCGCGGTCCCCGAGACCCGCCAGAGCGGCCTGCTCTCGCGCGCGGCCGGGCTGTTCGAGCGCATCGCGCACCGCGACGCCGAGGGCGCCTCGGCCGCGGGCATCGTCCCGTCCGAGTCGGGCGACATAGTCCTCCCCGCCAAGGCGAGGCTCGAGCCCGTCCCGCATCTCGCCGACCAGCCCGAGGGGACCTCGTACGCGCTCGCCTACAAGGGCCTGCCCCTTCCCCCGGGCTCCGTCGCGTACCTGGTTGAGTCCACGGACGGCGCCGAGCCGGCCCCCGGGTCCTCCGTGCAGATCGTCGCGCTCGTCGACGCGTTCGGCCGGGCGTTCTCCGTGGGGAGCGTCCAGGCGATGCCGCCCGCCTGCGTGCCCGACGTCCAGTTCAAGCGCTACTCCGACCGCACCGACGGCACCGGCTGCGTCGAGGTCTCGATGGGCCGCGGAAGGTCCCTGCGCATAGCCGAGTACGCTGAGCGGCCCGAGGCAACGTTCACCATCGCCGGCTCCCGGGTCGACCTGGGCGACGCGGGCGCGAACCTCCCGCTCGTCTCGGCGGTCGCGGTCTCGTTCCTCGCGTTCTGGCTCTTCCCCCGCAAGCGCGGCGTCTCGCTCGAGACGGTGGGGGTCAGGGAGATCCTCAACCACCTCGCCACGTCGAACCTCTTCGACGCCCTGCGCTCCTTCCTCGACGACGCCTCGCGGTGCGAGCGGCACCCCCTGCTCGACCCTCCCGGCGTTGTCTCATACATCGCTGAGGCTATGCGCGACGCGGGGCTCGAGGGACTCGAGCCCTCCGACGTCGCGCCCGAGTCCGCCTCCTCGGTGCTCGACCAGCTGTTCGGGCCCGAGGTCCCCGGGGTCCACGGCCTCCACATCGTCGGCTCGATGCCCTTCCGGTCGGGCGACGGCGAGACCGGGACGATCACCGCGGGCATCATCGAGCTTCCCGCCCACGGGCTCTCCATGGCGGTCCCGCCGTTCATCACCGCAGGTCAGCAGCACCGCGCGTCCTCGAACGTCGCCGGCGCGGCGTCGGGTCCCGCGGGCGGCGACATCGCGTCGCTCGTGCGGTCGGCCCTGCGCGCCGCGGGCGTGGGCGGGCTCTCGTTCCTCGGCGCGGGCGGCGGGTCGGGCTCGCCCTCGGACGGCCCCGACGTCGTCCTCGTCAGGACGAGCGAGTACGTGAACGCGTTCTACGTGCGGTTCGACCGCGACCACGTGAGCCCCGAGGGCGCCCGCATGCTGCTCGAGGCCGAGTCGCTCCTCAACCGCTTCGTGATCATGGTCGAGATGCTCGACCGGGCCGGCGTGGTGCAGACGGCGTCGAAGGGCCAGGCGGCCGAGCTCGACGCATGGATCATCGACCACGTGTCCGAGAAGGCCGCGCCGTTCCTCGCGGGGACGGTCGACCTGCCGCGCCCCGAGACGGGCGGGTCGGGCCTCGACGTGCGTCTCTCGTTCTCGCGCGGGTGCGAGTCGCTGCGGCTCCCGTACCGGCTCGAGCAGGCCTTCCGCTTCGACGCGGCGTCCGGCACGATGATCGTCGACGTCGAGTGCCCCACGTCCGACATGATGCCCTGGTTCGTCTCCAACGGCGAGGCGGGCGGCATCGAGGTGTCCGGGCCCGAGTGGCGCAACGGCATGTCGGCGCGCTACGCGATCCACATGGCGGTCGTCGTCGCGGCGGTCGCGTTCTGGGCGGGCGAGGAGGTCCGCGAGGTCACGGTGAACTGCTGGCGCGAGAGCCCGCACACCCCGTTCACCGGGTTCGACGGGCTGGACGGGCTGGACGAACTGGGCGGGATCGACGAGATCGACGGCTCCCTTGGGTTCGACGAGCCGGACGATTCGGCCAATCGGCACGACCCCTCCGAGCCGGACGACTTCGACGACCTCGTCGACCTGGACGGCCTCTCCGACTTCTTCGAGGCGCTGCCCGGGGAGCTCTTCGGCGAGCGCGACCTCGAATGCGTGGCCTCCGTCTCGTTCGAGCGCGAGGTCTTCGTGGATGCGCTCTCGGCCGAGGGCGCCCTCGAGGCGTTCTCGCGCGACCCGTTCACCATCTTCGAGGCGGCGGGCGGCGTGTTCGACCTCGGCCCCGACTGGGAGATGCTCGCCGTCGACTCGCTCCGTGACGCGGACGACCCCATGTTCCATCCCGAGGGCTGCGACGCCTCGGCAGAGCTCGACGAGCACGAGTTCGATGCCCGCCGCGCCGGCCTCCTGCACGCCGAGCGGGTCAGGGACCTCGGCATCTACGAGGACGGCGCGCGCAAGGCCATGGCCGAGGAGGTGCTCGACGCGTACGAGCGGGGCGGCGAGCAGGCGGCGCTCGACGCGCTCAAGGACGTCCACGACCGCACCGAGAACCTCTACCTGCGCGGCGCCTGCGACGGGATTCTCGAGCGCGTGAAGTCCAAGACGATCGACTTCTCCGCGAAGGCCCAGGTGGTGGACGCGCTGAGCGACATCTACGGGCTCCAGGCGGGCATGCGGGCGGCGCAGCGGACGGTCCAGGGCAACCCCCTGCTCGCGTGCGAGCAGCTCGACGCGATGGTGGGCACGTGCGACGGGAGCGGTCTCTTCGCCGACTCCGCCACCAAGAAGTACCGCTACTTCGACTCCTACGCCTCGCGCGCGCTCTACGCAGTGCGCTGCCCCGAGGCCGCCGACGGCCGCGAGCTGCGGCTCTGCTCCGACGAGTACTTCCTGAGCCACTACCGGCTCGCCTCGGTCCTCGCCTCCTCGATCGAGCGGGGTGAGGAGGCGATCGCCCACGCGCGGCGCTGCGTCGAGCTCGCCCCCACGGTCGCCGCGAGCCACCTGCGCCTCGCGCGCTGCTACTTCAGCGTGTTCGACTACCGCAGCGAGATCGACGTGCTGCGGCGCATGCTCGACGTCGTCTGGAACCCGGCCGACCTGGGTCTCGCGCTCTACTGGCTGGGGTACGCCTTCTTCATGGTGGACGACCCCGCGGCGGGGCTCGCGTGCTACCAGACCTGCCCCGTCTTCGACCCGTCGCTCTCCGAGCCCGCCTCGGCCGAGCTCGCCGACCTGCTGCGCAAGCGCGAGATGGAGCCGCGCTCGCTTCCCCGCGAGGAGTGCGAGGCGGTCTTCGCCGACCGCGGCATCGACCTCGACGGTCTCAAGCGCAACGCCGACGCCCTGCTGCTCGTCGCCGGGGCGGCGGTCGACGCCGGCTCGTACGCCCTCGCGCGCAATCTGCTCGTGTCCGCCCAGGCCGTCCTGCGCGATGACGCGGCCCCCGCGGTGATCTCGTCGCTCGAGGCGTAGCGCCGTCTGTGGACTCCCGGTGAAGGCGGCGCGGCGGCGGACTCGCTCGGCCAGCC
>CAYMHQ010000089.1:5661-10323 GCA_964390275.1 uncultured Coriobacteriaceae bacterium
GCCGTCTGTGGACTCCCGGTGAAGGCGGCGCGGCGGCGGACTCGCTCGGCCAGCCGCGCCTGCGTATTGGGCGATTTCCGCCGAAGGTCCGTGCGCTCCGCGAATCCGCGCGCTATCCTGAGGCCGCCTGAAAAAGAGCGCGCCCCGGGGCGCCGGCAGCGGGAACTGCCGGGCGGGGCGCACCGTCGACACGGACACCGTCGGCGAGGGAATCGACAAGGAGGAAGCATGGGTAACGGCCGTATCTGCCGCGCGCTCGTCTCGGTCACCGACAAGACCGGCGTGGTCGAGTTCGCACGTGCGCTGCAGGACGAGTTCGGGGTCGAGATCGTCTCGACCGGCGGCACCGCTCGCGCGCTTAAGGAGGGCGGCGTCGACGTCGTCGCCATCGAGGACTACACCGGGTTCCCCGAGATGATGGGCGGCCGCGTGAAGACGCTGCACCCGCTCGTGCACGGGGGCCTGCTCTGCCGCCGCGACGACCCGCAGCACATGGCCGACGCCGAGGCCAACGGCATCAAGATGATCGACCTCGTCTGCGTGAACCTCTACGAGTTCGAGAAGACCGTCGCCAAGCCCGACGTGACCTGGCAGGACGCCATCGAGCACATCGACATCGGCGGCCCCTCCATGCTCCGCTCCGCCGCCAAGAACCACGAGAGCGTCACCGTGGTGAGCGACCCGGCCGACTACGAGGCCGTCCTCGCCGAGATGCGCGCGAACGACGGCGCGACCACGCTCGAGACCCGCAAGAGGCTCGCGCTCAAGGTCTACACCACCACCGCCGCCTACGACGGTGCCATCAGCCGCTGGATGGCCGAGGCGATTGCCGCCCAGGACGCCGCCGCAGCCGCCGACGCTCCCGAGGCCGAGGCCGAGGAGAACCCCGAGTTCCCCCAGACGCTCGAGCTCACCCTCACCAAGCGCCAGAGCCTGCGCTACGGCGAGAACCCCCACCAGCCCGCGGCGTTCTACCTGCGCCCCACGGCCGGCGAGCACTCCCTCGCCAAGGCCGAGCAGCTCAACGGCAAGCCGCTCTCGTACAACAACCTGCTCGACGCCGACGCCTGCTGGACCGCCGTGCGCGAGTTCGCCGAGCCCGCGGTCGTCATCCTCAAGCACCAGAACCCCTGCGGCAGCGCCGTGGCGGCGGACGTCACCGAGGCGTACGACAAGGCGTTCGCCTGCGACCCCAAGAGCGCCTTTGGCGGGATCGTCGCGGCGAACCGCGAGGTCGAGAAGCCGCTGGTCGAGCACATGTACGAGAACGGGCAGTTCGTCGAGGTCATCGTGGCCCCGTCCTTTGCGCCCGACGCCCTCGAGCTGCTCCAGACCAAGAAGAACCTGCGCGTCCTTTCGACCGGCGGCATCGACCCGCTCGGCGGCGAGCTCGAGCTGCGCGTCGTCGACGGCGGCGTGCTCGTGCAGGAGGCCGACCGCGTGTCCGAGGACCCCGCGACCTTCACCTGCCCCACGGCGCGCAAGCCCACCGACGAGGAGCTCGCCGAGCTGCTCTTCGCCTGGAAGGTGGTCAAGACCGTCAAGTCGAACGCCATCCTCATCTCCAAGGACCGCGCGGGCATCGGCATGGGCCCCGGCCAGCCGAACCGCGTCGACTCCGCGATGCTTGCCTGCCAGCGCGCCGAGGAGGTCTGCGGGCGCCTGGGCGTCGAGCCGACCGGTCTCGCCTGCGCGAGCGACGCGTTCTTCCCGTTCAGGGACACGGTCGACCTGCTCGCCCAGCACGGCGTGACCTGCATCATCCAGCCCGGCGGCTCGGTCCGCGACGAGGAGAGCGTGCAGGCCTGCGACGAGCACGGCATCGCGATGGTCTACACCGGCGTGCGCCACTTCAGGCACTAGACGCCGAGCGGGGGTCGCGCCCGGACACTGTGATTTCGTCCGGACCTGTCGACGTGCGTCCGGCGGCATGCGCGCGGACGCTGCCGGCGACATAGCGACATAGAGGGTCGAATCGCGGGGGCGGTGTGTTTCATCTTTGGAAACGCGCCGCCCCCGTCTCATTTCCGTCGCCCGCGGAGGCGATTTCGGAGAATATAGCGGTGAGTTTTCGTCAGGTTTTGCGTCAGGTTGCGCGTGTCGTCGAGCGTTGCGGAAAGGGGTCGCACATGGGCGTTTCGGACGCGTTGAAGGCAGTTGCCACGGGTGCCGCGTACGCGGTCGGCTACGGGGTCGGGACGGCGGAGAAGGCCGTGCGCGAGGCGGGCGAGGCGGTGCAGGGCGCCGTCGAGAGCCCTGCGGCCAAGAGCGTCATCGACGCGGTCGGCGACGCGGCGGGCAAGGCGGCGGAGGCGACGGGAGCGTTCGTCGACCGCGTGGGGCCCGCGCTGGGCGAGCTGGTGGACCGCGCGGTTCCGGCCGTCCAGGACGCCGCCGGCAAGATGGTCTCGACGGCGAAGGACGCGATGCACGCCGCGTCGAAGTCGGCAGAGCCCGCGGTCCGCGGCGCCGCCGACTCGCTCGGCACCGTTGCCAAGGACGTGCTGGACAAGACCGGCGCCGCCGCGCTCGATACTGCCGACGCTGCTGGCGACGCCGTCGTGCGTGTGGCCGACAAGGCGGGGTCCCTGGTGGCCTCCGTCATCGAGGGCGCGACGCGCGTCATGTTCGGGCGGGCTCCCGGGCAGGAGGCCGGCGCCCCCGCCGACCAGGCCGCCGAGGGCGAGCAGCCGTGCGTCGAGCAACCCTGCGAGGGCGAGCAGCCCTGCGGCGAGTGCCCGGCGGAGGGCGAGGCTGCCGCGCCGCACAAGGTGACTGTGCTGGTCGAGTGCGCGCCGGATGCCGAGCCGGATGCCGAGGCGCCCACGGAGGAGCCCGCGGACGGGAAGGCCTGCGGCTGCGCCGAGTAGCGTCGGGCCGGCTCCGGCCGAACGTTCTTCAGTACAGAATCGAAAACGACCGCGCGGGGCGCCGCGTCAGGGACGTGCAGTCTCGGCCCGGCGCCCCGCGGGGCGTTTGTGTGAGAAAGGTTGACGACCACCGATGTCCGAGTTCATCCCCGAAGACCTGTTCGTAGGCGATCCCGTGCTCACCATGAGGTGGCGCCTCCACCGGCGCGCCCTGCCGCTCAAAAACCGCCATCTGCGCGCGTTCTCGGCATGCGGCGTCTCGAACGGCCTCGCGTCGTGGGCCCGGCAGCACATCGAGTGGACCCTCGCCGACGGCGCGGGCGCCTTCCCCGACGGCGTGCTCGTGCTCGCGGTCGACAGCGAGGGCCGCGCGGAGATGACCGTCGAGGCCTACGAGGGGGCGCCGGCCCTCACCTCCGCCGAGATCGCCAATCGCGCCGCTGGCTGGAACGGGCAGGCCGTGCCGTGCGAGGTGCTCTGGACGGTCGAAGGAGGCGCGCTCGTCATCCACGCCGAGGAGGGCGCGACGCTCTCGGGCGCGAACTCGTTCCTGGCCGACATCGCCAAGACGCTGAAGACGCCGCTTTCGTTCTCCCGCCGCCCCGAGCCCGGCGAGACGTTCCCGCAGGCAGATGAGGCGTTCCTCGTCTCCGACGAGCACGGGGTTGTCACCGCGACCGACGCCGCCGGCGCCACGGCCGAGCGGTTCAAGGGGTACCTCGACCGCATCGTCTCCCTCGCCAAGCCCGACGCCTTCGACTGCGCGAACCTCGGCATCATTGGCTGAGTTTCGTCTCTGTGAAGTATCGGTGTTCGCAGGCAAAATGCGGCATTCCACCACAGCGTTTCCTCAGTTCTGGACGAACATAATTCAGTTAACGATTTGACGTTTCTGCCGTTCGAGGCGCGATCCGAAGGGGGGAGGACGCATGCGGGCTGGGTACAAAATCGCCGCCGCCGGGCTGTTCGTGGCGCTCGGGTGCGTCCTCGCGTTCTCCGGCCCCCACCTCGACGCCACCGATGCCTCGACCGCCAACGTTAGCGCCGCCGAGAGCTCCGCTAGCACCGCGGGCTCCGATGGCCGTGCGAACTCCAACGGCTCGACGAGCGTCAATGACGCGACGGGTTCCGCTGCCGCCGAGGCTTCTTCCTCCGTGGTTGTTGAGGGGGACGGAAGCAGGGCCTTCTCGGGCGGCTCGTCCGCAGGCTCCGCCGCCGAGTCCGTCTCGGGCATGATTGCCGACCGCGCCGCCAGCTCGGTTGCCGCCGAGTACGCCTCGAGCGCGTCCGCCGAGGACGGTTCGGCCTCCTACCTGCAGACGTCCAACGAGTCCGCCGAGGCCTCCTCGACCGGCTCGACCGCGACGACCGCTACGACCGGCGGGTCGAGCTCCTCCATCACCCTCACCGTCGTCGGCGCCTCCAATGCAGCCGGCTCTTCCAGTGCATCCGACGAAAACGGCGCCTCCAGCGCCTCCGATGAGTCCGAGGGGCAGGAGACTCACGACGCTTCCGCCGAGACGTCCGCCGAACCCGTCACGTACCGCGACGGCACCTACCGCTCGGCAGCCGAGGGCAAGCTTGGCAGTGTGCCGGTGACGGTTGTCGTCGACGGTGGGCGCATCTCGAGCGTCACCGTGGGCGCGAACTCCGAGGTCGCCCAGATGATCAACAAGGCCGAGGAGACCGTCATCCCGCAGATTCTCGAGAACCAGTCGGTCGAGGGCGTCGAGACCGCTACCGGCGCGACCATCTCGTCCACGGCGATTATCGAGGCCGTCGCCGACATCAT
>CAYMHQ010000090.1:0-10310 GCA_964390275.1 uncultured Coriobacteriaceae bacterium
TACTTCCACACATTGTAGAAGGACATGATCATCAGGTCCGCGGCAGCCTTCCCCGGGCTTGGCGGCGAGATGGACCGCGTTCGCCATCGCCATGTCGGCGCACTTCTCGGGGTCGCGCACGTCGCCCTTGAGGCGGGCGCTGCCGTTCACGCGGCTGGCGGGGATCCCGGCGTCCTCGAGCGCGGCCTGCATGCGGCCTACCCACGACTCGCGCCCGGCGGCGACGAACACCTGCTCGGGCGCGACCCCCGACTCGAGCGCCTCGCGCACGACATCGACGACGCTGCCGGGTTCGTCGCCGAGCATGCCCACCGTGCGCACCTCGATCGCGCTCCCGGCCGCCGTGTTGCCCGCGCCGTCTGCGGTCGCCGTGCCGCCCTCGGTCGCCTGCCCCATCTCGGGGAGCTCCGCGTCGATGCAGTCCTGCCTAAAGAGGTTGCGCAGGGCCTCGTAGGCGCCGGGCGCCCCCTCGAAGGTCGAGAGGCCGCGTCGCTCGAGGTCGCACTGGGCGGCGAGCTCGTCGAGGCCATCGGCGTACCCGTAGGGCTCCTCACCCACGAGCGCGGAGACGGTATCCCATGCAACGGTCAGCGTCTGTCCTGCCAGGAGGGCGGCGAGGCGCTGGCTCGCGCGGCTCATCGCGCGGAAGTCGTCGGCAAGCACGTGCGGCGCGGCGAGCCCGGCGAGCGCCTCGGGGCTGGCGGCGAGGTAGCGCACGCACGCCGCGACGGCCTCGCAGGGGTGGAACGCGCGCACCATCGAGAGGTTCGCCTTCGCGAGGGCGTGGACGGAGCGCTCCTCGGGGGAGATGAGCCAGCCCGGCTCGTCCTCGCGCATCTCCGACCAGCCGCGGTAGAAGAACTTGAGCATCTCGCGCAGACGGTGCTGCTTGATGCCGGTGACGCGCATGTCCTCGAAGAGGAAGTCCTGCTCGTAGTGGTTGAGGACGCGTCCGTCGCGGCCGGTGAACGCCTCGGCAGCCTCGCCGCCGAGCACCTCGACCGCCCAGCTCAGGGGCGTGGTCACACGGACGCCCGTCGCCTCGGGGCACGCCGCGGCGATCCTGTTCCGCAGCGCCTCGGCCGCGCCCGCCCCCGCCGCGAAGACGAGGACGTTGCCCGCGTCGGCTCCCGATCCCACGAGCCCGGCGACCTCCCGCACGAGCGCCTCGGTCTTGCCGGTCCCCACGGCGCCGCAGTACGCGCGCGCCTGCACGCCGTCATGCATGTATCCCATCGCAACCCCCGTCTCCGCCCTGCCCGGCGCAGGCCCGTCCGGGACGGGGTGGCTCTCCCCATGTGCCCAATTGCCGAGCCACCCCGCCCTGGGCGGGCCTGCTGCCTGCGGGATCTCTCCTGCGTTCGCCTGCGCGGCCCTACTCCGCGGCCTCGCGCTTGTCGTCGGCGTCTTCGCCCTCGTCGCCCAGCACGTTCCCGAGCAGCTCGAAGTCGCTCTCGAGGAACCCGTCGGTGTAGGCGGCGAGGCCCTTGTAGAAGTCGGTGCGCGCGAACTTGCGCATGTCGGAGGTCATCATGCCCGACCACGCGTAGAGATGGTCCTCGAGGAAGTTGCGCTGGACCTTGAGCAGCGAGACGGCGCGGTCCTCGTCGCCGGCGCGGCAGGCCTCGGCGGTGCGGGCGGCCATCGCGGCCATGAACTCGCACTCCATGGCGATGTGGTCCTCGGACTCCTTCCAGCCGGCGGCCTTGTCGAGCGCCTGGCTGCGGTAGATGGCGAGCACCTCGTCGCGCGCCTCCTGCATCATGAGGCGCTTGGGGCTCGTGTAGACGCTCTCGTAGGGGTAGGCGGCGCTGAAGGCGTCCATGCCCGAGCCGATGAAGGCGTGCACGTAGTCAACGGCGAGCTCCTGCAGCGTGCCCGACCAGACGCCGCTCAGGTAGGTCGCCATGAGGCGGTTGCCCTCGTCGGCCGCCGCGCTGCCCGAGTGCACGGGGAAGCTTGCGGTGCGGAGCTGCTCGAGAAGGTCGTCGTCCACCTCCTTCGCGTAGAGGCGGGCGAGCAGGCCGTACGCCTTGGCGCGCGCGTCGTTGGTCTGGGCGAACTCGGCGAGCGTGACCTCGCCGGCGCCGGTCGCGGGGGAGGTTGCGGTGGTAGCGGTTGCGTTTGCGGTATCCATGGTGGGGTCTCCTAGATATCTGAGTCGCAGTGGGGTTGTGGAAGATTGGCGGCCGGATCCTGCTGGTGTCGTTTGGGCCCGGCCGGCTTCGGCCGGCTTCGGCGGGTTTCCGGGCTCGCCGGCGCGCCTACTCGGTGACGCCCTCGAGCTCGAGGGTCTCGATCGCCTTGTAGCCAAGCTCGGTGGTCGACCAGTTGTGGTCCCAGCTCAGCGCGTCGCACTCGCCCAGGATGTTGAAGAAGTGGGCCGCCCAGAACCTCGGCTCCTGCAGAAGCGGGTCCGAGTCGACAAGGTCGCCGAGCTGCTTGGCGCTCTTGCCTCCCTCCTCGGTGCACGCCTTGAGAATGCGCAGGTAGATGGGCTTGTAGATGCCGTCGCGCTCGAAGACCTGGGCGAGGCGCTCCATGGGCCTGTCGGCGTCGAGCTGCTCGATGCCGGCCTCGGTCGTCTTAAAGCGCACCACCGAGCGCTCGGCGGGTTTCAGGCACTCGACGCCGTCGACCACCACGACCTCGGGTTCGCGCGCCTCGGTCTCGGTCACGCGCTCGAGGGCGCCGCTGCGCTCGAGCAGGCTGCAGATCGCGGGCCCGTCGAACACGGAGTGCGAGCTCGCCTGGACCCGGTCGGCCAGCGCGTTCGCGTCCTCGGCGAGCGCGGGCTCGCGGCAGAGGTCGAGCACCGCGAGCAGCACCTTGCGGCGGGTCTTCATGCGGTCGAACAGCTCGGCCGTGCGCACGCTCGCGGGGCGGGTGTCCTCCTTGACCTTGGGGGCGTGGTCCTCGTCGGGGTCGCCCAGGTAGGGGAGCACGTCCTCCTCGTCGGGGGCGGCCTGGCGCTCGACGTCGACTGCCTCGAACAGGTCCGGGTTGATGGGTTCGAGCTTCATGGTTCTCTCCTCAGTCCTCTATCCTCTTGTGATTCTCTCGGGGTGGCGCGCGGGGCGCCTCTATGCGAAGTTGACCTGGTTCGCGCCGACGAGCAGCTTGCGCATCTTGTTGACGACGGTGGTGTCGCGGCCGAGCACGATCTCCGGCACGGGCATCTCGAAGCGCTCGGAGTACCCGCCCGTGAGGTCGGCCGCGTTGATGTCCTCGGAGAGCGAGATGGCCTGCTTGGGGCACGCGGTCTCGCAGCAGCGGCACTTCACGCACTTGGCGGGGGTGTGTACGATGCCGATGGTCTTGCCGCCGTCCTCGTCGTACTTCACGAGGGCGCCCGTGGGGCAGAACACCGTGCACAGGCGGCACGACTGGCAGCGCGAGGTGTCGAGGGTCACGCGGCCCCAGAGCCGGGTGGTCACGCTCTGCTGGGCAGGGGCGCCCAGGGTGCTGAGCGTGCGCAGGAGCCTGCCGCGGCGGTTGGGGACCTGCTGGGGGAGATGGCCGCTCTCGTCGAGCTTCATGGGCCGGTAGTCGGCGGCGTCGACCTGCAGGTCGAGCGAGGCGTCCTCGCGGCGGTGGAGGGTCTCGGGGCGCTCGACCCCGTCGTAGAGCCCCTCGGCGCGGACGTCATCGGGCAGCTCGGCCAGGACGGACATCTCGAGCGCGGCGCCCCAGGCCTCGAGCAGCTCGGCGGCGCCGGACACCACCTGGGCGATGAGCGCGGAGTCGCCCTTGGCGGCATCCCCCGCGTCGACGAACGAGAGGCTCTGGGCGCCGCAGGACGCGAGCGTCACGATCATCGACTCGTCGAAACGCGAGAGCGTGGCGACCTCGACCACCTTGGCGGGGTCGTAGTGGCCGTAGGCGCGGTCGAGGGCCGCGGTGGAGGCGACCGTCACGCGGTCGGCGTTGGCGTTGCCGGCCGCCACGCAGCGCTCGAGCAGCTC
This sequence comes from uncultured Coriobacteriaceae bacterium, assembly GCA_964390275.1. Taxonomy (GTDB): domain Bacteria; phylum Actinomycetota; class Coriobacteriia; order Coriobacteriales; family UMGS124; genus CAYMHQ01. The sequence continues at coordinate 3,966 of CAYMHQ010000090.1, forward strand.
GCGGTCGTCGGGACCCTGCGCGACGAGGGCGCAGGTGGGGCATGCCGTGGCGCACGCTCCGCAGCCCACGCAGAGCTCGGGGTGCGACTCGATCATGCCGTCCTCGGCCACGGCGATGGCGCCGGCGGGACATGCCTCGGCGCAGGCGCCGCAGCGGGCGTTGCGGTTGCGCACCTCGACGCAGCGGCTGGGGAACGCCTGGAGATACGGGCTTTCGAGGGCGTCGAGAACCCCCAGGGCGTTTTTGCGTCCGGTCACGGGAGTCTCCTTTCGGGTTGGGCACGTTGCGGGGACGGGCGCGGGACGATGGGGTCGTCCGGCGCCCGGGCGAAAGCCCTCATGCAGGCGCAGCCGAGAGAAGGGAGAGAGGAGGAAGAGCTGCGCCTCCATGGGGGCTTTCGCCGTCCGGCCCGCCCGATGGGGTCGGGAGGGCCGGCTTGGGGCGAAAAGCGGAGGGCGGCGGGGGAGCGGGGCTGCGAACGGGGGAGGCCCGCCCTGCGACCCCGCCCCGGGGCCGCCCTTGGAGCTTTCGGTGCAGGTGGCGCCGGCAGGTCGCCCGGCCGGCGCCCGGGGTGCTCGCCTTACAGGTCGGCCACGGCGGCCGCGGCCTCGGCGATGCCCTCGTCGACCTCGGTCAGCGGGTAGGTCACGCCCTGGTTGGTGGCGGTGTGCGAGGGGTCGAGCGAGTTCTCGATGTCGCCGTACCACGTGTGGCCGCGCAGGATGTACGCGAAGCTCGGGCCGTTGCCCTCGTCGGGCAGGTGATGGACCTGGTCCTCGGTGAAGGGCTCGATGAACTCGAGCATGCGCCGGCGCTCGCCGGTCCACTCGCCGTCGGTCTCGAGGGCGCCCACAAAGCTCTCGTAGCCCTCGTCGATGTCGCCGACCCAGCGTGCGTTGCCGCCGCACTGGGAGACGCACTGCGGCACGCCGTCCTCGTCGATGTTGTCCTTGCACATCGTGCACTTCTCGGCGATGTTGGTCTCGGCGTTGATGTAGCGCACGCCGTAGGGGCAGGCGGCCAGGCAGGCGCCGCAGCCGATGCACTGGTCGGCGTCGACCTGGATGGTGCCGTCCTCGGTCTTGGTCGAGGCGCCGGTGGGGCAGACCTCGCAGCACTTGGGGTTCGCGCAGTGCTGGCAGGTCACCGGCAGGAAGTACATGTAGACGTCGGGGTAGTCGGCGCCCTCGTACTCCGGGTTCGGCCCGATGCGCACCACGCGGTTCCAGTACTCGCCGATCGGCACCCCGTTGAGACCCTTGCATGCCACGCTGCAGGCCAGGCAGCCCACGCAGCGGTTAAGGTCGGTGATGATGGCCTTCTGCATTGCTTACTCCCTCCCCTCATAAGTGGGCAACCATTCCTTCAGGCGCGGGTCGCTGGCATCGTGGATGATCTCGGTGCCGTCGGAGCCGCAGGGGACGGGGTTGCCGAACGGGCTGTTCTCGGGCGTCGCCTTGTAGATCTTGACCTGGTAGGCGCGCAGGTTGGACGTGCCGGAGATGGGGTCCTGGGCGTCCTTGTCGATGAGGCAGTTGACCTGCGAGAGCTGGAAGCCGTGGCCGGAGTCCTTGATCTCGGGGTACCACCAGGTGTGCTCGAGGTTCACGGTGTGCTGGTTCACGCCGTAGTAGAGGTCGGCGCACTCGCGGATCTTGCCCCACTCGGTCTCGATCCACACCCAGTCGCCCTGCTCGATGCCGTACTGCGCCGCCGTGACCGGGTTGATCTCGATGCGCGGGACGGGCCACAGCTCGCGGCACCAGGGGAGCTGACGGTGCTCGGAGTGGAAGTAGACCGGGATGCGGCGGCCGGTGGTCGCGGTGAGCGGGTACTCCTCGGCGCGCTCGGGGTCGGCGACGGGGCCGTGCGGCGGCTCGACCCAGCTCGGCAGCCACAGGTCCTCGCGGTCGGGCATGTAGGACTCGACGACGGTGGACCACAGCTCGTGCTTCATCGTGGGCGTGAAGAAGCCGGGTTTCCAGTCGGCGATGCCGGCGCCGGCGGTGTAGTCGAGTCGCGCCCACACGGCGTCGCGGCCGCGGAAGCCGCCGGTCTGGTAGCGGCGGTACGTGCCCCACATGTCGGGCTCGATCTCCTTGGCCTGCCACCAGCCGTGGGTCTGGAAGTCGCGCACGTAGTCGGCCCAGTGCTCGTACTTGGGCGTGAGCTCGCTGAACAGCTTGCCCTTGCGCTCCATGTTGACGATCTTGCCGTTCTCCACGGTGTAGTACGTCTTGGTGTACTCCTCGTCGGAGAGGAGCTTGATGGAGTCGTCGAGCTGCCAGTTGATGTCAGGCCACTCGTTGCCCTCCTCGGTGTTCCAGGGCATGCCCCACTTCTTGAAGAGCATCATGACGATCTCGGGGTCGTACATGGCCTCGGCGGGCGGCTCGACGCACTTGACCGTGGCGCCCATGCCGCCGGCGGAACCCTGCGAGGCGCGCGGCGAGGAGAGCTCGATCCAGTGGGCGACGGGCAGGATGATGTCGGCCGCGTCGGTCGAGGGGGCGTGCCACAGGTTGAGGTCGACCATGAAGTCGAGCGAGTTGAGCGCGTCCCAGGCGAACGTCGAGTTGCAGGCGCACATGAAGTTGCCCGACTCGTTCCACAGCGCGCGCACGGGGTAGGGGTCGCCGGTGAGCATCGCGGTGAACGTGTAGTTCATGTCCGACCAGTAGCCCCACCAGTCGAGCAGCGGGAAGTGCGAGATGCCGAGCTGCTTCTCGTTGACCTCGCGGGGAGGCAGCGACGCGCCGGGGACCCAGGCCGAGAAGCCCTGGAGGTCGCCGTCGATGGGGACGATGGTGGTGGAGCGGTTGCCGCCGGGGGTGTCGATGTTGCCGGTGAGGGCCACGATCGCGTCGCAGGCGCGGGAGTTCTGGACCGCGTTGCAGGCGTGCTCGATGGCGAGCATGTACTGGATGCCGCCGTTGCCGTAGCCGGTCGAGGGGTCGATGCGGGTCGCGTAGGTCTTCGCGGCGTTCTCGATCTCCTCGGCGGGGATGCCGGTGATCTCGGCGGCCTTGTCGGGCGCGTACGCCGCGGCCTTCTCGGCGAGGATGTCGTAGACGGGGCGCACGGTGTGCTTGGTGCCGTCCTTGAGCGTGACCTCGAACTCGCCGCGCAGCGCCGGGTCGATGGCCGGGTCGAAGGGGAGCAGGTCGGGCAGGTGGCCCTGGATGTAGCCCTTGAGGCAGTTCTCCTGCGCGGCCTCGTGGCCCTCGCGCGCCTTCATGGAGTCGTAGTTCTCGCCCTCCCAGAAGCCGCCGGTCTCGTCGATGACGCCCTCGGAGTCGGCGTTGAACCAGGTGAACTCGCCGTACTGGTGCTCGATGCCCTCGGCCGCGAGCTTCTCCCAGTTGTTGTCGTACACGAGGAACTTGTAGGGGCTGCCGCCCTCGACGATGTCGGACTCCTTGAGCAGGTGGGTCTTCATGTCGTAGTGCGTGCCGTCGTTGCGCTTGCAGGGGAAGCCGGTGGGCTCCATGTCCATGCAGACGAGGAACGGGGCGTTCGTCCACTTCTTGGTGTAGATCTCGTCGATGAGGTTGTTCTCGATGATGACGTCGATCCAGGAGAGCGCGAGGGCGCCGTCGGTGCCGGTGCGCAGGTGCTGCCAGATGTCGGCCTCCTTGCCCATGTTCGCCTGGCGCGGGTCGACGGAGATGTGCACGTCGGCGCGGGTCGCCACGTCGACGGTGGTGCGGCAGGAGTCGTCGTAGTTCGAGAGCTCCGAGGCGCCGCCCCACTGGACGTACACCTTGGGTCGGGCGATGGTCTCCATCCACGACATCGAGAACGTCGAGGTCATCTCGGTCGCGAAGTGGCGCGGGCCCTTGCAGATCTGCCAGGCCTCGAGGTTGTTGGGGGTCTCGAACAGCGACTTGATGACCGACTCGGAGTGCATGCACCAGATGCGCGACGTGCCGACCGAGCACGCGATGGCCTCGCCGCCGTACTGCTCCTTGATCTCCTGCATCCTGGTGACGATGGTGTCCATGGCCTCGTCCCAGCTGATGCGCACCCAGCCCGGGTCGACGTCGCCCTTGGGGTTGGTGCGCTTCATGGGATAGTGCAGGCGGTCGGGGTGGTACGCCGCCTGGATCGAGGACTGCGACTTGGTGCAGCAGTTGCCCATCGACTGGAACGCGCCCTCGTCGCCCTCCACGCGGATGGCGCGCCCGTTCTTCACGATGACCTTGACGCCGCACTCCATCTTGCCGCAGCCGCGGCAGCAGGTTTTGACGGCGATCGTGTCGGTCCCCATGATGTCGGTGACCTTCTCAGCGTGCTCGACCTCGGCCAGAGCGCTCGTCGTGCCGCCGGCGAACGCCGCGGCTGCCGCGGTGACGGCCGCCGCCTTCACGAAGTCGCGACGCGTGAGATTCAGCTTGCCCATACCCTCTCCTTTCGTGTTCCTTGCGTTTCTCTTGCGGTGCCCTTGCATTGCTTGCGGTGCTCGTGCAGCTCCCTTGCGGGTGCGCCCGGCGGCTCGGCGACGAGTGCGCCTGCGGGGGCCAGCGGGCCCCTCCCGGCCCGCGGTCGCAGGCCGCGCCGGTGCCGAGCGGACGATGCACATGGTGGCCCGAGAGCGCCCGGAGCGCATCGATGCAGGTTGTGAGGGGGAAAGTTCTGGTCATAAGAAAGGCCGAAAAAGGCCTGCTCAGGGCATCATAAATAGTTGGGATTGACGCGTGGGAGGGGCAAAGGGGCGCGTGCGGGGGCGCGAGGGCGTGCGGGAGGCGTCGACACCACTCGAAATCATCCGGAAACCTACGTCTGTGGTATGGATGCAAATGCAACGGAGACGTACAATCACGCCTTGGAGGATTTGCGGTTTCGCGGGTTGAGGGCCCGCGGTAGCGCCGCGCGCATGGGGAGAGCGCGAAGGGAGAGGGAGAGAGACATGGGGAGCATCGAGGCGAAGCCTGGCGGGACGCTCGACAGAAGCGGCACTTCCGACGGGCCCTCTGACAAGCAGCCGGATCGGCCTTCCGACAAGCCGTCGGCGCTGCGCGTGTTCGGTGTGGGGCTCTACAACCTCTGGATCCTCGTCGTCTTCTACAACGATTACCTCTACCTCAGAGCGGACGACCTGCGCGGCGCGATGTACGCGAGCCTGTTCATCTCGCTCGTGTTCCTGATCGGGACGATCGTCCTTGCGCCGCGGTTCCTGCCCCGCGCCGACAAGATGGTCCTTTCGAAGCGGATCATCTATCCGAGCGGCGTCGTGCTCGCGCTCAGCACCGTCGCCTTCGCCCTGTGCGACACGACGCCGGGCCTCGGCTGGGCGCTCGTCGTGTTCGGCGGCGTGGCGAGCGGCGTCTCGTCGGGCCTCCTGCTGCTGGGTTGGGCGCGCCTCTTCTCCGACGTGGGCACCCGGCCGGCTATGATCGAGATATCGCTCTCGTGGGTCTTCGCGGCGCTCCTCGTCCTGCTGCTCATCTACACGGCGCGCGTGGTCTCGGCGGTCGCGTGCGTCGTCGCCGGGGTCGCCTCTGCCGTCATGCTGAGGGAGGCCGCCCTCGTCCGGCCCACCCGCCCCAAGCCGAGTCGCCAGCACAGGCTCCACACGCGCACCAAGCGGATGTTCGCGCGCGGGCTCGTCGCCTGCTTCGCCATGGGGCTCGTGCAGGGGTTTACCGACGTCATCGCCGGGTTCCGCTTCTTCGACGTGCCCCAGCTGCACCCGGTGTTCCTCATGGTGGGATGCGCCGCGGTCGCGCTCGCGATCGCCGTGGTCGTGCGCTTCAGCAGGCACGACTTTGTGTGCATCGCGTACCGCGTGGTCGCCATGGTGATCGTGCTGGGATGCCTCCTCATGAGCTCGCCGGCCTTCCCCCACACGGTGGGCTCGGCGGTCATCTTTGGCGCCTACCAGGGATTTTTCATTCTGCTGTGCACCGTGTGCATCGATATCTCGAACTACTTCGACGTGCGCGCCACCCGGGCGTTCGGCATGGCGATCGGCGTGCTCTACCTGGGCGAGGCCCTGGGCGACGTGATCGGCTTCTTTGTGACGTTCAACATCCAGGCGAGCGACCTGAGCCTCCAGGTGGTCTCCATCGTGCTCACCGTTCTCGTGGTGTTCGCCGTCCTCTTCCTCTTCACCGAGAAGGACCTGGTGGAGACCTCGCTCGGCGAGATGCTCGACGAGGAGCCCGAGCTGGAGCGGCAGCGCGCGCTGCTGGCGGCGAGCGGGGCGGTCGGCGCGAACGGCGTCGGTCTCGCGAACGGCGGGGGCGGCGGTGTGCCGGGCGGGGCGCAGGCATACGAGGAGCGCATCGCGCGCGTCACGGAGCACCTCGGACGCGTCTACCAGCTCACCCCGCGCGAGTGCG
>CAYMHQ010000091.1:0-2276 GCA_964390275.1 uncultured Coriobacteriaceae bacterium
GGTCGTCGGCGCGCGCGGCGGCACCCTCAAGCATGGAGCACATCGAGGCGAGCGTGCCCTCGGGGCTTTCCTTTGGGAAGACCTCGCAGCTCTGCCAGGCACGGTCCTCGGGCGCGAGCCCATCGCACCCCTCCTCCAGCCGGGCCTTGACCGCCTTCGCCATCCAGGGCGAGATCTCGAGCCGCGCGAGGCGGGGCACGTCGGCGAGAAGCGCCACGGCGTTGGCGAGCGCGCGGCACTCGGGCGTCCGCGGCAGCGAGCCTCCCGTGAGGGCCGCGAGCGCGGCGCCGGGGGCAGAAGGACGCCGTCGCGGCGGAAGGACGCCTCCAAGTCGCGCGCCCGGTGGGCCGCGAGCTGCGCCGTGTGCCTGCCGTCCAGGGCGGCGCGGGCGGAGGCGCCCCTTGCCGTGGAGGCGAGCTCCCTCATGCGCATCGCCGCCGCGTCGCTCGCCGAGACATGTGTGAGCGGTTAGCTAAATCGGCCCGAGGACAGCTTCGCCACGGGGCCCTGTGCGGCGGCTCCACGCCGTCCGCGGAACCCGGGACTGCCCGCTTACCGGCGCAACCCCAGGGCAGCGCTGAGCCGGCGGGCGAAGTCGAGGGCCTCCGGGTTGTCGCCGTGCAGGCAGACGGTGTCGGCGCGCACGGGCACAGGCGTTCCGTCGACAGCCGTCACCACGCCGTCCCTGACCGCCGTCAGGGTGCGGGCGAGCGCCTCGTCGGCGTCGTGGATGAGCGCGTCGGGCCTGGTGCGGGGCACGAGCGTGCCGTTGGGCATATAGCCGCGGTCGGCGAAGAACTCGCCGAGCACCGCGAGACCCGCCCGGGCGCCGGCCTGGGTCAGGCTGCTCCCCGCAAGCCCCACGAGAGCGAGCCCGGGGTCCACGTCCGCGACGGCGCGGGCGATCGCCTCGGCGCACTCCTCGTCGCGCGCAGCACGGTTGTAGAGCGCCCCGTGAGGCTTGACGTGCACGAGCGGCACGCCCTCCTCGTCGCAGATTGCCTTAAGGGCCGAGACCTGCGAGAACACGAGCCGGTACACCTCGTCGGCGGAAAGGCCCAGCTCCACGCGGCCGAAGTTGGCCCGGTCCGCGTAGCCCGGGTGCGCGCCCACACGCACGCCGTTCTCCCGTGCGAGCGCGACGCTCGCGCGCATGCTCGCCTCGTCGCCCGCGTGACCCCCGCAGGCGATGTTCGCGCTGGTCACGTATGCCATGATCTGCGCGTCGCAACCGGCCCCCTCGCCGAGGTCGGCGTTGAGGTCGACCTGCGCCGCGCCGCGCCGGGCCGCGTTGGGGTCAGCCGTGCCGCACTCCCCGGCGCCTGCCTGCAGCTGTTCGGCGTCCGTCTGCAGCTGTCCGGTGTCCGCAAGGGGCTGTCCGGTTTCCATCGTGCGCCTCATCGCTACCGTCCCTTCTCGCCCGCCAGAAGGCGGACCGTGCTCAGCAGTCGTCTCTCCTCGTCGTGCATCGCGCGCATGAGGCGCTGGGCCTCGGCGACGTCGATCGGCTCGAACCGCAGCTCGGTGCCGGGGCGCGCCTGCGCGAGGCGGGGCAGGTCTGCGGTCGCCACCACCGCCAGGACGGCGTAACCGCCCGTCACCTGGTGGTCCGCGAGCATGACCATGGGGAGACCGGCACCGCTCACCTGCACCGCGCCCGCGACCATGCCCTCGGAGACGATGTCTGTGGTCCCGGTGCGCGCCCGGAGCTGGGGGCCGTCGAGCCGCACGCCCATGCGGTCGCCCTGCCGCGTCACGATGAAGGCGCTCTCGAAGAACGCGGCGCGCGAGGCCTCGTCGAACATGCCCGCGTGGGGGCCGAGCATCGCCCTGATGCGCAGCGGTCCGGGTCCGTAGCCGTAGCCCTCCAGCCTGCTCGAGAAGGCGAGACCCTCCAGGGCGGGCGGGACGGCGGAGGCGGCGGGGACGTTCTCGGCGAGGGGCAGCACGTCACCCTTGACCAGGGGTCGCCCCTGCCAGCCGCCCAGGTGGCAGCGCGGCGCCGTGGACGCGCTCCCCATGACCGGCTCCACGGCGAAGCCTCCCCCGGCCACGCAGAGATATCCCACGTTGCCCATGCGGCAGCGTCCGATCGCGAAAGTCTGCCCGGCACGGACGGCGAGAGCGCGGTTCCTTCCCACGGGACGCCCGTCCAGACGCGCGTCGAAGTCGCCGCCCGTCAGGCAGACGCGCGCGTCGCACCCAAAGCGCAGGGTGGGTCCCACCTGCACGAACTCGAGCGCCGGGCTCCCAGGCTCCTCGCCCAGCATGATGCA
>CAYMHQ010000091.1:2376-10297 GCA_964390275.1 uncultured Coriobacteriaceae bacterium
CCACCTGCACGAACTCGAGCGCCGGGCTCCCAGGCTCCTCGCCCAGCATGATGCAGCCGATGCGATACGCCCGCTGGTCAAGGGCCCCTCCCTGCGTGAGGCCCTGCGAGGCGTATCCCCAGCGGCCCGGGTCCTGCACCGTGGTGAGGAGTCCCGGGCTCAGTACCTCCACCGTCCTCGCGCTCATGCTGCCCGTCATCACGCTCGAGCCTTCCGCCGTCGCGCTCATGCCGTCACCATCCCGTCGTAGTCGAACGTCCCGGCGGCAACCGCGGCGGAGATCCGGGCGAACTCGTCGCCGTCAATCGGCACGAACCTGATGCGGTCGCCCGGTCGGTAGGGCACGGCCGGCTCGCGGCGCGGGTCGAAGACGCGGACGGGGGTCCTGCCCACCAGGTTCCATCCGCCGGGACTCTGGAGCGGGTAAATCCCCGACTGGCAGGCGGCGATTCCCACGCTGCCGGCGGGCACGCAGGTGCGCGGGCTCGCGAGCCGCGGCGTCGCGAGCAGGGGGTCGAGCCCGTCGAGGTAGGCGAACCCCGGCATGAACCCGATGCTCGCGACGGTGTACTCGGCCGCCGCGTGCCTGCCCACGACCTCCTCCTCCGAGAGCCCCTTGGCCTCGGCGAGCGCGGCCAGGTCGGGGCCGAAGTCGCCGCCGTACGCGACGGGAATCGTGACCAGACGACCCCGCGCCTCGTCGGGGGCGAGACCCTGCAGCAGGGGCGCGACCGCCTGCACCGCCTCCTCGTAGCCCGAGCGGAGCGGGTCGTAGCACACCAGAACGGTCGCATGAGCAGCGAGAACGTCGCGCACCTGAGGAAGCGCCGCCGCCCGAATCCTCTCGCAGGCGGCTCGGGCGAAGAGGACCGCGTCGGCGGGGTCGGGGCTGCCGGCGGGGTCGGTACTGCTGGCGGCGTTGGTATCGTCGGCGGTGGCAGCGCGCCCAAACTGCAGACGCAGCGCGGCGTCGCCCATCGGCTCGATTGAGAACTCCGGCGTATCGGCCACTCGGCCTCGCCCCTTCCACCCACGGCGTCCAGCTGCGGCGCCCATCCGTAACATGCCCGCTATGCATCCGCCCGCGGCACGCCCGCCGCGGCTTCCGCCCACGACATGCATGCCGAATTGTGACGCAACGGGGGGGCCGTCATCAAACAGATTGTCATACTCGTGAAGGTCGGCACATCCGCGGCATCGGACGCGAAACGTGCCATACTTCGCGGCGTCCGAAATACGGTCACCCGGAATACGGTCGCTTCTCGAGAAAGGACATGACATGGAGGCAACGGAGCAGGTTCTTCAGACAATGCGCGAGGCGGGCGAGCCTCTCAACGCGGGCAAGATCGCCGAGATGAGCGGCCTCGACCGCAAGGTTGTGGACAAGGCAATGGCCGAGCTCAAGAAGTCCGGCGCCATCGTGTCGCCCGTGCGCTGCAAATGGGAGCCCGCGGAGAAGTAGCACGGCAGGTCGACTCGCAACGCAACAGGTCGCGCGAGAAAGACTACACGCGTCACGGCTTGAGTCCGACTCCAGACTCGCAGCAGCGAACTGGCGAACAGCCCCTCCAACGAAACAAGGCCGGCGAAGAGAGCATATCTCCTCGCCGGCCTTTATTCTTGCAGGTAGATTGGGGTGTTGACCGTCAGCCAGCCGTCAGCCAAGCAATCGCCTGCATAAGTTACTTTCGGGCGTTTTAGCTAACCGCCCACACAAGTGGCACATGTGTGGGCGGTTAGCTAAATCAGGCCAAAACACAACCGCGGCGGGTCATCTCCGCCTCCGCCCCGCGGGGTCGCCTCCGCCTCGGTCTCCCCTACTTCGCCAGGTAGGACTCCATGGCGCGGCGGGAGAGGGTGGAGCGGTTCACGACGCCCACGAGCTTGCCGCCGTCGACCACGGGGACCTTCTTGAGGCGACGGTAGCCAAAGAGCGACGAGAGCTCGTCAACGCTGGTAGTGGGCGCGACGGAGAGCACGGAGGGCGTCGCGATCTCGAGCACGTTCTTCTGCATGAGGGCCGCGTAGTCCTCGCGGGGCAGCTCGCCCTTGGCCAGGCCGGTGACGAGCGTGGAGTAGTCGGACACGGGGGCGTCGGAGCGCGAGAGGGTGCGCAGCACGTCGGAGTCGCTCACAAAGCCCACGACGCCCTGGCCCTCGTCCACCACGGGCATGCCGCTCACGCCGTGGTCGATGATCGCCTGGAGCGCCTCGCCCACGGTCGCGGTGCTGGGGACGCTGAAGACGTCGGGCTCCATGATGTCGGACACGGTGCGGATGCCCTCGGGCATGACGGGGCGCGGCATCTGGTTCCAGCCGAACTTGTCGCCCGCGGCGTGCACGATCTTGCCTGCCAGCGGGGCGATGATGAGCATCTGGATGGGCAGCGCGATGATGAAGTTGTACGGCAGCAGCGTGAAGAACGCGCCCACGGCCGCGAGCCTCCAGCCGGTCGCCGCGATGGCGCCGTACACGGTCATGGCGACCGTCATGAGCACGACCATCATGAACTTGACGGTGATTCCCTTCCACACCGCGCGGTCCTCGGCATGGCAGAAGCGCTGCATGACCTTGCGCGAGGCGGGCGTGCAGAAGCCCAGGTCGCAGATCATGCCCACCACGAACGCGAGCGGGAAGTTGACGACGGCGTACCACCAGGGCTGCCACGGGGTCTCGAGCACCAGGCCGCCCAGGCCCAGCGCCGCGCGCACATACATGTTGAGAGCGGCCATGATGTAGATCATCAGGGCGCTCATGACGAAGCTGAACAGGATTCCTTCTTTGCCGTTGCGGGGCATTTCGTGCACATTCCTTTCGCTATGCGGTGCTACGCATGCAGAGCGGACGCTGTTGCATACGTTTTCCGACCTGGTCTTCCGGCCCCCTGAGCATCCGAGGGGGCGCATAGCGAGCGGGCGCAACGGCGCCACGGCACGAAACGGCGACTTCCTGGCAAGTGGCTGACAAGGTCTTGAGCTTGGCCGCCTGTCAGTGGGCCGCTTGCGAGGGGGAAGTATAACATTCGCCACATCCGTCGCAGCGAGCTCGGCGGGCCACGGTCCAGACAATCACCATGGTTTGGGGAGGAGGCGCCACCGCAGACGCGCACGTTTTGGCGTCTATGGTTGTCTCCTCCAGACCGTCGGCGAATGTCCCGCACCCAGCGCCCCGCCTCGCGATTCACCTCGGCGGCCACAGCCAGAAAGACCCCGTCGGAGCAGCGAAAGGCCTGCTCCGGCGGGGTCTTTGAGGGCAGCTAAGCAGTCAGCTGTCGATCATCTGCTAGCGAGTTCTCTACCGGAGGGCCACCGGGTCGCACCGAGGTCCTCCGGCTCTTACCCGCGTCTTACTTCGTCGCGTTGCTGTACGGAATGCCGTACGAGACGCCGCTCGTGCCGTAGCCCAGGTCTCCGTAGATGGTGAGCGGGTCGACGAACTTCGGCTTGCTCGACTGGTTGTACTCGGGGTTCTCCCAGCCCTCGGGCAGGGTGAGGCGATGGCAGGTGTTGCACATGAGGACGGGCGCCACGGTCTCAGCCTCGGTGGCCTCGGACGCGCTATCGGTCGCGTCGGACTCGGAGGCGCCGCGGTGGCAGTCGGTGCACTTGTAGTCGTAGTGGGCGTTATGCGGGTCGAACATGAGCTTGCCGCCCTCGTCGAGCAGCACCTCGATGCCCGCGGCGTTCAGGTCACCGAACGTCGCCCCGGAGGCGATGAGCGCCTGGGCGGTCGCCTCGTCGCCGTACGTCTTGATCTCGACGTTCGCGTACGGGTTCGCAGCGGCCTCAGTCGCGGCGGCCTGGGACTCGGTCGACGCGGTGGACTCGGACCCCAGCGCCGGCTGACCACTCAGCACGAACGCCCCGATGCCGCCAATGAGCAGGGCCGCGCAGCCGGCAGCTCCGATCTTGCATATATTCGCATGCGTCATGAATGACGCTCCCTTCGTAAGAGTTGCCTACATTTCCTCTGCCGCCCAGGGTTTCTCCGGTCGCCCAGGGGTTCCCCGGTCGCCCGGGGCATTCCTCAGACGGCTGTTTCCCCTGGTTACAGGTACTCCTCGCCAAGCATGTCCTTGACCGCAATCCAGCCGAACGTCTGACCGTGGCCGATGCCGCTGCCGGGCATGTTGGACGGGTAGACGTGCCCGTAGAACGAGCCGGCCGTGTTGCCCGCCGCATAGAGGCCGGGGATCGGGACGCCGCGCTTGTCCACGACGTTGATGTGGTCGTCGATCTTGAGGCCGGCGCGCGTCGAGGTCATGGACACGCCCATCTCGGCCACGTAGAACGGCGGGGTGTCGATGGAGGCGAGGTACTTGGGCGCCTTGAGGAACATGCGGTCCTCGCCGAGCGCGCACGCCTCGTTGTAGATTTCGATCGTCTCGGCGAACACGTCGGGGTCGAAGCCCTCGCCCGCGACCAGCTCGTCAAGGGTGTCGTAACGGTGGATGATGCCCTCGCCCACCTCGCGGTCGACCTCCTCCTGGGTGTTGATCGCCATGAGGTCGTGCTCGGTGTAGCCAAAGCTCTGGTACTTGTCGTGCCACGCGCCGTCAAAGATGCCGTACACGCGCCCGTTGGGCGTGGAGAGGATGACGTGGCTGAACGACTGGAAGACCATGTCCTCGGTGCCCACGCGCCTGCCGCTCATGTCGACGCAGAGTCCGGGCAGGTTGGCCACCGCGGGGCGCCAGGTGATGTCCTGGACCGAGACGGTCACGGGGTCCTCGTTGGGCAGCGGGCGCATGTCGATGCGGTTGGTCGCCGTGTGCATGGGGAAGAGGTCGCCGCCGGCGTAGTCGTCCATCCCCGCGCCAACCCACATGCCCATCATGTGGCCGTCGCCCACGTCGCCGGGCTCGCACATGGTGTCGCAGATCTTGAGGAGGGTGGGGTTGAACGCGCGGATCATCTCCTCGTTCATGCCGAAGTCGCCGGTCGCGAGCAGCACGCCCTTCGCGGCGTTGTACCGCACATAGGACCCGTCCTCGCGCTGGGCGATGACCGCCTCGACGCGCCCCTCGGTCCCGTTGGCCACGCCGCCGCGGACGAGCTGGCGCGCCGGGGTGTGGAAGACGTACTCGGCGCCGGCCTGCTTGGCGAGGTCGACGATAGCCTCGGCCCAGTCCCAGTTGGAGCCGGCGACCGTGATGCTGCCGGTACCGGGCTCGCCAAAGAAGATCGACGTGGGGTACTCGGTCCAGAACTGGACACCGCCGCCGCCCTGCGCGAAGCTCGGGACGGCCGGGATCATCGTGGCACCGAGCGTTGCCATCTGCTCCTCGAGCCAGTCGATGAAGGGTCCCGAGTTGTCGAAGAAACGCGCATAGAGGGAGAGACGGCCCTGATAGGCGTTCGTGATGTTCCAAAAGTCGCGGAGGGTCTCGGTGCGGTCGAACTCGATGCCCGCCTCCTTCTGGCAGCGTGCGTTGTAGCCCATGGTGTGCAGGCGCTTGTTCATGACCTTGCCGGACTTCTCGAGCACGACGACGCTCGCCCCGGCCTGCGCCGCGTAGAGTGCCGCCGGGCCCGCCGCGATGCCCGCGCCGCAGATGACGATGTCGTAGTCGAACGTCTCGGCGATTTGGTCGTCGGTGATGGCCGCCGGCGGGACCTCCCAGGTCCACGTGGGCGTGTAGTCACCGTTCGCGTTCGCCTTCATGCTCGCCTCGTCGGCCTGCGCGGTCGCGGCGCCCGCAACGCCCGCCGCCGCGACCCCCGCGGCGCCCGCGATGCCGGCGGCACCCGTCAGGAAACCCCTTCTCGTAAGGTCCATGCTCGTCTCCTTGTTCTCCTCGTTCTCCTTGCCCTTTTGCGCCCCTTGCGCACGCGGCGCCTGTGGCGCGCCCGCCCCCTGCGCGAGCTGTCTGAAAAGGTACACAGGCGCGACCGAATGCCCCAAATACCGATATCGGATGCCCTCCCCGATTGTTTTGAACAGGGGCATAAGATATTCTTATGAGGTTGGCGAAACGGGCGAGGGGGAGCCATGCGCACGGAGTATCTGAGGGAGTTTCTGGTGGCGGCGTCGACGCTGAGCTTCACGGCGGCGGCGAAGCGCCTGTACATGAGCCAGCCCAAGATGAGCATGCACATCGCCGCCATGGAGGACGAGCTCGGCTTCAAGCTGTTCAACCGCGAGGGGGCGCTCACGCTCACACGCGAGGGCGAGCTCTTCTACGAGCGCGCGTCCGAGCTGCTCGGCACCTACGACGAGCTGGTCCGGACGTGCCGCGAGTCAGCGCAGACGGTCGCGTCGCGCCTCCTGTTCGGCGAGTTCTCGATGGTCGACATGTTCCCCCACCACTCGATGTCGTGCTTCCGCCGGGCCGTGTCGACCATGGGGAGCGACCCACGCTTCGACGTCGCCGTCCGACCGCTCGACAACGCGTACACCATCGCCGAAGTGCTCGAACGCGGGGAGCTCGATGCGTCGTTCCGCACGTGCTGCATGGAGAGGTGCGTGCCCGAGGTGGTCGACCTCCCCGACGGGATGAGCGCGCTCCCCCTTGAGGAGGACGCGATGGTCGCCCTGGTGCGCGCCGGTCACCCTCTCACCGAGCTGAGTCCCGACCGCGTAACGCCCGCCGCGATCGCCGCCTACCCCGTGCTGCTCTCCGGCCTGCCGTCGATGGCCACGTACAACTCGACGCGCACCGACTTCTTCGCCGCCCACGACTGCCGGCCACACTACCGCACACGCATGACCGGCACCCCGTCGTCCTTCGCGCGTCCCGCCGAGGGCTCCGACGAGGTCGTTCTCGTCGCCTCCTCCTACGGCCGCCGCCTCGGCTCGCTGACCGCCTCCGACGGCCTCGCCCTGCTCAAGATCGCCGGGACCCGCGCGCAGTCGCAGTTCTGCCTGTGCTTTAGGACCGGCGACGACAGCCCTGCGGTGAGGGAGCTCGTCGACCTGATGCGCGCGGGGATGGGCGAGGGAGAAGTGCTATTCTAGCCGAGTAAAACCAAGCGGCGCCGGTGCTCGGCAAGATGCTCGGCGAGATGATCGGTAAACGCAAGTCGAAGGAGACGCACCCTGATGGTCGACCTTGGGAAGATGACTGACGAGGACCTCATCTGTCTGCAGCAAGCGAGCGTCGACGCCGAGCTGGAGCGACGCGGCTACGTTCTCGGCTGGCATAAGCCCGAGACCTGCGCCGGGGTCATCTATATCCTGGTGAACCCGGCGTTCCCCAAATACGTGAAGATCGGGTACGCCGACGACGTGGCCAAACGCCTGAAGACGCTCAACCGCAGCTCCGGCCTTCCCGACCCGTTCCACTGCTACGCGACCTACAGCGTGAAGAAGCGCCTCGAGGACCTGAGGCTGCACGGCCTCATCGACATGCTCGACCCCGACCTCCGCCACACCGCCGGCCGCGAGTTCTTCGAGATGAGCAAGGAGGACGCCTACCGGATCCTCTCGGCCATCGCCCAGATCAACGGCGACGAGGACCGGCTCCAGCTCAACCCGCTCGGCGACGCCTACTTCGAGAACGGTGCCGCGGAGACGGCCGGGACCCGCGCGGAGGGGGACGACGGGAAGCGAGCGCCGAGGATGTCGAGGCTCACATTCGACGAGGTGGGCATCCCGGTAGGCTCCACGCTCGATTTCGCGGAGAAGAGCGGCATCGTCGTCCGCACCGTCGACGGGAAAAGCACGGTCGAAATGGCGGACGGAACGCGCTGTGCCCTCAGCACCGCGGTCAAGATCATCAAAAACGCCCTCGGCACGGGAAACGCCAGCGGCGCCTACCAAGGCGCGAAGTTCTTTCGCTACGAAGGGGAGCTGCTGTCCGATAGGCGCACTCGCCTAAGCACCTCCGTGTCCGACTCCGTGTCCGGCTAGCCTGAACCGAGCGCAGCCCCGTCTACCTCGCGACCGCCTGACCAGCGAAAACGGCAAGCACGCTCAGCAC
>CAYMHQ010000092.1:0-10274 GCA_964390275.1 uncultured Coriobacteriaceae bacterium
TCGGCGCGACTTTCGGCCGGCGCGGCGGGTTCCGTCGCGGGAGCCTCCTTGGCGGCGTCGGGAACGGGCGCGCCTGCCGCGGCGGCCTCCTCCCGGGCAGCGGCCTCGCGCGCGCGGCGGGCGGCCTGCTCACTCTTGGTGGGTCGCCCGCGCTTGCGACGGGGAGGTTCGGAAAGGGCGGCCGCGGAACCCGCGACGACCTCGCCGGGGGCTTCGCCAGACGAGGGGCTCGCGACGGCCTCGGCAACCAGGGCGGCAGCCGGGGCGGGAGCGGGAACAGACTCGGGAGCAGGGGCGGCCTCCGGAGTGGAGCCCGCTGCGGGAGCGGCTTCGGAAGCCGTCGTCGAAGCGGTGGCGCGAGGCTTGCGACCGCGCGTCTTGGGGCGAGGTGCCTCCTCGCCGGCGGGCGCTATCTGGGCGCCGTCACCCTCCTCGGGGGCAGGTGCGGAGGCGGAGGGCGCCGCAGAGGTCGAGCGCTTTCTCGTACCGGAGGCCGCTTTTCCGCCCGCAGCGGTCTTTCCGCCCGCAGGGGCCTTGCGCCTCGACGGCGACGGCGCGGTCGGAGACTCGGAAGCGGGAGCCTCCGCCGACGGAGCCGCGGCCTCGGCAGCCGCCTCGGTCGAGACGCCCGCGGGGACGCCCGCCGGGTTCTTGGGCGGCCGACCCCTGCGCTTCGCGGTGGTTATCACGGGTCCGGAACCTACCTCGTCAGGCTGGGCGTCGACGGGAGACTCCGCACGCGACTCATCACTCATGCCTGTTCAACTTTCTTCCAGTCGGCGAGGAACCTGTCGAGGCCGCGGTCGGTGAGAGGGTGCTCGATGCACTTCTTGAGGACGGAGAACGGGACCGTGGCGATGTCGGCGCCCATGAGCGCGGCCTGGGCGACGTGGTGGGGCGAGCGGACCGAGGCGGCGATGATCTCGACCTCGTGGCCGAAGTCGTAGTTCCCCAGGCACGCGACGATGTCGGAGAGCTGGGAGAGGCCGTCCTCGGCGATGTCGTCGAACCTGCCCACGAACGGGGACACGTACCGGGCGCCGGACCGCGCGGCGAGGATTGCCTGGGTCGCCGAGAAGACGAGCGTCATGTTGACCGCGATGCCCTCACTCGCGAGCTGGCGCGTGGCGGCGAGGCCCTCGGCCATAACGGGGATCTTGACGACGACGTTCGGCGCAATGGCGGCGAGGCGACGACCGTCGGCGACGATCTGGTCGCGCGTCATGGCCGTGGTCTCCGCGGAAACGGGGCCGTCGACGATCTCGCAGATGCGGGCGATATGCGCCTCGAAATCGGAGAGCCTCCCCCCGATCTTCGCATACAGCGAGGGGTTGGTGGTGACGCCTGCGACGACGCCCCAGGACGCGGCCTCGCGAATCTCGTCGAGATCCGCGGTGTCCAAGAAGAACTTCACGGTGGCTCCTTTGTTCAGCTGTTCGATTGCCGTTCACACATGGGAACCTCCCCCGTCGACGAGCGCGAACCGCCGAGAATGACGCGCGACGCCGTCGGACTTAAGCCGCACGGCACCCAACACACAGCGTCCATGCGAGGTCGGCGCGCTTTGAAAGGGGGATTGGTTCGGGCGGAGTATAGCACGCGGGATTACGCGTGAAAAAGGAGCGCCCGAGAAAAAACGCACTATCCAGGATTCGACGTCGCCGAGGGGGCGCCACGACACACGGGGTGCCGGAAAAGAGAAACCCCGGCATGCAGCGCCCGATTCGGGAGAGCGCGGAGCATGCCGGGGCGGGGGGCGACGGAAAAGCTGCTACAGGGCGAAGATGACCTCGGCGACCTTCTCCGCGGCCGCCCTGCCCTCCTCAGTAATAACGCAGCCGGAGTTGCGCCGCGCAAGACGACGGCCGACCTGCGGCGTCACCTCGGGGGTCTCGATGCATCCCGCGTCCTCAAGGCGGAGGATCGCCATGGAAACCGTCGGCTGGAGCAGGGCGGTCATCTCGACGATGCGCATGACCGAAAGGGACGGCTCGCCCGACTGCTCGAAGCACAGAAGCGCCATCGAGTCCGCCGGCATGGAGAGCGACCCCATCTTCGCGATGACGGGAATCATCTCGGAGACCTCGTACTCGGACAGGTGGGCGTCGGGGTTCGAGGAGTCGATCAGCGACGCGATCGTGCGGGAGACGAACGACGACCCCTTGCGCGAGAGGAGGCACCTCAGGCGGCGATGGTCGTCGTTGCTCGAGGTGCGGCCGAGATACCCCAGCTCCGAGAGATGGCTGCCGCGATGGGTCATCGTCGGGCACGAGATGTTCTGGTTCTCGGCGACCTGCGTCGCGGAGAGCCCTTTGTGCTCGTGAAGCTCGCACAGGATGGCGAACTCCTCGAACGTGACCCGGGAAGCAGCCGGCATGCCCTGGCGAATCCGGTTGAAACAACGTCGAATCTCAACATACTGGTTGACGTCCACCCAGAAATCCCCCCTCAGGGCCGCAGAACGAACAGCCCGCCTCGAATCCGGACTCAGACAAAAACACCATGCCCGCGCACGCACCGTTGACAGCATGCGAAGCGTGTACATTTTCCCTCAATGATAATAGAACATGGAGATAAAATCATCAATTTTTGTTCTACAAAGGGCAAAGTTTCTGTTTTGTCACGATTGTAGCAAGGCGGAAGCGCCCTTCGACGGGCGTGCTCGAACATGAACGCTGCATAAGTAAGCGATATACTCGTATTTTCACTCGACCGCAGACAGGACCTCACCACCCCAGAAAGGCTCACCCATGCAACCTGCCGATCGGCACACATCGGACGTCGCCGTACCGGCGCGCGGAACGTTCGTCACGTTCGAGGGTGCGGACGGGGCGGGCAAGACGACGCAGACCGCGCTCCTCCGCTCGGCGCTCTCCCGGGCCGGCTACGACGCGCTGACCATCCGCGAGCCCGGCGGCACCGAGGTCGGGGAGCGGATACGCGCGATACTGCTCGACCCGGGGCTCGAGGGGACCGACCCGGTCAGTGAGCTCCTGATGTACGAGGCGGCGCGCGCACAGCTCGTGCGGCAGGTCGTCGAGCCGGCCCTCGAGCGGGGACAGGTCGTGATCAGCGACCGCTTCACCGACTCGACGGTCG
Organism: uncultured Coriobacteriaceae bacterium; assembly: GCA_964390275.1. Classification (GTDB taxonomy): domain Bacteria; phylum Actinomycetota; class Coriobacteriia; order Coriobacteriales; family UMGS124; genus CAYMHQ01. Next base: position 3,100 of record CAYMHQ010000092.1, read on the forward strand.
CGTACCAGGGCTTCGGCCGCGGGATACCCGTCGCCACGGTCGAGTCGCTCAACCGGATCGCCTGCCGGGGGACCGTCCCCGACAGGACCATCGTGCTCGACATCGACCCCGACTACAGCTGGCGGCGCGCCACGAACGGGGTCGAGGCGGACAGGATCGAGCTCGAGGGCGCCGAGTTCCAGAGGCGCGTGCGGGACGGGTTCCTCGACTCCGCGCGGAAGGACCCCGCGCGCGTGAGGGTCGTCGACGCCTCGGGCGACGTGGGCGAGGTGTGGGCGCGGGTCCGGGCGGAGCTCGGGGACCTGTTCGACCTGCCGGAGGCCCTCCCCTGCACGGAGGTGGCCCATGGGTGACGGCGGTAGCGGGTCCCTCCTCGAGGCGCTCCCCGGGCAGGACGCCGTGCGCACATACCTGACGAACGCCTTCGCCTCCGGGCGGGTGGGCCAGTCGTACCTGTTCTACGGAGGCGCCGGCCCCGACAGGGTCGCGGGTGCGTACGCGCTCGCGCAGGGGGTCGTCTGCCCCTCGGGCGGGGAGACGGGCGCATGCGGTGCATGCGACGACTGCGAGAGGGTCGCGCGAAGAGCTCACCCCGACGTCTCGCTGCTCGAGCCAGAGAGCGCCCAGGGGTATCTCATGGCCCAGGTCCGCGCCCTCATCGAGGACAGCCAGATGGCGCCGATCAGGGCGAAGAAGAAGGTCTACATCGTCGACAACGCCGACAAGATGGGGGCCTCGGCGGCGAACGCCCTGCTCAAGAGCATCGAGGAGCCGCCCGAAAGCACCGTCTTCGTCCTGCTGGCACCATCGGTCGGCGCCATTCTCCCGACCATCGTGTCGCGCTGCCAGACCGTCAGGTTCGGCGCGGTGCCGCCAAAGCGCTCGCTCGAGCTCGTCTCGGAGAAGCTCGGCTTGCCCGAGAACGTCTGCCGGAGAGCCGTGGGGTGCTGTCCCTCGACGGTCCAGGCGATGGAGCTGCTCGCGTCGCCGAAGCGGACGGAGGCGCGAAGGGCGATGCTCGAGTGCTTCGACCGACTCCCCTCCTCCGACGGGGCGGACGTCATCTCCCTCGCGAAGAGCGCCGTCGAGGCGGCGAGGGCACCGCTCGAGGAGCTCAAGGAGGACCAGGCGACCGTGACGGCGGAGAGCGCCAAGGTCCTCTCGGACGCGGCGATGCGCGAACTCGAAGGGCGCCAGAAACGGGAGCTTTCCGCCGCGGAGCGTTCGGGTATCATGGAGCAGCTCGGGGCGGCCCGCTCGCTGCTCCGCGACGCGCTCCTCATAGCCGTCGGGAGCGACGAGCCAATATCGTGCGACGACTTCGAGAGGGCGGTGCGCCTCTACGCGAGCGTCCTCTCGACGGACCGGCTGCCCGGGGCGCTGCAGGCTGTCGACGAGACGGCGGAGCGCATTCAAAGGAACGTCACGCCTCAGCTGGCATACGAGGCCATGCTGCTTACCATCAAGGGGATGATTACGTGCCGACCGTAGTCCCGGTTCGCATGCATTTCAACACGATAGACCTCTGGTTCAACCCGCGGGAGACCGGAGCGAAGAAAGGCGACCACGTCATCGTGAGCACCGAGCGCGGGACCGAGTTCGGCCTCGTGACCCAGGACCCCTTCGAGGTAGGGCAGGAGGAAGTCAAGGGAGAGCTCAAGCCCGTCATCAGGGTCGCCACGGAGAAGGACCTGGAGCAAGCGGAGTCGCTCGCCCGGCGAGGCGACGAGACGATGAAGCTCTTCAGACAGCTCATCAAGGAGAGCGGCCTCGACATGAAGCCCGTGGGGGTCGAGTTCCTCTTCGGCGGCGAGAAGGCCGTGTTCTACTTTGCCGCCGAGGACCGCGTCGACTTCAGGGACCTGATCCGCGACCTTTCGGCGAACCTCCATGTGAGGGTCGACATGCGCCAGATCGGCGTGCGCGACGAGGCGCGCCTGGTGGGCGGGTACGCGCCGTGCGGACAGGAGCTGTGCTGCGTGAGGTTCGGCGGTGAGTTCGAGCCCGTCTCGATCCGCATGGCGAAAGAGCAGGACCTCCCGCTCAACTCGGCGAAGATCAGCGGCGTGTGCGGGAGGCTCATGTGCTGCCTGCGCTACGAGTTCGAGGCGTACAAGGACTTCAAGCAGCGCGCACCCAAGAAGAACGCCGTCATCGACACGCCGCTCGGCAAGGCGAAGGTGGTCGAGTTCAACACGCCGCGGGAGCTCGTGACGATGCGGCTCGAGAACGGGAAGTCCTTCACCGTCGCCCTCAGGGACATGACCTGCAGCGAAGGGTGCAGGAAGCGCTGCGAGGAGCAGCACAACCCGCTGAGGCCCGACACCGTGACGCGCGAGGCGCTCGAGGAGCTTGGGACGCCCGACATCATCATGCAGCTCGCGGAGCTCGACCGCGCCTCCTACGACGCCCAGGCCCCCTTCGCAGGCGACCCCGCGCTCACCCGCACGCCGTCGCCGAGAAGGAGGGCGTCGAAGGACCCGAAGGACGGACGCGCGGCGGGTCAGCCGAAGGAGCCCGCGGCGGGGGCCACCCAGGGACGACGGGGCGCGCGCCAGGCGGTCGCGGACACCGACGCGCCCGCGACGAGGACGCCGCGGCGCAGGCAGGGCGCGGCGGACCAGGGCGCCGTGGCGGCCGCGGACGCTGCGGCGAACGAGCAGAAGACGGCGCGCAGGCAGCACAAGGCTGCGCCCGTGCCGAGCGCGGCCGAGACCGAGGGCGCGCCGAAGCCCGAGAAGGCACGCCAGCCGCGCGGAGGCGGAATGCGGCCGCGGCGCTCGCCCAAGGCGCCCGTCGAGCAGACCGGGCAGACGGGGACACCGGAGGAGGCGCCCCAGGCGACAGGACGCGTCCGCAGGCACCATCATGCCCAGTCCGGCGCGGCAGACCAGCCCACGCAGGCGCAGCCCCAGCCCCAGACGGCGCCGTCGGATAGGCAGGGCCGCCGCAAGACCTCCCAGAAGGCAGGACAGTCGGGCCAGACGGGTCAGGAGAGCCGCAGGCGGACCCAGCCCTCGGGTAGGGACGGCTCGGCGAACCCCGCCGGCCCGCAGCGCGGGAACGGCGCGGCTGCGAACGAGGGCGGGCAGCCTCAGAGGCGCAGGAGGTCGCAGGCGAGTCCGGAGCAGCGCCAGAAGTCCGCTCCGGAGACGGGGGGCTCCAAGGCGCCTGAAGGCGGAGCGGCAAGCCCCGCCTCCGCCAGAAGGCCGCGCAGAAGGAAGCCTGGGGACAAGGGCGGCGCGGCGGACGAGAAGTAGAGGCTATTAGCGCCCGTCAGCCCTGGAACCCCTGGGCAGGCGGGCGCGCTGTGAATCAATCGGCCCTCAACAAAATGCCGGACCCCTTGTCCGGCAGCCTCGAAAGGACGGCGCTCAATGGCCGTAAAGGTTGCAATCATCGACGGGAACGCCCGCGACGGCGAGAAAGCTGCGGCAAACACCCAGCTCAAAGCCATCGCGAGAGCCCTGAGGGCGTTGCGTTTCACCCCGCTCCCCCTCAAGGTCTCCCCGACACTCGCCGACGACCTGAGGAGGGAGGAGCCCATCGCGGCCTTCGTCGCATCCGACGACCGCATGAGGGGCATCGACATAAGGGCGCTGCTCGACCTGCTCGACGTGGCCTATGTGGGGCCGGACGCATACGCGGCGAAGCGCGCCCTCGACAAACGGTGGGTCGTGAGAACGCTCGCCGAGGCGGCGGTCGAGTTCGGTTACGACTACAAGGTGCCCCGGACCGTGCACGTTCCCTCGATGTGCGCACGGGAGACGGGGGTGCCGACGGCTGTCGAAGTCGTGAAGCGCGCGTTCTCGGACGAGTACCCGCTTGAGGTCATCAGCGAGGCCGAGGCCGCCACATGGTCGCCCTGTGTCGCCCGAAACGCGGACGAGCTGCGAGAGTGCCTGGCCGGTGCAGCGAACCTGTCCGAGGGCGTCATGGTCCGACCGTTGACCGAAGGCCTGGCGATGTCGGTCTTCGTGTATGAGGACGCGGAGCAGGGGTACGGCACCCTCGGCCCGCTTGAGACAACCAGGTGTGAGGACGGCACGGTCGATTATGCCGCGCTCGACCTGACGAAGCTCGGCGAGGACCCCCGCGCCTCCGAGCCGATCAGGAGCGAGATCGAGCGCGCGGCGATCGACTGCTTCTGCGAATGCGGGCTCAGCGGCATCGCGAGAATCGACCTCGTCTGGGACGGCGGCGTCTCGGTCTTCGTCGGCCTTGACCCTCTGCCGGCGTTTGACGGGGAGTCCCCTCTCGCGGCCGCGTGCAAGATATCGAGGACGACCCTTCAGGAGATCGTCAGCTCGCTCGTGCAGTTCGCCGAGGCCGAGGGACTTAGCAGGTAATTCGAGCGATACGCGGGCAGACAGGGGCAGGAAGGGCGCATCTGTCCGAGCGGACCGGTCTCCGAGCGGGGCGGCCGGCCCGCACAAGTGAGAGCAACAAAAAAGGGGCGTCCTTTCGGGCGCCCCTCTCAGCATCAATGTGAAGGCAATGCTTCTAAACTAAGCCTTGCGGACGTTGCTGGCCTGCAGCTTGCCGTTCTGGCCGGTCGTGATGTCGAACTCAACCTTCTGGCCCTCATCGAGGGTCTTGAAGCCGTCCATCTGGATCTCGGAGAAGTGGACGAACAGGTCGTCGCCGTCCTCACGAGAGATGAAGCCGTAGCCCTTGTCCGGATTGAACCACTTGACAGTGCCCTGAGCCATGTCTTGCCTTTCTTTCTTACCCCGAAGGGAAAACCGAGCATCGAGACCGCAGCCTCGCTGCACCACACAACGGCTCTCTTGAACCGTACCGGTATATAGTAACCTCATTCTCTCGCAAGAGTACCGAGAGAGACTATCTTTTTTAAAAATCTACCAACATGGACCGAAAACGCACCATGCCTCAGCACGGCCACGGGGAGTCGAGACCGGCGAGCCGCTCGGCCGACGTGACCGTGTTGAGCATCAGCATCGCGCGCGTCATGGGGCCGACGCCGCCGGGGACGGGCGTGATCGCGCTCGCGACGGGCTCGACCTCGGCGAAGTCGACGTCGCCGCAGAGTCTCCCCTGCTCGTCGCGGTTCATCCCCACGTCGACGACAACCGCCCCCTCGCGCATCCAGTCCGCCTTGACGAGGTTCGCTCTGCCGATCGCGCTTACGACGATGTCCGCGTCATGCGAGGTCTCAGCCTTGTTGGGCGTGCGGCTGTGACAGATCGTCACCGTGGCGTCGGCCGCCATGAGCATGAGCGCCATGGGCTTGCCCACGATGGCCGACCTGCCGAGCACCACCGCCCGCTTGCCCGCGGGGTCCACGCCGTACTCGCGGAGCAGGCGCATGACCCCGAGGGGGGTGCAGGGACGCGGGCCGGGGATTCCACGCACGAGGCGTCCGAGGTTCACGGGATGAAACCCGTCGACATCCTTCTCAGGGGAGATACACGCAATCGCCCGCTCGGCGTCGAGGTGCGCGGGGAGCGGCATCTGCACGAGGATGCCGCTCACGGACGCGTCGGCGTTAAGCCGGCCGAGAAGCTCCTCGAGCCCCTCCTGCGTCGTCGACGCGGGAAGGTTGAAGTCGACAGTATCTATGCCGCACTCCGCGCAGTCGCGGCGCTTGTTGCGGACATAGACCTCGCTCGCGGGGTCCTCGCCCACGAGCACGACCGCGAGACCACAGGGAAGACCGCGAGATTTAAGCTCACTGACGCGCGCGGCCACCTCGGACTTGACCTCGGAGGCTATGCGCTTGCCGTCGATTATCGTCGCCACGGGACCATCCTTACCAACGACACGGGAAAGACTCGGATAACGGGGACGCGGAACGCGCTAGAACAGGCCGGTGATGCGCCCGGTCTCGTCGACGTCGATCTTCTCGGCGGCGGGGACGCGGGGCAGGCCGGGCATGGTCATGACGGCCCCCGTGAGAACGACGACAAAGCCCGCGCCGGCGGAAACCTTGACCTCGCGCACGGTGATGCGGAAGTCGCGGGGGGCGCCGAGCTTCGCGGGGTCGTCCGTGAAGCTGTACTGGGTCTTCGCGATGCAGACGGGCAGGTTGCCGAAGCCGTGCTCGCGCAGGGTGTTCATCTGCTTGACGGCCTGAGGGGCGAAGTCAACGCCGTCGGCATGGTAGACCTTCGTGGCCACGCTCACGATGGCGTCCTCGATGTCTGCCCCCGTGGGATACGCGTAGGTCAGCTCGCTCGGCTGCTCGATGAGGCGCAGGACCTCCTCGGCCAGCGCGACGCCGCCCTCGCCGCCCTTTGCCCACACCTCGGAGAGCACGGCGTTGACGCCCGCCTCGGAGCACTTCCTCGCGATGAGGTCGAGCTCGGCCTCGGTGTCGGTGGGGCAGCGGTTGATGGCAACGACGACGGGGAGGCCGAACACGCCGCCCATGTTCCCGACGTGCTGGATGAGGTTGGGGATGCCCGCCTCGAGCGCCGCGAGGTTCTCGGTCGCCAGCTCGGACTTCGCCATGCCGCCGTTCATCTTGAGCGCGCGGGCGGTCGCGACGACCACCACGGCGCTCGGGGCGATGCCCGCCATGCGGCACTTGATGTCGCAGAACTTCTCGGCCCCGAGGTCGGCGCCGAAGCCAGCCTCGGTGACCACCACGTCGCCGAGGGCCATGGCCATACGCGTCGCCATGACGGAGTTGCAGCCGTGGGCGATGTTGGCGAAGGGGCCGCAGTGCACGAACGCCGGCGTGCCCTCGAGGGTCTGAACGAGGTTCGGCTTGAGCGCGTCCTTGAGCAGGGCCGCCATCGCGCCCGTCGCCTTGAGGTCGCCCGCAGTGACCGGGTTGCCGGCGTAGGTGTAGCCCACGACGATCCTCCCGAGGCGCTCCTTGAGGTCGGGGATGTCCTTGGAGAGGCAGAGCACCGCCATGATCTCGGACGCGACGGTGATGTCGAAGCCGTCCTCGCGGGGTGTGCCGTTCGCCTTGCCGCCGAGGCCGTCAACCACGAAGCGGAGCTGGCGGTCGTTCATGTCCACGACGCGCTTCCAGGTGATCTGCCTCGGGTCGATCCCGAGGGCGTTGCCCTGCTGGATGTGGTTGTCGAGCATGGCGGCGAGCAGGTTGTTCGCCGCGCCGATGGCGTGGAAGTCGCCGGTGAAGTGCAGGTTGATATCCTCCATGGGGACGACCTGAGCGTAACCGCCGCCGGCCGCGCCGC
>CAYMHQ010000093.1:0-10241 GCA_964390275.1 uncultured Coriobacteriaceae bacterium
CTCATGGGACGGGGCGGGCAGGGCGGTTTCGGGACAGGTACGGAGGCCGAGTCGGTGCGGCGGGATTCGGGCGACGGCCACCGCACTTGCACACCACTGTACCACGGGAGAGATGGGGGGCCGCGCTGGGGGCAGCGAGTCGAAAAACCTACACCGCCCCGTCGGCCGCCCCGTTGGCGCCCGGCGGCGAGCCCTCCGCGCCCTGCCGCAGCGACACCGCGCGCCAGAGTTCCGCGACACCCCGGAGCCCCTCGTTCACGCGGGCGACCGAGGCCTCCGTCTCCATCGCGAGCAGCTCGAGGTCGTCGAGCCGCTGGCAGAGGTACCAGTCGAGCAGGTCGTCGTAGGCCTCGGTCACGCCCCGCAGGTCGTCGAGGTCGAGGCCGTAGCGCGCGAGAGCCCCCTCGAACGCGGCGACCCGGTCGTCGGAGGAGTAGGAGGCGCCGTCAAGACCGCGGTCGGCGGCGAGGCGGAGCAGGGCGCAGCGCCGGAGGTCGAGGGCATCCCTCGCATGGGGCAGGGCCTCCTCGTAGAACCCCTCCCCCTCGAACGCGAGGACGAGCTCCTCCTCGGACGCGCGCCTCTCGGAGCACTCCTGATAGATGGCGCAGATCCGGGACTGGCGGCGTGCCTGGTCCTCCTCGGCGCGGGTGAGGGGCGCCTCGACGGGGCCCGCGGCGGCCTGCCCGGGATGCCCGCCGTAGCCGGGACGCCCGGACTGCCCCGGGCGGACCGAACCGGCCGAGCGGGCGGAGGCCGCGAGCGCGCGCTCGAAGTTCGCGCGGGCGGAGGCGTAGTTCCCCTGCTCCTTGAGGGCGAGGCCGGCGCGAAGGTACCCGGCGGGCGACGTGTCGAGGTCGAAGTCCACCTCGAGGGGGTCGGCGACCTTCTCGAGGCGCGGGTCGAGCGTCACGAGCCGCGCGAGCATCTGGCCGCCGCGGGGCTCCACGATAAGCAGGCTGCCGCGGGACCGGGTGAGGCCCACGTAGAGCGCGTTGAGCGGACGGTGGAGGCTCGCGTCCTTGGGGCCGGCCGAGAGGACCGCGTCGAAGCGCGCCGCCCGCGCCGTGAGCACCCCGTAGAGCACCACGTTGTCGAACTCCATGCCCTTCACCTGGTCGACCGTGAACACGTTGGGGCTGAGGCGGCGCAGGCGCGGGTAGGCGGAGGCGTCGCACACAAGGGCGATGTTCGCGGCGCCGTCGGCGATGGCGCACAGGGTCTCCTCGTCGTCGCAGATGCACCACATCGTGCGCCCCGAGCTGCGGTTGAACGCCCTCTCGGGGGCGGCCTCGCCCGCCCGGCGCGCGGGGAGGCGCGGCGAGGACGACCGGATTTCCGAGACCGCGTTCGCCGCCTCGCAGACCGACTCGGGGTTGCGGAAGTTGCCGCAGAGACGCTCGAGCCTCACGCCCCTCCCCATGCGCAGCATGCGGCGCGCGGAGAACGACGCCGGCGAGAGCACCTGGTTCACGTCGCCCGTGAGGAAGAGGCGGCAGGGGTCCTTCGCGAGCCGGGCGAGCAGCTCGACCTGCACCTCGGTGAGGTCCTGGCACTCGTCGGCGACCACGAGGTCGTACGAGCCGGCGCCCGTTCCCCCGTCGACGAGCCCGGCGGCGCAGGCGTTACGGTCGGCGAAGCCGGCGGCGCGGACCCAGCGCATGAAGGCGCAGGCGAGGCCGTAGACGGTGCGACGCGCGTCGCCGGTGAAGCCGCAGCCCTCGTCGGGGAGGGCGAGGTAGGAGGCCTCGTCAAGCAGCCCCGGGCAGGTGCGGGCCATCGGTGACGCAGACCCCGTCGCCGCCGCGACCGTCGCAGCCGGCGTCGCATCGGTCGAGAACCTGTCCCATCCCTGGCCCATGCCTCCCGCAATGGCGCCGTACACCTCGGCGTACGCGCAGTCCTCGCCGCACTCGTCGACGAGGCGCAGCATCCTCGCGCGGTCGGGGCCGGACATCGCGGGGCGGGCGCGCAGGGCGGCGACGAACGCGGAGAAGGTCCGCTCGTCGGAGAAGCGCAGGCCGGCGTCGTTCGAGAGGGTCTTGAGCAGCGCGTCGAAGGTGAGGAAGTCGCAGCTCGGGGCCACGTCGTCAGCGAAGTGGGTCTCGGCCTCGGCGAGCAGGCGCTGCGAGCAGGCGACGTAGAGCACACGCGGGGCGCCCTTCCCCGCCGCCCCCTCGAGCTCGAGGCGGGCGCGGACGAAGTCGTGCACGATGCGGAATCCGAGCTCGGTCTTGCCGCTCCCCGCGGCGCCCGTCACCAGCATGGGCGCGGGGCTGCGCAGGAAGTCGCCGACGATGCGGAACTTGTCCTCGGTGAGCACGGGGGTGCGCGGGCGACCGTACCGCTCGAGGTCGCCGGGGGCGTAGGTGCGCCAGGGGACCTCCCCCGCCTCGACCCGGCCGAGCTCCGCGACCGCTGTGTCGGGAAGCGTCCAGGAGATGTCGGGCACCTCGCCGCGCGCGGAGGCCTCGGCCACCTGCAGGGCGCCGCGGTGCTGGGAATCGTGCTCGCAGCAGCGCCACAGAAGGACGGTCTCGCTCTCGCCCGCCTGCCCGTACCTGGCAAAACGCAGCCGCGCCTCGGCGTCCTCGGGCTCCACGAAGCTGAAGACCACGCGCTCGGCGGTGAGGCCGTTGTTGAGGTCGACCCCGTACACGTCGCGCCCGCCCATCGAGCGGTACTTCTTGGTGCCGAGGCCCTTCACCTGCAGGTCTTCGCGGGTGCGCGCCGCCTGGAGCCGGGCCACCAGGCGGTTGAAGTCGTCCTGGCGCCGCGTGCTCGAGCCCTTGACGCTGCCGAACATCTGGCGGTAGCACACCTCGGAGACGAAGACGTTCACGGCCCCGCGTCACCTCCCGCCCTGGTCGCGCAGGGCGCGGGTCAGGGCGACGAAGGTGGGCAGGTCGAAGGTCTCGGCGCGCGCGGCGGGGTCGATCCCGCAGGCCTCGAACGCGGCGTCGAGGCGCTCCTTGGTCCAGCGCTTGGCGGCCGACATGGAGTTGCGGATCGTCTTGCGGCGCTGGGCGAACGCGGCGTCGACGACCGAGGCGACCTCGCGGGCCTCCTCGGAGGCGAGGCGCTCGGACTCGGGCAGCCGCTCGAGGCGCACCACCGCGCTCTCGACGTGGGGCGCGGGGTAGAAGCTGCGCGCGGGGACCTGGACCCTCCCGACGACGCGGGCGTAAAGCCGCAGCTTGAGGGTGTAGGCGCCGTAGATTTTGCTGCCCGGGTCGGCGCAGATGCGGTCGGCCACCTCGCTCTGCACCATCACGACCGCGTCCTCGATGAAGTCCCACTGCTCGAAGTAGCGCAGGACGAGCGTCGCGGCGACGGCGTAGGGCAGGTTCGAGACCCAGCGGTTGGGCAGCCTGCGCAGGGGCCTCGCGTCGGGGTCCGAGGGGTCGCGGCGGTACGCGGCGCTCCGCGAGTAGAGGCCGGCGAGGGCGCTCTCGAGCGCGGAGGGCTGCACGCGGGTCGCGTCGTCGAGCACGAGGGCGAACCGCTCGGAGTAGTCGGCGGTCGAGAACGCGAGGGGACCCTGCATGTCGCGGTCGGCCTCGACGGCGACGAGCGCCGCGCAGCGCGGCAGAAGCGCGCAGGTGAGCGTGCCGATGCCCGGGCCCACCTCGAGCACCGCGTCGTCGGGCTGCAGGTCGGCGAGCTCGCAGATGTCGCCCACGACCCCGTCGTCGACGAGGAAGTTCTGGCCGAGCTGGTACTTCGCCTCCAGTCCGTGGTCCTCGAGGACCGACCTGGTCGCGGCGCGGTTGGCGAGTTTAGAGTAGGTCATGGCGCGTCCTTGGGTTGAGTGCGGGCGAATCGGGTGCGGGGGGGGCCGGGCGGGTGCGGGCGGATCAGGGGCGGGCGGGGTCGCCGAGCAGGTGGCGGGCGAGGTCCTCGCCCCACGCCCGGGCGGCCTCCGAGGCGGCGGGCATGTCGACGCCCACCAGGTCGCGGACCTCCCGCAGCTCGAAGTCAGCCATGCGCAGGGCCGAGCGGCAGCAGGTGACGAGGGGCTCGTGGCCGAAGGGGTCACCACCCGAGCCCACGACGAGGAGGTCGAACGGCTTGCGCGCCTCCTTGGGGAGAAGCGGGTGCGTGCCGAGCAGGTAGCGCCGGGCCCACAGGGGCTGGAGGCGGTCGAGCGCGGCCTTGAGCTGCGACGGAGGCCCGGCGAAGAACACGGGGGCGACGAGCGCGAGGGCGTCGGCGTCCTCGAGGGCGCGCGCAACCTCGGCCATCCCGTCCTCCGGGAGCGCGCACTCCCCCGTGCGCGAGCAGGCGCCGCACCCCGTGCAGCCGGCGACCTCGAGGCCCGCGAGCGCGAGCGTGCGCGCCTCGCACCCCGCGAGCTCCGCGCCGCGCGCGACATGCGCGGCGAGCTCGAGGCATCGTCCCCTGCGTGGCGAGCCCGAGAGCACGCACACGAGAGGCCGCGCGCCCGGCAGCGCGTCGGGGCCGGGCGTCTTCCCCGGCAGCGTGTCCAGACCAGCCCCCGCGACGCCCATCATCGGCCTACCCTCGCGCGCCGAGGGGCGACGGGCGGTCGAAGAGCGCCACCGTGCGCGCGTACGACGCGGCGTAGAAGTCGGCCGGGTCCTCGCCGAGCGCGGCGGCCCGCAGGTCGGCGACGAAACGGCAGCTCTGGGCCACCATCGCGGGTTCGCAGGGAACGCCGCGCAGGGGCTCGGGCGCCATGTAGGGGGCGTCGGTCTCGGTCACGATGGCGTCCCGGGGCGCGAGCGTCACGGCCTCGCGGGTGGGGTCGTTGCGCTTGAACGTGACGGCGCCGCCGATGCCCAGGACGCAGCCCATCTCGCGGAACGGCGCGGCGTCCTCAGGACCCAGGTCGAAGCAGTGCAGCACGCACCCCGCGGCGGGCAGGCCCGTCTCGCGCATGATCTGGGCCGCCTCGCCGTGCGCCTCGCGGATGTGGAGGGACAGCGGCGCGTCGAGCTCCACCGCCAGCTCGAGCTGCTCGCGGAACACGGCGCGCTGGACGTCGCGGGGCGAGAGGTCGTAGTGGTAGTCGAGGCCGATCTCGCCGATGCCGCTGCACAGGGGGTCGGCGAGCAGGGTGCGCATGGCCCCGCGGGCCGTCTCGTCGAAGAGGCGCGCGTTGTGGGGGTGGCAGCCCACGAGCAGGCGCATGCGAGGCGTCTGCGGGACCTCGCCTGCCGCGTCGCGAACCCCCTCGGCCGCCCAGGCCTCGAGAATCCGCGCGCAGCCTTCCTGCCAGCGGGAAAGGTCGGCGAGGAGAGACGCGGGGTCGGCCGCGTCGTCGGCAGGGTCGACGATGTCCGTGAGGAACCGCACGCCGGCGAGCGACGCGCGCGCGAGGGCGAGCGCCGGGTCGATGTGGCGCAGGCTCGAGAGGTGCGTGTGGCTGTCGGCGACGGGGCCGTCCGGCACGGCGAGCGCGACCGGGCGGCCCTTCTTGTCGGAGAAGAACGCCTCGGGAGCGGGCGCCGCGGAAACGGCCGCCGCACCCTCGGGAGCGGGCGTCTCTACGCGCACGGCAGGTCTTCCTCGGCCAGACGGGGGAACAGCGCCGCGCCCTTCTCGACGGGCGCGCCTCCCTCGAACAGGCCCCAGACGCAGGCGTCCTCGAGCAGGAGCCCCTGCGCGCCGGCGCCCTCACCGGCGAGCCCGATGCGCTTCATGACCTCGGCCGAGGTCGCGGGGGTGAACGGCGCGAGCAGGGTTGCGGCGATGCGGATGGCCTCGATGAGCCCCCAGATCACGAACGCGAGCTCCTCGGCCTTCGCGGGGTCCTTGGCGAGGGCCCACGGCGCGCTGTTCTCGATGTAGAGGTTCGCCTCGGCGACGAGCGCCATGACGTCCTTGGCCGCGGCCTGGTAGTCGAACGCCTTCATGTGCTCGGCGTAGCGCCCGTAGATGCCCTGCGCCGCGACGGAAAGCGGGCTCTCGCGCTCGGCGAAGCCCTCGGCGCGCCTGGGCGAGCACCCGTCGAAGTACTTGGCGGCCATGTTGAGCGTGCGGCTCACGAGGTTGCCCCAGCTGTTGGCGAGGTCGGCGTTGTAGACCTGCGCCATGCGCTCGAAGCTCACCGCGCCGTCGGTCCCGTGGGCGACGTCGGTCATGAAGTAGTAGCGGTACCCCTCGACACCGAGCAGGTCGATGACCTGGCGCGGGGCGATCGCGTTGCCGCGGCTCTTCGACATCTTCTCGCCCTTGCCCGTCTGGGCGTTGCGCACGAGGAGGAACCCGTGGGCGAGGACGTGCTCGGGCAGGTCGAGGCCGGCGGCCATGAGCATCGCGGGCCAGATGACGCAGTGGAAGCGGATGATGTCCTTGCCCACGATGTGCTGCTGGGCCGGCCAGCGCCAGGGCATGTCGGTCGCCTCGCGCTCGGGGTCGCCGTAGCCGGCCGCAGTAATATAGTTGAGGAGCGCGTCGAACCACACGTAGGTCACGTGCTGGGGGTCGAACGGCAGCGGGATGCCCCAGTCGAACGTGGTGCGGGTGACCGAGAGGTCCTTGAGGCCGCCCTCGACGAAGCTCACGACCTCGTTGCGACGGATCTCGGGCTGGATGAAGTCGGGGTGCGCCGCGTAGTAGTCGAGCAGCGGCTGCTGGAAGGCCGAGAGCTTGAAGAACCAGCTCTCCTCGCTGATGCGGACGAGCGGGCGCTTGCAGTCGGGGCACAGCGGCACGGCGGTCTCGTCGAAGTTGCCGTTCTCGTCCTCGTTGGCGTGGCGAACGTCGGTCTCGGTGTAGAACGTCTCGTCGGGGACGCAGTACCAGCCCTCGTAGTTGCCCTTGTAGATGTAGCCCTTCTCCTTGAGGACCTCCCAGAAGTGCTGGACGGCGCGCTCGTGGCGGGGCTGCGTGGTGCGAATGAAGTCGTCGTTGGAGATCTCGAGCTCGCTCCAGAGCTCCTGGAACGGCGGGACCATCTTGTCGCACCACTGCTGGGGCGTGACGCCGTTGGCCGCGGCCGAGTCGGCGACCTTCTGGCCGTGCTCGTCGAGGCCGGTGAGGAAGAGCACGTCGTACCCGTCGGCGCGGCGGAAGCGCGCCTGGACGTCGGCGATGATCGTGGAGTACGCGGTGCCGAGGTGCGGCGCGGCGTTCACGTAGTAGATGGGGGTCGTGATGTAGTAGGACCCCTTGGGGGCCTTGGGATCGGCGCAGCCCTCGAAACCCTTGGGTGCCTCGTGGTCGGCGCAGCCGCAGTCGCAAGCCATAGTGTCTGCCCTTTCTTCTGCCGTTTCCGGTGACGGGACGAACCGATGCCCGCACCGGAAGCGACGCCCGCGCGGGTATGTCCGACTGTGTGATGTCGAAGTCGTAATACGGCATCGTACCATCGGAGGCGCCGCCGCGCGGGGTGGAAGCGCGACCACCATACAACCAACCGGCTGCGAAGCCACTGTCCACGGGTCCGCCGGCATGCCACGGGAGTCATCCGGCCGCCCGCGCCACCTCGGCGCCCCCCTGGCACCGCCATTTCGGGTCTTTCCGGATTATTGACCATAAAACGGGGTATGTGAGTTAGCTTTTTGATAAGACATGCGTAGTGAATACGGTAATCGATAAATCCGTCTGTCCCCTACGTCACCGTTTCTGCATATGCCCAGGTAGACGGGCTGACACTTTTGCGGCCTTCAATCCGGCAGTCGGGCGCGGCTTTGCAATCACTCATGGATAAGTGAGATTCTACAAATGGTATATCAAATGGCTAACTCACATACCCCCGAAAGTGGTCAAAAACCCGAAAAGACCCGAAACGGATTCGTTGCCTTTCGCCCGGAGGCGCGAATGGTATGCATTTCAGGCAGATTTTTATGCATCCCGCGCGATCCGTTCCCCGGTCGGCCCGCTCCCTACCCCCTCGCGATCTCGCAGATGCGCTCGTAGACCTCGCTCCGCGCAAGCTCACAGCATTTGGCGAGCTCTTTGGCGAGCGCGCTCTTGCCCTTGCCCGCCGCAAGCCCCGCGCGGATCGCCCCGTCGAGGTCGAACTCGCCCGCCGCCGAGACCGTCGCGGGCGCAGGCTGGGTGCCGGGGGCGTCGCCGGAATCGCCCGCCGAGAGCGACGCAGCGAACCCGAGGGCGTTCTGGGCGCGCTCGCACGCGGCGGGGTCGGGGGCGTCGACCACGATGACGCACTCCCCCTTGAGGCCGTCGCCTCGCTTTGCGACGAGTTCGGCAAGCTCAGGCGCCGGGGCGCGGAGGATCTCCTGGTGGAGCTTCGTGAGCTCGCGGGCGAGCGCGGCGCGGCGACCGGGGAACGCGCGGGCGATGGCGGCGAGCGACGCGGCGGCGCGGTGGGGCGACTCGTAGAAGACGAGGACCGCCGGCAGCAGGGCGAGCGTCGCGAGCAGGCGGTCGCGCTCGCCGTCCTTGCGCGGGAGGAACCCCCCGAAATAGAACGCCGTGCACGAGAAGCCCGCGTGGGCGACGGCGCAGGTGACGGCCGAGGGCCCGGGGACGACGTCGACGGGGACGCCCGCGTCGAGGCAGGCGTCGACGAGGCGCGCGCCGGGGTCGGCGACCGCGGGCATGCCGGCGTCGGAGACGAACGCGACCCGCTCCCCCGCCTTCATGCGCTCGACGAGCTGCGGGGCGCGCGCGGCGATCACGTTCTCGTCGCAGCGCTCGAGCCGGGCGTGCAGGTCGAACGCGGCGAGCAGGCGGCCGGAGACGCGGGTGTCCTCGGCGCAGACCACGTCGGCCGCGCGCAGGGCCTCGACGGCGCGCGGGGAGAGGTCGCCCAGGTTCCCGATGGGCGTCCCCACGAGCGTCAGCCCCGCAGGCGCACCGATCGACCCCTCGGGCGCACCGATCTCGCGCGTCTCATCCAGCGTCCCCTCAAGCGTCGCCACAGCACGCCCTCCCGCCACCTCGTCGTCCCATGTTTCGGCCGCGTTTCGGCCACATCAACAGGCCACATTCTAACCGCCGGCACACCGCCCGGCGCCCTGATGTTTGCCGTTGCCGACAAATTACTACCTGCCTCGGGATTGCCACAGGCCCACCACACAATCCGTTCGGCGAGCGTGGTATTAACGTAAGACCTTGGGCTCTGAGCGGCTTGCGGAGCGGCGTCGGGACGGTCACCGAGGGCGCCCCGCAGGCCGAGCCCGGGGACCGGAACCTCAAGGTTCAGGGTTCGTTGTTCGTGTTCGCAGTTCAGGACAAGACGGAGAAGGAGCGGAGGCATCGTGGGTACCATCGGGTTTCTCATTGCCTTCCCGCTGGCGGCGGCAGTTCTCTGCCTCGTAGTGCCCCAGCGGGTTCGCGAGATCGTCGTGTACGTCGCAGCGGCGTGCATCGGCGTCGCGAGCATCGTGCTCGCAAGCGGCCACCTCACAGGCGAGGCGGTCTATTATCCTGTGTCGGCGCACTGGGTGGGCTGGGTCTGCCTCGTGGTCGACCTCGCGCTGTGCGCCTACATCCTCAAGCGCTCGCATGAGGAGAAGCGGCGCGGCGTGTTCGCGCTCGGCTGCATCCAGGCCGTCCTGGTGTGCGTGCTCGAGCTGGGCGTCGCGGGCGGCGTCGAGGTCGCCAACTCGGTCTACGTCGACACGCTGAGCTCGATCATGGTGCTCGTCATCGGCATCATCGGCAGCGGCATCATCGTGTACGCCGTGGGCTACATGCGCGACTTCCAGCACCATCAGGCCGAGCTCGCCGCGCGCGGCGAGGAGGCGGCGCCCGACCGCCAGGGCATCTTCTTCGCCGTGATGCTCGCGTTCCTCGCGGCCATGTTCGGCATCGTGCTCTTCAACAACCTCGCGTGGCTCCTCACCATGTGGGAGGCCACGACGGTCTGCTCGTTCTTCCTCATCGGCTACACCAGGACGAGGGAGGCCACGGCCAACTCGTTCCGCCAGATCTGGATGAACCTCCTGGGCGGCATCGCGTTCTCGGTCGCGCTCATCGTGATGGGCTCCTCCGCCGGCGTCATGGAGCTCGACGCGTTCGTCGCGGCGGGCCTCGCCGACCCGGTGCTCACCATGCTCCCGCTGGCGCTGCTCGCGTTCGCCGCGTTCACCAAGGCCGCGCAGATGCCGTTCCACACGTGGCTGCTCGGCGCCATGGTCGCCCCCACGCCCACGAGCGCCCTGCTCCACTCGTCGACGATGGTCAAGGCGGGCGTGTTCCTGCTCATCCGCCTCTCCCCGCTCATGGGGACGTTCGTCGCCTCGTCGGTCGCTGAGGCTGACGCCATGTTCCTCTCGCTCAACCCCGTGGGCGTCGCGACGATG
>CAYMHQ010000094.1:0-5528 GCA_964390275.1 uncultured Coriobacteriaceae bacterium
TGCACGCCTCCCGCGCGCCCTACTTCTTCGCCGGGTACCTCAGCGCGGCGGCGGCGACGCCGGACTCGATCGCGAAGCGGGCCGCGGCCTCGGCGAGGGACACCGTTACCTCGAAGTCCTCCAGGTCGCGCCCCTTGAGCTGCTGGAGCACGTAGTCGGCGGGGGCCATGCGTCCCGGCGGACGGCCGATGCCCACGCGGACGCGCGGGAAGTCGTGCGTGCCGAACTTGTCGCAGATGGACCTGAGGCCGTTGTGCCCCGCGTGCCCGCCGCCCACCTTGACCGCGATCGAGCCTGCCGGCAGCTCGAGGTCGTCGTGCACGACGAGGATCCCCCCGACAGGCACCCGATACTCCTCGGCAATCTTCTTGAGCGGGCCGCCCGAGACGTTCATGTACGCGGTCGGCTTCACGAGCACGAGCTTCGCGCCCTTGAACGTCACCTCGGCGACGAGCGCGCCCGGCTTGGTCTTCCAGTAGCTCGCGCCCAGCTCCGCCGCCAGCGCGTCGACCGCGAGGAAGCCGGCGTTATGCCTGGTATGGGCGTATTCCGAGCCCGGGTTGCCCAGCCCGCACACCATGCCGACGGGGACGTCGGCGCGGGCCTTCTTGCTATCGGCCGGCGATGGCATCGACGGCTCCTTTCCGATGGACCTTCCGACAGGCCGTCTGCCAGCCTGTCCGATTGACGAGCGGGGCCGCCGGCAACCGATGCGCCGGCGGCCCCGCCAACTCCAACTAACCTGCCAGAACCTTCCGCCCGAGCTCCCCGCGCGAGCTTCCGCCGAGGCGCCCCTCCGGAATCCCCTAGAACTCCGGGTTCACGCCGAACAGGCCGGAGACGCTCGTCTCGTCGTAGACGTTCTGGATGGCGCGCGCGAACTCGTCGGCAAGCGAGACGACCTTGATCTTGCCGCCCTGGCGCTCGGCGGGAACCGGCACGGCGTCGGTCACGAGGACCTCCTCGATGGGGGCGTCCTCGAGGCGCTCGTAGGCGGGGCCGGAGAACAGGCCGTGCGTGGCGCCCACGTAGATGTCGCCGGCGCCCTTGGCCTTGAGCTCGCGGACGGCGCCGCACAGGGTGCCCGCGGTGTCGATCATGTCGTCGTTGATGATGCAGGTGCGGCCCTCGATGTCGCCGATGATGCCCATGACCTCGGCCGCGTTGTGCGAGGGACGGCCCTTGTGCGCGACGGCGAACGAGGCGCCGAGCAGGTCGGCGAGGCGCTTGGAGGCCTTGGCGCGGCCCACGTCGGGCGACACGACGACGGTGTTGTTCATGTCGAAGCCCTTGGCCGAGTACCAGTCGACGAACAGCGGCAGCGCGGTGAGGTGGTTCACCGGGATGTCGAAGAAGCCCTGGATCTGGCCCTGGTGCAGGTCGACGGTGATGATGCGGTCGACGCCGGCGGCCTCGTAGAGGTTCGCGACCAGGCGCGCGGTGATGGGCTCGCGCGGGGCGGCCTTGCGGTCCTGGCGCGCGTAGGCGTAGTGGGTGATGACCGCGGTCACGGTGCGGGCGGAGGCGCGCTTCGCCGCGTCGGTCATGACGAGGACCTCCATCAGCATGTCATTGAGGTGCTCGCCCGCGACGGACTGGATGATGAACACGTCCGCGCCGCGCACGCTCTCGCCGTAACGGGCGTAGATCTCGCCGTTCGCGAACTTCTCGAGCGTCAGGTCGCCGAGCTGAACCCCCAGCTTGGCGGCGATCGCCTCGGCTAGCGGGCGGTTGGACGACCCCGAAAAGACCTTGATGCTCTTCTGGATTGCGGTCATGTGCTGTTGCGCCTCTCTCTGTACGCTGCGTACCCTCTGGACGAATGTCGAACCTCTGGACCCCGCCGTAACGCTGAACCTGCCGAACTCCTCGGACCCTTCCGGGCCCGTACCGCCAACTCGTTGCCGCCGCCGGCCTGCGCCGGAAGCACCCGCCGCGCCGCTACCTCGCGCCGGCGCCGTCGTCCGCCCCGCCGCGCGCCCATCTGGGCAGCCAGTGGGGGACGACGTGCTGCTCGTTGCGCTCGAGGGCGAGCGCGCCGTCGGGGACGTCGCGGGTGATGACGCTGCCCGCCCCGATGGTGCACCCCGAGCCCACGTTCACCGGTGCGACGAGCATGGTATCCGAACCGACGAACGTGTCGTCGCCGATGGTGGTCGCGTGCTTGAACTTTCCGTCATAGTTACACGTGATGGTGCCCGCGCCCACGTTCACGCCCGCCCCCATCGTGCAGTCGCCGATGTAGGAGAGGTGCGGGACCTTCGACCCGGGGCCGATGACCGACTTCTTGATCTCGACGTGCGTGCCCGCCTTCGACCCGTCCATGAGGACGGCGCCGGGCCGCAGGTAGGCGCGCGGGCCGCAGCTCACGCGGTTGCCGATGACCGCCTCGACCGCGACCGTCTCGTCGACGACGCACCCGTCGCCCACCGTCGTGTCCGTGAGGCGCGTCTGCGGGCCCACCGTGCACCCCTCGCCGATCGACGTCCTGCCCCAGAGCATCGTGCCCGGCAGAAGCTCCGTGTCCCGTCCGACGGTCACCTCGGGCCCCACCCAGACCTGGTCGGGGTCGAGCATCGTGACGCCGCCGTCCATGAGGGCGCGGTTGATGCGGCGCTGCATGACTTTTGTAGCGTCGGCGAGCTGGGCGCGCGAGTTCACGCCCATGAGCTCGCTGCCGTCGCGGTCGCACGCCACGGCGAGCATGGGCACCCCGGCCCCGCGCAGGATCGCCACCATGTCGGTGAGGTAGTATTCGCCCTGCTTGTTGTTGCAGTCGAGCTCGCCGATGTGGCCGCGCAGCAGCGTGGGGTCGAAGCAGTAGACGCCCGCGTTGCACACCTTGCAGAGCGCCTCCTCGGGCGTGCAGTCCTTCTGCTCCACGATGCGCGACGCGAACCCGTCCCCGTCGACCATGACGCGGCCGTACCCGGTGGGATCTTCATAGGACATGGTGAGGAGGGCGCCGCTGAGCGAACCCTTCGAGACCTCGACGAGGCGGGCGAGCGTCTCGGGGCGCAGGAGCGGCGTGTCCCCGCAGAGCACGAGCACCCTCCCGTCGCCGATCTCGGCCCCCTCGAGCGCGGTCCGAACGGCGTGGCCGGTCCCCAGGCGCTCGGCCTGCAGGACGCACTCCACGTCGGGGCGCCCGTCGAAGAGCGCGCGGACCTCGTCGGCCCCGTTGCCCACCACCACGACGGCCCGGTCGGCCCCCGCGGCCCGCGCCGCGTCGACGACCCAGCAGACCATGGGGCGGTCGAGCAGCTTGTGGACCACCTTGGGGTGCGAGGACTTCATGCGCGTCCCCTCCCCCGCCGCAAGAACGATGGCTGTCAAACCCATGTCGGTTCCTCCCAAGAGGGCGCCCGGCACCCCGGACGCCGCGAATCGGACAGTAGCGCGAACGGTCGCGCGGACAATGACGCGAGCAGGCCGCGCGGTTCGGCCCGCACGGCCTGCTCAGGTTAAGCGGATGTGGCGAGACTCTCGAGATACTCGAGGTCGATGTCCTCGAGCTCGCCGGACCCGGCGCCCGCGATGTCGTCGAGCAGGGCCGCCGAGCTGCCGCTTTCGAGCTCGATGCCCCTCACGAACGACGCGATGAGGTCCGAGGCCTCCGCGTCATACATGTCGCACAGGCAGACGACGGTCGTGATCGTCCCGTCCGAGAGGGGGACGAGGCAGAAGACCTCGATGAACCCGTCGATGTCGAGCGAGGCGTACAGATAGACGTCGGTGTCACCGTTCTCGAACTCGGACGCCGCGACCACGGTCCCGTAGTACCCGACCACCTGCACGATCGCGTCGTAGAGGTCGCTGCTCGAGACGGGCTCGCCGTCGAAGCTGTCGCCGAACGTGTAGACGAGGAGCTCGCCGCCCGTCTCCCCGCCCTCGCGGTACCATGCATCGTACTCTGAGTCGTACTCCATGCCGTACCGGCCAAAGGTGACGCCGTTCTCCGTGATGGTCTCCTGCGACGACGGGTCCTCAGCGACGGACGAGTCATCGGAGGCGTCCACGAGCGCGATGCTCTCGACGACCGACTCGACGTAGTCGGCGTACAGGCCGTCGTTCTCCGCGTCCCACTCCATCCAGACGTAGGAGAGGCCCCCGTCGAGCGTGGGCACGAACGCGCAGTAGTACGACGTGTCCGAGCCATAACCCGAGCTAGACGAGCTGCCGTAGAGCATGTAGGCCGAGGCGCCGCCGCACGTCTCGTAGACCGCCGGGGCCCCGTCGCCGTAGATGACCATCTCGGGGTTGTCGTCGAGCAGGCCGGCGAGCTTCTCTTCGAAGCCCTCCGTGCCGCCGTAGTCCTCGATGTCGGCGACCTCCTGGGCCACCTGCAGGCAGAAGTCGTCCTGCGTGGCGACGACGAAGATCCCGTCGACGGAGGAGACCTCGGTCACGCCCGCGGGCACGGCGACGCTGATGCCGGCGGCGGTGTAGACGGACTGCGACACGGAGTCGGCCGCGATCGAGGCGATGGGGCCGGACGCCTGCGCCTCGGACTCGGCGCCTTCGGACTCGTCGACCTGCGAGGCTTCCTGACCGGGGGCGTTCAGCGAGCCGAGCACGTCGGAGAGCGAGGGAACAGCCAGCGCGGACGCCGGGGCCGCGATCGAGGCAGCGAGCGCGACGGAAGCGAGGGAGACAGCGGCGGCGAAGCGGCGCGTGCGGGGGCCCTTTCGGCCGACGACTCGTTCCGGCGTCCTCTCGGGGCCGCCCTCGGCGGGGCATGCGGTCATCATGGCATCGGTTCCTTCCGTCTCGAATCCCAAACGCGCTCCCAAACGCGCGCCCTGACGCGCGTCCGACGCAAGATATATTAACCTTTCGCCGGAAGCCGTCCTCCCACTTTACCCCATAAGGAGGGATTGGCTATGTAATCTCATCAACCTTTGCCCTGAACGGTCCCGCAGCGTTTATGATGGTTCCGAGCGCGCCGACCCCGGTGCGCCGTCCTGTCGAACCGATAGCCTCCGAGCGGCCGACCAGAAGAGAACACGCGAACGATGAGTCAGCTTCCGCGCTACATCAGTAACGAAGACATGCAGGATTCCTCCGTGCCGTCGGCTCAGCCCGGCGCGGAACCCTCCGCCATGCGCGGCGTTCGCGAAAACCCCTCGGGCTCGGTGGTCTACTTCGACCCGCGGACGGACACGTCCCCCTACGCCGCGAAGCCCAAGCGTAAGAAGGGCGGCAGCGCCCCTCGCAAGAAGACTGCGCCTTCCAACAGGCTGAACGTCTCCGGCGCCGAACAGTTCGTCCCGGCGGACACCTCCCCGTACGCTTCCCCCGACCGCTCGCCCTACGCCGCTCCTGACCGCTCGCCCTACGCCAACCCCGGCGCGACCGGCGTGCAGACCGCGAGCGTGATTCGAGGGGCGAGCAGGCGCAACTCGGCGCTCCACATCGTCTCGGACGACCCGGGCGAGATCTCGCGCCTGGCCGAGGACCAGCTCCGCTCCGGCGTGGGCACGCCCGCCCGCAGCGACGCGCGGACCCCCGGGCAGACTTCCGGGCAG
>CAYMHQ010000094.1:5628-10124 GCA_964390275.1 uncultured Coriobacteriaceae bacterium
GGGACGAACCGCGAGCCAGCCCGCAGGGCAGGCGGCGAGCTTCCGTCCCGAGGCGGTCCGCTCCGAGGCAAACCGACCTGAATCCGCCCGACCCGAGGAGACTCGCGCCGCCCGCACCGGCAGGACGCCGGGTGAGCGCGCAGCGGGTATGCCGGGCTCCCAGAACGCAAGCCAGCCCTACGCGGCAAACATTCCCTCGTTCCTCGTGAACCAGCAGCGCGACGCCGCGACCGCCCCGAGGGCGGCGGCGCCAAGGACGGCCACGCGCACCGCGACCCGCGAGGATCGCCGGTCGGCAGGCGCCGGCCCGGACGCGACGGCGAGCGTCAGCGCGCCCGCCACCGCAGGCGCGACCTCGACCTCGGCTTCGACGACAGCCGCCGGCGCCACCGGCGCGAACGCCACCGTCGCCGCATCCGCAACCGCAACCGCCCCGGCGGTCTCCCCCGCCGACAGCGACGACTACAAGTCCCGCCCGAGCGCCCGCCCGGTCAAGGCCGTCGTCGTCGACGACAGGCCGTTGTCGGAGCGCGTCTGGCGCGCGCTGCTCGTGGGCGTGACCGTGCTCTCCTCCATCGCGGTCATGATTGTCATGCTGTACTTCCCCGCGCAGGAGCTCTACCTCAACTACCGCCAGCAGGAGCGCCTCCAGAGCGAGCTTGACGCCGTCCTCGCGCGCAACCAGCAGATGCAGGACCGCGTCGATTCGCTCCAGACCGCCGAGGGCATCCAGGACGAGGCACGCCTCTACCACAACCTGATCATGCCGGGTGAGAACGCCGTCTACGTCTCCGGGACCGACTACGCCGCTGCGAGCACGGCCATCCCCGCCGACATCCCCCGCGGGTCGGGCACGAGCACGAGCACCTGGTCGACGGACCTCCTCGACCGCGTCTTCGGCGTCACGAACACCGCCACGGCGACCTCGACCGAGGTTGCGACCATCGTTGAAGCGACCGCCGAGACAGCTGAAACCGACGAGACGGTCACGGACCCCAACGCCGACATCGTCGCGCAGGGTGACGAGGCCGCGCAGTAAGCCATGGACCAGCGCGAACGCCCGCTCGACACCGCCCACAGCCTCCATATGCCCAGCGAACCCGGAACGCCCGCCGTCTACGCGGCGGTCGACATCGGGACCGTCTCGACGCGGCTCATCGTCGCGCGGGCGAACATTGCGGCGGAGGGGAACGGCCCCGCCTGGACCGTCCTCGACCGCGAGGCGCAGATCACCGACCTCGGCGAGGGGGTCGACGCGACCGGCAGGCTCTCGGAGGCGGCGGTCGGGCGGACCCTCGCGACGGTCGACGGCTATCTCGCCATAGTGGAGCGGGCAGCGCGCGAGGCAGGCGGTTCGTCCCTGGTCGCCGCCACCACCACGAGCGCCGCGCGCGACGCCGCGAACGCGGAGGCCCTGCTCGGACCCCTTGTCGAGAGGGGACTCTCCCCCCAGGTCATCTCGGGCGACACGGAGGCGCGGCTCGCGCTGCTCGGCGTGACCTCGGACTTCGTGGGCAGGGGCATCGTGGTCGCGGACATCGGCGGGGGCTCGACCGAGCTGATTGCCGGGTCGCAGCCGGCGCGCGGACCGCTCGCGGTGGAGGACGACGAGTCCTTCAACGTGGGCTGCCGTCGCGTCACCGAGCGCTTCTTCCCCGAGGGCGGCCCCGTCTCGCCCGACGCCCAGGCGCGGGCGCGCGCGTTCGCCGCCGAGACGCTCGCCCCCTTCTTCGCGCGCATGCGGCGCCGCGGGGGGAACCTGCCCGAGCTCGTCTGCGTGGGCGGCACCGCGACCTCGCTCGTCTCCGTGGCGAACGCCCTCGTCCCCTACGACCCCGCCTTCGTCCACCTGCACCGCATGGGCCGCGACGAGGTGCACGCGCAGGCGCTCCGCCTCGCGGGCCTCACCCCGGACGAGCTGCGCGGACTCCCCGGCCTCCAGCCGAAGCGCGCGCGGGTCATCGCGGCCGGCGCGCTCATCCTCGACGCGCTCCTCGAGGCCGGCGGGTGGGACGGGTTCTCGGCGAGCGAGTCCGATTCCCTCATCGGCCTGCTGCGCTGCATCGACGCCGAGGCTCGGGGCGAGAACTCCCCCATCGGCTGGACCCCCATGGCGCGCGCCTTATTCGCGACCCGCGGGTAGCGCCCGCCGCCCCGGAGCGGCCGCCTCGTGCGGGCCGGCCGCCGCTTGTTCCCTCATTTTGCGCATGAGGGGGCGCGGGACTGCCATGCGCACGCCGCTGTGGTAAAGTTTCAGGGTTACGTCCCGGGAGCGTGGCGGAATGGCATACGCAGGTGACTTAAAATCTCCGGCCGCGAGGCTTGCGGGTTCGAGTCCCGCCGCTCCTACCATCGTCAGCCATCGCGCGGACGCGTGACAGGCCGCCCGCGCGCGTCTCGGCGCAAGCCTCGACGCCGTGCCCGCGCCGCCCGCCCGCATCCGCCGCGCATCCGCCCACGTCCGTCCGTGTCCACCGGCCCACTTCGTCAGGAACTGCGAGCATCATGGCATTGGATTTCGCGCTTTTTCTCAACGAGCACTACCAGGAGATCGACGAGCTCGTCGCCTCGTACTACACCGACCGCGGTTCCACTGCCGACATGAGGCGCTACCTCTACGAGCCGCTCGCCCGCTTCTCCGCCAACGGCGGCAAGCGCCATCGCCCCGCCGTGTGCAAGCTGGGCTGCATGGCGGTGGGCGGCGACCCCTCGCTCGCCGCGAGCGCCGCTGCGGCCGTCGAGCACTTCCACACCGCGGCCCTCATCCACGACGACATCGCCGACGAGGGCATGCTGCGCCGCGGGGAGCCGTGCCTCCACCTCACGCAGGGGATCGGCCTCGCCATCAACGACGGCGACCTCGCGCTCTCGCAGGTCACCGGCAGCGTGCTCTCCGACAAGTCGCTCGACGACGCCACCAAGGTCCGCGTGCTGGGCGAGCTCGTCGCGATGACCACCCGCACGATCGAGGGGCAGGCGCTCGACATCGGCTGGGCGCGCGACAACCGCTGGGACATCTCGGTCGAGGACTACCTCGTGATGGCCTCCCACAAGACGGCCTACTACTCGGTCGCGGTGCCGCTCGTGTGCGGCGCGATCATCGGCGGCGGCACGGACGAACAGGTCGAGGCGCTGCGCTCGTTCGGCATGGCGACCGGGCTCGCCTTCCAGCTGCAGGACGACCTGCTCAACCTCGTGGGCGAGCAGGAGGCCACGCAGAAGGACTTCCGCAGCGACATCACCGAGGGCAAGCGCACGATGCTCGCCGTCCACGCCATGGGCTGCCCCGAGGTGGCCGACGAGCTGAGGGCCATCCTCGACTCCAAGACCTCCGACCCCGCCGAGCTCGCGCGCGCCGTGGAGCTCATGGAGCGCGCCGGCTCGATCGACTACGTCCGCGCCTACTCGATCGACCTCGTGAACAGCGCGAAGGAGGCCCTCGCGCCGGTCCCCCTCGACGCCGCGACCAAGGAGCTGCTGTTCTCCATGGCGGACTTCTTCATCCACCGACTCGTGTAAAGGGAGCAGGGAGCAGACATGAAACCCATCGCCCACGGTCAGAGCGGCGCCGCCGTAGAGGACGTCCAGCAGCGACTCGTCTCGCTCGGCTACAAGATCAGCAAGTCCGAGCTCGACGCGAGCCTCTTTGGCAACGCGACCCGCAAGGCCGTGCGCGCCTTCCGCAGCCAGCAGGGGCTCCCCGCGGGCGACACCGTGGACGACGCGACGTGGGTCGAGCTGGTCGACGAGACCTACAAGCTGGGCGACCGGACCCTCTACCTGCGGCTTCCCTATTTCCGCGGCGCCGACGTGAGCCATCTGCAGACCACGCTCAACGTGCTGGGCTTCTCGTGCGGGCAGGTCGACGGCCTCTACGGACCGCACACCGAGACCGCCGTGCGCGAGTTCCAGGCGAACATGGGCATCCTCGCCGACGGCATGGCGTTCCAGGACACGTTCGACGCCATCGAGCGCCTGCACCACGTGTGGATGGGCAAGACCGCGAGTCCCGAGTTCAGCGTGCCGCACATGGGGTTCGCGCGCGCGGTGAACGTGCTCGAGGAGCGGCGCATCGTGGTGGGCGCGACCGACCCCATCGCGCGCAACGTCGCGAACCGCCTGTGGAACGTGGCCTGCGCGACCACCGGCGAGGCCCAGGTGAGGCTGTTCGAGTCCGAGGACTTCGAGACGCTCGGCGCGGTGCGGCGCGACGACGAGGACGGGTTCGACCTGCTGCTCATCGTATCGACCGCCCCGCTCGGCGCCGACGAGGAGCTGCCCGCGGGCACCGTGAACATCGTGTGCGACGAGGACGCCCGCACGCTCACCCAGCGCCTCTCGGCGACCGTGGCGGGCTGCCCGCTCGACCGCCCGTGCTGCGTGCGCACCGAGTTCGCGGACCTCAACCGCTACGACGGCTCGGTGACCGGCCGCGTGGTGCAGACGACCGCGATCGGCCTGCTCGACGCCGTGTGCTCCGCGCTCAACGCCGACAC
>CAYMHQ010000095.1:0-1557 GCA_964390275.1 uncultured Coriobacteriaceae bacterium
AAGGCGACCGAAGGAGGCGCGCCGGCCGAGTAGGACCAGCCGCCGAGTAGGTGCGCGCTGACGAGGGAAGATAGGCGAGCCGGGCGTCCCGCGGGAGAGGTTGCGGGGCGCCCGGCTTACGTTTGGGGGAGTGCAATCTGACGCTCAATGCATGATAGTATACTAGTTAAAAGGTATATTCGTTTACGGAGATGCGGATGTGGGAAACTGACGTTACGTATATTGAAGACTGGCTCGACACTCTCGATGAAAAGACGCTTGTCCAAGTGGTTGCAGCCATCAAATATCTTTCCGAGCGCGGCCCCGATCTCAAGCGGCTGTTTGTGGGGAAGATAGAGGGCTCAAAGTACAAGGGGATGAAGGAGCTGAGACCCGGGTCATCCGGTGCCTCGGAGGTCAGAATCTTGTTTATATTCGACCCGAGGCGTGCCGCAATCATGCTTTTGGCTGGAGATAAGCAAGGGCAATGGGAAAAGTGGTATCGCAAGGCGATTCCAGAGGCGGACAGAAGGTACGACGAGTACCTAGATCATATGAAGATGAACGGAGCATAAAATGGCCGGCGTTTCGATTGACGATTATATCGCGAAAAGGGGTCTGTCCAGCGCCCTGATTGATGAGGAAGTCGAGGCTCTTCGGTGTCGCGAGGAGGCCTACCGCCTTGCAGAGATTCGCAAGGCTCGCGAGATAACACAGGTTCAGCTGGCGGAGCAGCTCGGTGTCAGCCAGAAACGTGTCTCCCAGGTTGAACACGGGAGGGTGTCCAACCTTAAGGTGTCGACCTTGGAGCGTTATGCCAACGCTGTCGGCGGCCACCTCCGTGTTCTCATCGACTTTCCTGGCGAGGATTCCGTCGCACTCGAAGGGTGAGCCGGTATGCTGAAAACGTGTCGGGCAATGACATTGGACGGCATTCCCGAGACGGCCTACCGGTGCAAGGGTGAGCCTGCTGCTGAGGTCCGAGAGCGCTATTGGAACGCGGCGTTTGGCTTGCAGGAGGTTGATGGTCTCAGACCCTCCGATTATGCGCGGAGCCTTGCGCACAGAAACATCGTCGGCGAGCTGAGCCTCCATGAAGTGGGCGAGGAGCTGGACCGCCATTATCGCGACGGCGACGGTAGCCCGTCGACTGCCTCCTCTCGTACCGAAGAGGCGGACAGGGTGAGTCAGCGCATCGTTGTCCTGTTCGAGGATGGCCGGTTCGCCCTGATGCCGGCCATGCTTCGGTCCATCCACCGCTTCCTGTTCGCCGAACTCGACGATTCCGTGTACCGCCCGGGTTCGTTCAAGACCGAGGCGCTTATCAAACCCGAAATCATCCTCAACGGCGACAGTGTGTTTTACGCCCCGCCCGAGATGTACGACGGCATGCTGCGCGCGCTGTTTGGGCGCGAGGCGGCGCACGATTACGCCTTTGGGCCGCGGCTCGAGGGCGCCGACCTGGCCAACTTCACGCGGTTCATCGCGCAGGTGTGGCAGGTCCACCCGTTCTGGGAGGGCAACACGCGCACGGTGGTCGTGTTCGCCGAGCTCTACGCGCGCGACCTCGGCTTCGAC
>CAYMHQ010000095.1:1657-5065 GCA_964390275.1 uncultured Coriobacteriaceae bacterium
TCGACTTCGACTTCGCTCCGCTCGAAGGCTTCTTCGACGCGCTGGTCAACGGGGTGGGGGACGAGCACGCCGACGGTGGTGAGCATCCTGGCGGCGGATGCCCTGAGGGCCGCCGCACCTTCGACCGCGAGAGCCTCATGTGCCGGCCCCTCTTCGAGCAGCCTGACAAGCTTCGCAACGTCACCCCGGAGGACGCCGCGGTTGTGCGGAGGTACCTGGCGGAGCGCGGGCGTGGCTAGGCGCGCCGGCTGCACCGTAACACAGAAAAGCCCGCCGCTCCGCGCTGACGGATCGACGGGCCGGTGATATCGCAATCTGTAGATGCCTCAACCTTGCTGATTCCAAGCCTGCTGGTTCCACGGCAAGCCCTCGGGGCGCTCGTCGAGCTTGCCCTGCGAGCTTCTCCTTCTCCTACGCCGTGAGCTGCGCCTTGAGGTCGCGGATGAAGCTCGACACCCTGAAGGCGACCACGATGAGGACCACGCCGCGCACGATGGCCATGCAGCCCAGGTAGACGATGAAGAGCGCGGGCATGGCGAGCATGAGGATGCCGAAGACGACCGTCAGCACGGCGCCGACCTCGCTGAGCACGAAGGTGGGCGTGCCCGTCAGCTCGCGCAGGCGGTAGGCGGAGACGGCGTCCATGATGCCGCCCGCGATGACGACCGCGCCCGTGAGCCAGGCGATCGCGAGGCTGCCGACGGTGGGATGCACGAGGAAGACGATGCCAATGAGCACGTCAACGATGCCGCTCGTGAGCGACCAGCCGCCCATCGGCATGTAGACGCTCAGGTCAAAGCAGGTGGCGATTGCCGTGATGCCCGCGAGCAGGAAGCCGATTCCCACGGCGATCGACACCGCCTCCATCGCCGGCGCCGGCCACACGAGGCACGCGATCCCCAGCAGCGTGACGAGGGCGCCCGCTCCCACGAACCACCACTTGTAGTGGCGCGACTTCTTCTCGGGCTCGATGACATAGGCCTGCGTCTCGATGACTTCGGACATGATGACTGCCTTTCCGCGCACCGTTCCGAGGTGCGCATCGCTCAACGAGAGCCTTATACCCCAACTGTGGCGCAACTCTCGTCTGCGCGGAATCTGCATGGGGAAGGACGCCTGCTAGAGCGGCGTGTCTCCCGAGCGCAGAATCGCGAGATACGGCTCGTAGGAGAAGGTGCGGTAGCGCTTTTTCTCGCTTTCGCGCTGCGCGAGGATCCCCAGGTCGACAAAGTGGGAGACAAGTGAAATCGCGGCCGACTTGCTGACCCCGAGCCTCTCTGTCACGAACGCAGCGTCGACGATGGGGTTGCCCTCGAGGAGTTCGAGCAGCCGCAGCGCGTTGGACGTCGCTCTCCCCGAACGCTCGCGGACGAGCGCCTCGCTCTCGATGTGCAGGCTTGCGAGTCTGCTCAGGGAGTCGCGGGCGTCGCGGGCGCTCGTGAGCAGGCATTCACAGAAGAACGCGACCCATCCTTCGAAATCGCCCCTTGTCCGGACGGCCGTGAGGCGGTCGTAATACTCACCGCGGCGACGTTTCAGCTCGTAGGACGGGTAGACGACCGGTCGCGTCAACGCTCCGTCGTTCATGAGGGAGAGCAGGATGAGGAGCCTGCCCATCCTGCCGTTGCCGTCGAGGAACGGGTGAATGGTCTCGAACTGGTAGTGCACGAGCGCCGCCTTGACCACGGGGTCGACGTCCTGCCGCTCGTTGACGAACCGCTCGAGATCGTTGAGGGCGTCCTGCATGTCCTCGACGTTCGGAGGCACGTAGCTCGCGCCGTTGAGCGAGCAGCCGGTGGGTCCGATCCAGTTTTGGCTGGTCCTGAACTCGCCCGGGGACTTCTCGGAGCCGCGGACCCCCGAAAGCAGCGTCGTGTGAACTGTGCGCAGAAGTCGCATGCAGAGTGGCATGCTGGACAGGAGATTGATCGCCTGATTGGCCGCTTTCGTGTAGTTCACCACGTCCGCCAGGTCACGGCTGGCGTTCACGTCGTTCGTCGGGTCGAGGACGTCGTCGAAGGTGCACTGGGTTCCCTCGATCTGCGATGAGAGCAGCGCCTCTTTGCGCACGTACATGGCGAGGTACATGTCGACGTTCGGCACGAAACGCGCCATGCCCTCCACCTCGCCGAGGACGGCACGGCAGTCGGAGACGGCTCGCATGGCCGTTGGGTCGAGGCTCAGCGGCAGAAACTCGCTCATCTTCCCCGGACAGAATGAGGAGTAGGCGAGGTCCCCTGCGAGATTCGTGCGCAGCGTCCCCTGGCGACCAGGAGTGATGGCGGTAAGCATGCGACCTCTTTTCTAAGACCGGTTTAGGCGGATAAAACGGCCTTAGAAGTATACGCGACGCCGCTAAGTTCGACTTCCCGGTCTTAGAGTGTACACTGAAAACTCTAAGACCGTTTTAGGGCGCTAAAACGGTCTTAGACGCTGATGCTTGTTGTGGAAGCAAGGGCGGTTCAGTCCGCGCGCCTACCCCACCTGTTCCACCGACGCCGTGATTGCCTCGAAGTCGCCCGACTTCTCGCAGTAGAGCTCGATGTTCGCCGTGTTGACGCTGCGCACGCCGTCGATGAGGGTCGCGGCCCCCGCGCCGAACCCGATGCGTTCCGCCCCCGTCGCGTCGCGGGCGAAGAACGGGTCCTCGCGGCCGGGTCTGGCGAACTTGAGCGGCAGATACTCCGCGAAGCCGCCCTCGAGCAGGGCGGCGCGCGCCTGGGCGAGCTGGGCGGCGGCGACGCCGGTGGGCGCCGGGCGGGTGGTTCCGCAGGCGCCTTTGAGGAGCTGGACGAGCGTGACGTGCTCGGCGTCGGACGCGACGACGGTGCGCAGGCAGCGCGCGAGGCTCGTCTCGGCGCTGGCCTTGCCGGGGAGCTCGTAGCCAAAGGCGAGCACGTAGCCCATTCGGTTGTGCGAGGGAATCTGGAGATATCCCTCCTTGATGAGGGGAATCACGCCGAGCCGGTCGTGCGGCAGCAGCGCCCCGAACGCGATGGGGTCGAGCGACAGAGCCTCGATGTCGAACCGGGTCGCGCGCATGCGCATGAACCAGGTTGCGGTCGCGGCGCTGAAGTCGGAGAGGCCGGCGTTCACCGAGACGGTCGCCTCGGGTGCGACTTCCAGGCATTTGCGCAGCTCGCGAAGGCAGGTGAAGAGTCCTTCGCCGAGCGCCGTCGCCTGCCCGCCGCCAAAGCGCACCGCCACCGCGCGGCAGTCCTCGAACTGCCCGGCGTTCGCGCGGATCTCGGCCAGGAGGGCTGCCGCGTAGCGCCCCGCCCGCTCCTCGTCGCGCCCGGCGGCGATGCCGGCCCTCCCGATGCCGTCCTCCATGACGAGCGGCACGCGGACCTCGACTATTACGTCTCTCTTCTGCGACATGGGGCTCCTCCTCGCGGTTTCCCCGGC
>CAYMHQ010000095.1:5165-10100 GCA_964390275.1 uncultured Coriobacteriaceae bacterium
CCGGCACGGGCGGAACGTACAGCTTGCCGGCCCTTACAGCTTGGCGAGCGCCTTGCCGAGGACGCGGCCGTGGGTGAGCGCCATGCCCAGGGTCAGGCCCTGCTGCTCGGTGGAGTACTGCACCGCGAAGCGGCCGCCGCCGTTGTTGCCCGCGGCGTAGAGGCCCTCGATGGGGTCGTAGTCGGCGTCGAGGACGCGCTGCTCGCTGTCGCAGTTGAGGCCGTTGAGGACCACGGGGCCCACGCCGGCGCTCTCCCATGCGCAGTACATGCCGTAGAAGGGCGGCTCGTTCACGGGGAGGAGAAGGTTGGGGTCGCGGCCGAAGTCGGTGTCCGAGCCGGCCTCGCACATCTCGTTATAGTGCTCGATCTCGGCGGTGACGCTGGCCTTGAGCTCGTCGTCCATGCCCATGTAGTCGAGCAGCTCCTCGAGGCTCTGCGCCGCCCACGCGCAGGTGGTGTTGCCCTCGCCGGGGTCGAAGCCCTCGGCGCCCGCGTCGACCCACTGCTGCAGGATCTCGCCGTACCCGTCGAGCGTGCGCTCGGGGGCGCAGGTCATCTCCTCGTAGTGCTCGGGAGGCTGGCGGTCGACGAGGGTGCGCCAGTGGTTGTCGAAGATGCAGTAGTAGCGGCCGGGCTTGTGGCGCTCGGCCTGGACGACCTGGCCAAAGGCGCCCAGCAGGGCCTCGTCGGTGAAGCGCTTGCCCTCGGAGTCGAGCCACAGGAAGACGTTCGCCCAGGTCATGCCGCCGTTGTAGCTGCCGCCCCACGTGGTGATGTTGGGCGCGTAGCTCGAGTTCGCGGCGCTCGAGACGGGGAAGATCTGCGTGTGGAACGTGGGCTCAACCGCACCGCCGGCCCACAGGCCCATCTTGATGCCGTAGCCGTCGCGGCCCATGCCGCCGATGTTCGCCGGGTCCCATCCATGGGCCTGGTAGAGCAGGCGCATCTCGTCCTGCAGGTTCTCGATCATGACCTTGTTTCCGCCGTAGTCGCCACAGCACAGCACGACCGCCTTGGTGCCGACGAACTTGACGAGGTTGCCGTCCTTGTCCTCGGCGATGACGCCCGTCACGCGGATGCGCTTCTCGGGCGTGTCGGTGAACACGGGGGTGCCGTCGGCCTCGACGCTCTCCTTGGAGACGGTCTCCTCGAACTCCTCGGTCGTGAGGACCTTGGCCGTGGTCTCCCAGTACCACTTCGCGCCCTGGCTCTCGGCCTTCTCGATGAAGGTCGCCGCCGCGCCGTTGAAGTTGAAGCAGATGGTGCCCTCCCAGCAGTGGAAGCCGCCCGAGGTGCCGCCGAGCTCGGTGAAGTAGGCCTGATGCTCGGGGAAGTCGTAGATCTCGATCGCGTCGACGACCTCCTGCGGCGCGTTGGCCACGAGCCAGTCGACCATCTCGCCGGAGTTGTCGACGAACTTCTTGACCATGCGCGGGTCGGTGCGGTTGATGGAGCGGCGCTGGTGCTCGGCGATGTAGACGGCGGTGTCGATCTGGGGCACGCCGTGGTCGAGGCAGTACTGCGAGTTGACGTTCGCGATGTCGTGCAGGCCCCAGTAGAAGATGCCGTCGGAAGCCTGGGCCTCCACCACGGCGACGGTCGCGCCCTCCTCGGCCGCGGCGCACGCGCACATCAGGCCGGCGTTGCCGCCGCCCACGACGACGATCTCGGCCTCGACGGTCTCGGTGATCTGGGACTCGTCGTAGGTCGGCGGCTCCTCGAGCCAGGTGTACCTGCGCCAGCTGTCGAACTCGGCTGCCTGCCCGTCGCCCGCAGCCTCGTCGGCGACCGCGGAGCCGGTGCCCGCGACGGCGGCGATCCCGCCGGCGGCCGCTGCGGCGGTCAGGAAGTTGCGCCTGGTAAGGGAGTGCTTCGAGCTGTTCGGCTTCGAGCCGTCGGTGCTCATCATGCTCATGTCGTTCTCCTCTTCGCCCGTGTCGAGCCCGCGATGGGGCTCCCGTCCCCGCGGATTTCCGTGCGGGGCTGGGCATGAGGATGGACCGCGCCGCCGCCCGGGTCGACCGTCCGGCGGGGTGAGGGGCGCGTGTTTCACTCCCTACACCCGGTGGGATGATGACACGTCTAGCTGCAGGTTTGTTCGATGGCGCGCCGGCGGTCTACGGCGCCACGCTGCCTACAGCCGCGTCGCGTTCGTCTGGGCCTCGACGAGGTCGATGAGCTCCTGCTGGCCGTGGACGCCGAGCTTGGCGTAGATGTGCGCGATGTGCGACTTGGCCGTGCTGTGCTTGATGCCGAGCTCGTCCTGGAGGAACTGCGCGTTGCGCCCGCGCGCCAGCTTCTCGAAGATCTCGGCCTCGCGCGAGGTGAGCCCGCACGACCGCGCCATCTCCTCCAGCACCGACGAGTCGGGGGCGTGCGGCGGCGCCACGACCTCCGCCGGCGCCGTGACCGCGCTCGCCGACGCGTCGAGCTTGGGCCCGAGCTGCCCCCACTCGCCCAGGACGATGAAGACGACCGCCGCGAAGAACGCCGTGTAGTCGAGGCTCGCGTTGGGCGCGAAGTCCATCACGAACCACGCGCACAGCCCCCATCCCAGCACAAAGAGCCCCACGGTGCGCGCGAGCACGACCGGGCCGCCTTCGGGGTTGCGCGCGACAAGCTCGGACGCGAGGCACAGAAGCTGCAGGTAGCAGAGGCCTTCGACAACAAAGAACAGGATGCCGGTGGTTGTGGGCGTGGCCACCGCGAAGAGGCAGAGCGCGCATAGGGCGATGAGCGAGACGGCGCGGACCAGCGCGTCGAGGATGTCGAGTGGCCGGCTGCACCTGCGCGCCATGAGCGCCCCGACGATGAGCGGCGTGGGGAGGGCGGCGAGAATCATCGGCAGCGGGTCCACCGATTTGCCGAAGTAGAACGCGAGCCCGGCCATAAGGCCGTAGGAGAACGTCGCCACGGAGACGCGGTGCCCGATGGGGAGGAGCGACGAGGGCTGGGTGAGCTGCGCGTTGGCCGGTGCCTCGGTTGCCATGCGGGCCTTTTGCGAGAGCCGCCTGACCGAGGGCCCGGCGAGGAGGCAGGACAGGACGCAGAGGACGAGGGAGAGCCCGAACGAGGGCAGCAGGTCGTCACCGTTGACCACCTTGAGCCCGCCGCGGATGAGGACGGACAGCACCACGGAGCACGCGACGACCCCCATGCGTCCCCTCACGTCGAGCTCGGCAGTGCACGCGATGCAGGTCGCGGTCGCCAAACCCATCCCCAGCCAGTGGAACGCCGCCGTGGCGAACCAGGCTGCCCCCGAGAGCGAGCCTGAAATTGCAGGCAGGAGCGTGACGGCGGCGGCGAGCTGGAGGAGCGCGCAGGCGAGAGGGGCGTGCGCCAACATCCCCGCCCGCGACGACTTGCGCGCGAGGAGAGCCGAGGCGGCGAACGCGATGACGCAGGTGACAGCCATCCCGAACGGCATCGCGAGCGGGTTGGGCGCGGTGTCGACGTACCAGAACGCCGCCCCCGACCAGAGCGCCTGCAGGAGCGTCGTGACGACCAGGGTGCACCGCGCGAGCTGGGCGAGGCGATCGCCGCCGTGGTCCTGCGAGGCGGGCGCGGCTTGCTGACCGGTGTTTGCGCTGGTATTCAGGCCGGATCTGGCGCCGGTCTTGGTGCCGCTTGCCATGTTGCCCCCCTTTCGCTTCGCTTTCGCGCTCGCGGTAAAGGCACTGTGCGAATCCGTGCCGAGCGCGTACGGCAGCATTCTAATGCAGGCGTGACGGGGAGGCGAGGGCGGAGCGGTTTGCGGACGCGGGTGAGTTACGCCACTGCGGCGGCCTTGCGCTCGAACTCCTTGACGGTCATGCCGGCAAACTCGGCGGCCTGCTCGATGCTGATGGACCCACGAGCGACGAGCTTCGCGAGCGTTTTGAGCTCACCTTCCGCAAGAGCGTTGTCCCTGATGGTCCTTGCCTCGTACTCGAGTACCTGTCCGCCCATAACCTGCCTCACCCCTTCGACGACCCGGCTGTGCTTGCGTGCCAAATGCTCCGCGACCCTGATCGTCATGTCGACGACGGTGCGCTTGGTGTACTCGTCGATCTCGCCGCTCAGCGCCAGCTCCTCGAGCCGGTCCCTTATCCCGGCGCACTCCTCGAGAAGGCCGGCGAGCGCTTCGTCGTCCTCATTGTAGTGTGCCAGCTGCCTTTCGTGGGCGAAGAGGCGGAAGGGAATCAGGATGAGCGGAAACTTGTCGAATAGCTCGTCGAGCGTCAGGTTGACGACGGAGGCCGCCCTCACGCGATACTTCCAGTCGTGCTCGCCCGGCTCCTGCGCGACGACCCTGACCTCCTCGAGGGATTCTGGGCCTTTCCGCAGGTAGATGACCCCGGACCGGGGGAAGCGCACCTCGAGCCCGTCGGTGGTGCGGGCGGCGTCCTCCATCGCAATCGACGTGTCGTACTCGAACATTCGGCGCGTTTCGCGAGGCCACGGTGAACGCCTTCGTGCACAACCGATGGGTGGACGGCAACGCCCCCATGATCACCGTGTTCTCCGACCGCATCGAGATTCTCTCGCGCGGAACCCTGCCGCCCGGTCAGACGATGGAGGGCTTCTTCGCCGGCGAGTCGGTGCCCGTGAACCCGGAGCTCTCTGACATCTTCCTGCAGCTGCACATCTCCGAGCGCACCGGCCGTGGCGTGCCCAGGGTCACGGGCGTGTACGGCAGGGGCGCCTACGAGTTTAGGGAGAACTCCATCGTCGCGACGATTCCGTTCGCGGAAGAGGGGACGCCGTTCTGCGCAGAGGCACCCCTAGTCGAGGGCGCAACCCCCTAGTCAGGGATGAAAACACCCAAGAAACCGGTGCGACACCCCTAGTCACGCCCCTAGTCATTCCCCCAGTCGCACCCCTAGTCGCGAACTGGGGCGACGAGGCATTTGAGGCGGTCGCCGAGAAGATTCTTGCCCTGTGCGTCGAGCCG
>CAYMHQ010000096.1:0-7021 GCA_964390275.1 uncultured Coriobacteriaceae bacterium
GCCGATGCCCTGGGTCTCGGAGTTGTCGCCGACCTCGACCGCGGTGATCTTGCCGTCCTTGACGGTGACGGTCACCTCGAACGTGCCGCCGATGCCCTTGCCCTCGCCGGTGTAGGTGCCGTCGGCGACACCCTCGGCGGTCACGGCGTCAGAGGACTCGGTGGCCTCCTCGGACTCCTCCTCGTCGCTGGAGCCGCTCATCATGGCGATGATGTCCATACCACCCTCGGGAACACTCCACCCGTCGGGGATGTTCTCCTCGGTGTAGGCGGTCGAGTGGCACTGGGCGCAGACGATGGTCTGGGTCGCATGGCAGTCGTCGCAGGAGATCGCGCCGCCGTCGGAACCCGCGGTCATGTGCATGGAGACCGTGGTGGGATAGTTGTGCGGGTCGAAGACGCCGAAGGTCTCAGCCGTCGACTCCTTCGTCTCGTTCACGCCGAGCGTCCAGCCCTCGGGCACGTAACCGTCGTAGACGCCCTCGTGGCACTCGGCGCAGACGAGGGTCTTGGTCTCGTGGCAGTCGTTGCACGTGATGGTGCCGCCGTCGGAGCCGGCGGTCTGGTGCATCGCGACGTCACCGGGGTAGTACGAGGAGGTGTGCGGGTCGAAGTCGCCGTAGTAGGCGGCGGCGTCCTCCTTGGCCTGGATGGTCGAGGTCGCCCAGCCGTCAGGCACGGTCGCGTCGTCGTGGCAGGCGGAGCAGACCATCACGGACTGCTTGTGGACCTTGTGGCAGTCGCCGCACTCGAGGCTGACCTCGCCGTGCATCGAGACCTCGTCGGACGAGGGGATGTTGTGCGGGTCGTACGCCCAGCCCTCGGTCGCGGACTCCTTGGTGGGAGCGGTCACGCCGTCGTGGCAGGTCTCGCTGCAGAACGCGTCGCTCACGAACTGGCTCTGGTCGGGCAGCGGGTCGGTGAAGCTGTCGCTCACGAACAGCACGACCTCGTGGACCAGGTCGAGCATCTTGGCCTGCGTCCAGTGGCAGCCGAGGCAGGTGACGTCGGCCTCAGCGTGCTTGGAGACCAGCAGCGAGTCGTCCTCGCTGTAGTAGCCGTCGACGTAGGTCTGCATCGTCGCATGGCACATCGTGCTGCAGAACGTGGGCTGCTCATGCCAATGCAGGAAGGCGACCAGCACGGCGATGACGACAACGAAGAACGCCGAGAGAACGATCGGCCAATGCTTCTTCTTGGGAGCGGGCCCAACCGCCTCCTGACCTTCCGTCATCTCTGCGCTCACCTTCTTCTCATCGGACATTCGAACTCCTCCTTTTCCCGGTGCGGGCGCAGGGCGCACACACCCCTTCCAACTTACTCAGGAAAGATAGTAACCTTAGACCCCGCTGAATAAAACGAGGAATCATCACGCAATCCCCGAACGGCGTATTATCTTCATCTGCTGCAGCGAAACTGAAAAGGCCCCGGGGCCGCTCTACCTGAGCGAACTCCCCGGGACCTCGGGTGTTTCCGTTCTCGACGGACCGCGCTAGTCCTTGGCCTTGGCCTTCTCGGCCGCCTTCGCCTTGGCCGCGGCAATCTCGGCGTCTTCGATGTCGCTCTGCTTCTCGAGGAAGTCGAGCGCCTTCTTGCCGAACTCCTTGCCCTTCTCCTTGGCCTCCTCGCGCTGCTGCTTCTCCTTCTCGGCGGCCTCGATCTTCTTCTGGGCCTCGGGGTCGTCCACGATGAGCCGCTCGCCGGTGACCTCCATGTAGTCGATGGCGCCCTGGGGGCAGACGTCGGCGCACAGGGCGCAGGTCACGCAGTGGGTCGAGAGGATCGTCGCCTTGCCCTCCACGATGTCGATCGCGCTCGTGGG
Source organism: uncultured Coriobacteriaceae bacterium (assembly GCA_964390275.1). GTDB lineage: Bacteria > Actinomycetota > Coriobacteriia > Coriobacteriales > UMGS124 > CAYMHQ01. The sequence goes on from CAYMHQ010000096.1 coordinate 1,822, forward strand.
GCACACGTCGGCGCACTCGCCGCACCCGTCGCACTTGTCGGTGGCGTAGGGCAGGTCAAACAGGATGTTGCCGGCCGTCTCGGGGTGGTTCGCGAGCGCGACGAGCAGGAGCTGGCGCGTGTTGGTGAGGACGCGCTTCTTCTGGATGGCGCTCTTGGCACCGCAGAGGCGGTCGAGCGACTTCTGCAGCTCCATGATCTGCTTGGAGTGCTGCGAGAGCTTCTCGGCCGCGCGGGCGATCTTTGCGGTGACCGGGTTCACCTTCGACGCGGTCATACCCAGCGACTTCATCGAGTTGCTGACGAACTGCTTACGTTCAACTTGATGGTCAGCCTCGAGGATGAGGTCGCGCTCGCGCAGGACGAGGTCGACCGTCTCCTCCGACCAGCTCTCCCCCAGCGAGATCTGCTCGGTGTAGAACTCCTCGCCCGTGGTGGTGCGGCACTTGTCGCAGATGCCGGCGGGCAGGTAGATGCCCACGTTGCCGTACTCGCACAGGATCGAGTACCACACGTCGCCCGAGATGGCGCCCACGCAGGGCAGGACGATCTCGGCCTCGTGGGGCACGTGGCCGAGGGCGCGCGTGCAGGTCACGTACACCATCTCGTTCTCCATGGCGGCCTTGCAGATCTTGTCGTAGAGCATGCGCGGGCCGTAGAGCGACGAGACGAGGGCGTCGGTGGGGCAGGCCGCCACGCACAGGCCGCACTTGCGGCAGTCGGCCTTGATCTCGAGCGCGCCGTCGTCGTCGAACCACAGGGAGTCGGTGGGGCACACCTGCATGCAGAGGTCGCAGCTCGCGTCGGGGTGCTTGCAGCGCACGCACATCGCGCTGTTCCCCTTGGGGACCACCTTGTAGTCGCTCGGGGCCCACACGGGCTCGGCGGTCACGTTCGCACCGCGCAGCTCCGCCGTCTCCGAGGAGATGTCGTCGGTGATGCTCTTGAACTCCTTCTGAATGCCGATGAGGTCGTCAAGAAAGTCGGCCATGGTCGGTTCCCTTCCCTTTCTCCTCCGCTCGTCCCGCCCGCGCGCGCCGCCCTCGGCCCGCGCGGCCTGCCGTTCCCGCTAGGCCTGCTCGGCCTCGGGGCGCATGTGCGGGAAGAGCAGCACGTCGCGGATGGATGCCTCGTCGGTGAGCAGCATCACGAGTCGGTCGATGCCGATGCCGATGCCGCCCGCGGGGGGCATGCCGTACTCGAGGGCGCGCACGTAGTCGCGGTCGTAGCCCATGGCCTCGGCGTCGCCGTGAGCCTTAGCCTCAGCTTGAGCCTTAAAGCGCGCCTCCTGGTCGACCGGGTCGTTGAGCTCGCTGAACGCGTTGGCGTACTCGCAGCCGGCGATGACGAGCTCGAAGCGGTCGGTGAGGCGCGGGTCGCACTGCTTCTTCTTGGCGAGCGGGCTCACCTCGACGGGGTAGTCGACGACGAACGTAGGGTTCACGAGCGTCTCCTCGACCTTCTCGTCGTAGATTTCGAAAATCATCTTGCCCACGCCCCAGTCGTCCTGCGGCTCGATGCCCTGGGCGCGGCAGATTTCGCGCATGGTCTCGAGCGAGGTGTCCATGGTAACCTCGCACCCGGTGACGCCGCTCACGAGCTGGGTCATGGGGATGCTCGGCCACTCGCCGCCGAGGTCGATCGCCACGTCGCCGTAGACGATCTGCTCGGAGGGGTTCACCGCCGCGTTGCACTCCTTGATGAGGCCCTGGCAGAGGCTCTTCATGCCCTCGATGTCGGTGTAGGCCTGGTAGGCCTCCATCGTGGTGAACTCGGGGTTGTGCTTGTAGTCCATGCCCTCGTTGCGGAACGAGCGGTTCATCTCGAACACGCGCTCGAAGCCGCCCACGAGCAGCCTCTTGAGGTGCAGCTCGGGCGCGATGCGCAGGTAGCACTCGACGTCGAGGGCGTTGTAGTGGGTGACGAACGGCTTGGCGTTCGCGCCCGACGCGACCGCGTGCAGGATGGGAGTCTCAACCTCTACGAAAGCCTGAGCCTCCATGTATCGGCGGATGGTGGAGATGATCTTGAAACGCTTGGCGAACGTCTCCTTGACCTCGGGGTTCATGACGAGGTCGACGTAGCGCTGGCGGTAGCGGGTCTCCTTGTCGGAGAGGCCGTGGTACTTCTCGGGCAGCGGGCGGCAGGACTTCGAGAGCAGCTGCACCGAGGTGGGGCTCACCGAGAGCTCGCCGCGGCGCGTGCGCATGACGGTGCCCGTGGCGCCCAGGATGTCGCCCACGTCGAGCTGCTTGATGTCCGACCAGACCTGCTCGTCGAACGCGTTGACGCGGCAGAAGAGCTGGAGGTCGCCCGTGCCGTCGCGCAGCACGATGAAGCAGACCTTGCCCTGGTCGCGGATCGCCATGATGCGGCCCGCCACCGAGACCACGTCCTCGGTCGTCGCGCCGGGTTCGAGCCCCGCGTACTTCTCGGCGAGGTCGGTCGCATGGCACGACTGGTCGAACCGGCGCTTGTACGGCTCCCCGCCCGCGTCGATCAGGGCCTGGCGCTTGGACAGGCGAACGGTCCTCTCGTCGTTGTACACCGACTCCAAGGACGCGTCCTCGACTTCGGCGGTCGCGTCCTGAAGCTGCTCGTCGGCCATGTTTGCCGCCTTTCCCGTGCTTGATGCTCGCTCGTCGCTCAACTTGTCTCAACTGATCCATTCTCCGCCGCGCGGGGCCGCGCGAAACAGCCCCCATGCGGCAAAAGGCCCGTCCGAGTCATCCGGGCGGGCCCTTCAACACCGATGCGAACCCTACCGCGACTCAACCTTGGTGATCGTGTAGGACAGCGTCTTGCCGCTCGGGCTCAGGAAGGAGACGATGTCGCCCTTCTTGTGGTCGAGAAGCGCCTTGCCCATGGGGGACTCGTTGGAGATCTTCCCGCTCTTGGGGTCGGCCTCCGCGGTGCCCACGATCGTGAAGTCGCGCTCCTTGCCGTGGGCGTCGAGCACGGTGACGACATGGCCGATGCCGATGCGCCCGCCGCGCTTGGGGGTCTCGACGACGACGCAGTTGGCGAGCTGCTGCTTGAGGACGCTGATGCGGTTCTCGTTGGCAGCCTGCTCGTCCTTGGCGTCGTCGTACTCGGAGTTCTCGGAAAGGTCGCCGAAGTCACGCGCGATCTTGATGGCTTCGGTAATGCGCTCGCGCTCCTCGCCCTCGCGCCAGCTGAGCTCGTCCTCGAGCTTCTGCTTGCCCTCGGGGGTAAGAACAATCTCCTTGGCTGCACCCATCATGTGTTGCGACTCCTCGCTTGATTGGTCCCGTGCTGCGGATACTGGAATTGCCGATTCGGTGGTGCTGTGGTGCTCGTGGTGCTCGCTGACGATGCCCAGCTTGTGGTGCTCATTCAAAAACAAGAGGCGCTCGCGTGAAGCGGGCGCCTTCGCATGCGGCCTGAGGCGAAGGGGGACGGTTCGCGACGGAAAGGGCTGGTCGGTTGCGGTCTCTTCTCTTCAAGTCGCCTTTTTACCAACGCAACGCACGTCCCGGTGAGGGGGCGTACGTTGCAGGGACAAAACATTGGAGCTCTGATGCCTTACTCGGCGTCCGCGTCGGCCTTCTTGGCAGCGGTGCGCTTCTTGGCGGGAGCCTTCTTCTTGGGAGCGGCCTCGGCGTCCGCGTCCTCGTCGGTGGTCTCCTCCTCGACGACGTCGGCGTCTTCCTCGTCGACGACCTCGACATCCTCGATCTTCTTCTTGTCTTCCTTGTCATCCTCGCTCATGCCGGCGCGGATGTTCTTGACGGTCTTGCCAAGGGAGGCGCCGAGCTTCGGGAGGTTCTTCGGCCCGAAGATGACAAGGACGACGAGCAAGATGATGACGAGCTCAGGAACACCGATACCGCCGATGATGCCCATACCAATAACCTCCATTTTCGTCGGCGGGCACCCTGTTTCTCGGGCTTATCGCTCGCCTGCTTCCGGGACGGTTGTTATAGTACCCCGCCGCTGCCGTCTCAAACACAGTTTCTTGCAAACACAGACACTTTTTCTGAAATACCTGAAGCGCCTTTTCGCCGACCCCCGACAGCCCCGCAGACGCGGCGCCGGCGCGCGCCGACGGTCGAACGGACCAGTGACAACAAAAGTGCGGACCACCGGTTGGTGATCCGCACCATTGCTAGCCTGGTCGGGATGGCGGGATTTGAACCCACGGCCTCTGCGTCCCGAACGCAGCGCTCTACCAAGCTGAGCCACATCCCGGTGACGGAGAATACTAGCAAAACTCAGATTCGATGCAACGGCAAAATCCGTTTTTTCACGAAGTTCGTCACGAAATCTTTGCGCACGGGGCGCCGCAGGGGGCGTACGAGGAGGCGTACGTCCTCGTGGCGCACGACCACCACCCCGCCTCGCGGGCGACGCGGGCGATGTCCGCCGCGGCCGAGTCGCCGGCGGTGAACGCCGCCACGCACGAGCCGCTCCCGCACAGCAGAGGCTCGCCGAGGACCCCATCGCGCGAAGAGAGGAAGGCGAAGACGTCGCCGAGCTCGGGCGCGAGAGCGAGCGCGGGGAGGGTCATCGAGTTGCCGGCGTGCCCGATCGCGGCCTGCGCGTCGCCGCGGCGGAGGGCCTCCGCGACCGGCTCGACGGGGACGGGCGCGACGCCCAGCTCGTCGAGCTTGCGGTAGGCGGCTGCCGTGGGGACGCCGGCAGCCGGCTTCACGAGCGCGAGCGGGGTGGAGACGGGCGCGAACGCCTCGCGGGGGTCGTCTCCCCTCCCCGTGAGCAGAACCGGGGCGTCGAAAAGGCAAGCCGCGACGTCGGCACCAAGGCCAGACGCGACCCTGAGTAGGCGCTCGTCGAAGGGGTCGAGGCGACCGGAGGGGAAAACGCCCCAGAGCTCGGCGAGACAGCGGATGACCGCCGCCGCGTCGGCCGAGCCGCCGCCCAGGCCCGCCTGCGTGGGGATCGCCTTCTCGAGTGAGATCTCGCAGGCGGCGTCACGACCGAGCTCGCGGGCGAGCGCCTCGGCGGCGCGGTACGCGAGGTTCGCCGCGGCGCCCCGGGGGTCGCCCTCGACCGGGTCGGGGCTGCATGCGAGCGAGATGCCCGTACCCGGCGCGGCGAGGCGCACGGTGATGGAATCGGCCAGCTCAAGAGGGCAGACGACGGTCTCGACCTCGTGGTATCCCGTCGCGTCGGCCCCGGGCCTCACGCTCAACGAGAGGTTTATCTTCGCGTGCGCCTCG
>CAYMHQ010000096.1:7121-10060 GCA_964390275.1 uncultured Coriobacteriaceae bacterium
CCCTGCTCGCCATAGCCGCCCAATCCTCTCTGGATACGCAAGAGGCGGAAGGGTGCGAAACCCTCCCGCCTCTCAGGACTCACCGAACCATCGGACCCGTGGGCCCGACGCCGCTAGTTCTCCTCGGGCTCGAACAGCAGCGCGCCGCTCGCGGGGTCGCTCAGCTCGACCGCGCCGGTCAGCACGTCGACGTACTGGTAGGACTGGCGCGCCTTGCGACCGCGGCGCTCGTCGACCTCGAGGATGAAAAGCGAGCCGTGCGCCTGGAGCAAGGTTCCCTCGCGCTCCACGATGCGGGAACGGCCCATGTTCGCGCGGACGCGCACGCGCTCGCCCGTCATGGACTCAAGCTTCTCGTGGATCGCTTCTACCTTATTTACCGGCTCTTCGTTTTCCATAACTCGGGGACCTCCAAAATCGCATCGATGCGCGATGATTCTTGCGAAGAATCGCGTTCAGGATTGCTATAATAACAAGTTTATTGGAAGAATTTATGAAATCACGAAAGCTTGACGCGCAGGATGCGGCGCACGGATTCGTCGACGCGGGCCTCGGTGACCCTTCCCGAGCGGACCGCCTCGAGCACGCCGGCGTACGCGAGCGGGAAGTCCTCCGGGTCGAGCACGACGTCCCCACCTGCGATTATGAACGCCGCCGCGGCCTCGTCCGCCGTGAAACTCTCCGTCACCGCGCCCATCGCCATCGAATCCGAGACCACCACGCCGTCAAAGCCGAGCTCCGTTCGGAGCCAGCCGGTTATCGCCGTGGGAGAGAGCGTCGCGGGCAGCTCGTCGCCCGATGCCGCCGGGGTCGTGACGTGCCCCACCATCACGAGGTCGACACCCGCGTCGATCGCCGCCTTGAACGGGAGAAACTCGCAGGAGCGCAGGTCGTCGAGGGTGCGCCACGAGACCGCGGCGCCCGTGTGGCTGTCCTGCTCGACGTCGCCGAGACCGGGGAAATGCTTGACCGTCGCGCTCACGCCATGGCCCTGCAGGCCCGCGACCGCCTGCGCGACCATCGCCGCGGCGACCTGGGGGTCGCTCGAGAAGGAGCGGTCGCCGATCGAGCTCGACATGTTGGTGAGCACGTCGGCCACCGGGGCGAAGTCGAGGTTTATGCCGATCTGGGAGAGGTACGAGCCGATCGCGTCACCCACCTCGAACGCGGCCGTGGCGTCGCCCGACGCGCCCACCTCGTACATCGCGGGGAACGCGGGGACGTCGAAGACGCCGCTGTTGGCGACGCGGGCGACGAGCGGGCCGCCCTCCTCGTCGATCGCGAGGAAGAGCGGGACGTTCGGGGCCATGGCAGCCGTGTTCGCGAGCATCGTCGTGAACTGGTCGGCCCCCGTGATGTTCTTCGCGAAGTACGCGAGGCCGCCCACGGGCGTCGCCTCGAGCGCGGCGCGCGTCGCGTCCCCCGCCTGGACGACGGGGTCGAAACCGGTGAGGGCCTCAGGCCGGATGATGAAGAGCTGGTATATCTTCTGCTCGAGCGTGAGGGTCGAGAGCAGGGCCTCGACCTCGTCGGAGGCGGAGGCAGCGGCAGGATCGCCGGTCGATGCGACGGTGGCGGTGACGGAGGCGGTGCCCGAGGCGGAGTCGTCGAGGATCGGCACAGCGTCAGCGGTCGCGCCCGCGGCGGACGAGTCCGAGGCGCCCTCCGAGGAGGCCTCCCCCGTGCCGCCGCAGCCCGCGAGTGCAAGCGCGCACGAGGCGCCCGCAGCGGCGCACAACCCGAGGAACCCCCGGCGGTCGAGGGTGGCCGAGGCGCCGGCGGGAGCGGGGGCGCTCGGCATGGCGGCCGGCATGGCGGCAGGCGCGACGGTGCTCGGCAGATTATCGTTCTCGGCGGCCACGTGCCCTGCGACCTGCTCGTTCGTCATCGAACTCACCCGTCCTCTCGCGCCCGCGACCATCGGTAGCGGCCTTCGCGGTCCCTGCCGTGGACGTCGTACCCGTCGGGCGCCCACGGCTCGTTCGTGTCCCTGTGGATGCCGGCAGCGTCAAAGCCGCGGCGGTCGTAGCCCTCGGCGTCGCGCCCCCAGCAGTCGTAGCCTCGGGGAGAGAGGCGCGTGCCCGTCTCGCGGTGGACGCCGTCGACCCCGAATCCGCGCACGTCGTAGCCCTCGGCGTCGCGGCGGTAGCGGTCGTACCCAAAGAAGTCGTACCCCGCGCGGTCGAACCCCTGAGCGTCGCGGCCCGAACGGTCGTACCCCTCGGCGTCGAGCCCCTCGCGGGAGAACCCGTCGGGGGCGAAGCGCGTCCCGGTGTCGCGATGGACCCCCGCCTCGTCAAAGCCGCGCACGTCGTAGCCGAAGACGTCGTAGCCGCGCGGGTCGAGGAGACTGTCGGTCTCCCTGTGCCGGCCCGCCTTGTTGAAGCCGCGCTCGTCGTACTCGTCGACTCGTGCGAGGTCGAGCCAGAGCGTCGAATCGGGACGGTCGGGGCGGCCGACCTCGGATTCCTCGGACCCCTCGAACGGCTCGGACGACGGCAGCGAGGACCGGTAGCGCCTGTCGAGATACCGGGAGACGAGTCCGGAAAGGAAGTCACTCTGCCCCATGACGGGCACGCCACCCTTCGTCGAGGGCGTCGGACGCTTCGCGCGCGTCGTCGTTCTCGGACGCGTTTTCGAGCAACGCGATGTAATCGGTGCCCAGCTTGGCGTCGAACGCCTCGTGTGCGTCGCCGTTCTCGGACCGGATGGCGTCAATCGCCTCGAATATCTGGTAGTTCGTCGCGAGGACGTCGGCGAGCTCGTCGGCGACCGAGGGGGCGTCCATGCGCTCGGCGACCCGCTCGAGGCGCTCGAGGCGCGGCTCGATGCGGTCGGCGAAGACGTCGGCCTGGACCGTGAGCAGCCCCGTCAGACGGTCGAGGCGGCCCTCGATCCCCTCGATGCGCTCGAGCGCGGCGTCGAGGGGCGCCTGCTCG
>CAYMHQ010000097.1:0-9996 GCA_964390275.1 uncultured Coriobacteriaceae bacterium
AGAAGCTGGGCATTCATTCCAAGGACGAGCTGCTCGACATGGTCGAGGCGCTGCGATAAGACGGGAGCCTGTTTCTAAAGTCGAGGCATAGACCCAAAGCCGCCCCGTCCCCGATGTTCTCGAGGGCGGGGCGGCTTTTTATCGCACGCTAGTGGACGCAGTCGCTACCCGTTACGCGATTCCCAGGCAGTTGCGCACGGAGATGCGGCCAAAGGCGAGGCATTCGCCCAGGTTGCCGCCGCCGTTGTACATGTTGCACCAGATGGAGCCGAACTCGCCGGCGCTGTAGAGGCCGGGGATGGGCTCGCCGTCGAGGTCGAGGATCTCGCCCTTGGGGCTGCGGCGCGGGCCGCCGTCGGTGTTGAGCATGGTGGCGGAGCAGTGGAGCGCGTAGAACGGGGCGGTGCGGATGGGGGTCAGCGTGCTGGCGGGGCGGAAGAAGTAGGGGTCCTCGCCGCTATCGCAGCACTCGTTCCAGCGCTCGACGGTCTTCACGAGCTCGTCGGCGGGCAGACCTGCCTGCGCCGCGAGGTCCTCGAGCGTGTCGGCCTGGTAACCGTAGCCGCCCTCGGCCATGGGATCGCTCTTGCTCATGCCGTTCTGATAGCCGTCGGCGTCAACGATGAGCCAGGTGTCCTTGGGCATGGGCAGGTGAGGCCACTCGCCGCCGAACTGCATGTGGCCGTGACGGGAGCCTACGTGCGTGGTGAGGTCGCCCTCGGCCATGGTGTCCCAGTCGACGATGACGTCCCCGTCGTAGTCCATGTAGAAGCGGCGGCCGTTCATGCCGACCGTGATGCCCCACTTCTTGGCTGAGCGCATGGCGGTATGGGTGCCCTCGATGAGCGACATGCTGGTCCAGAAGCCGGCGCAGCTGTTCATATGCCACATGTCGGCGCCCACCTTGGCGCAGGCGGTGATGCCGTCGCCGTCGTTGGTCTGGGCGGCGATGGGGCGCGCCGTGGTTCCGGAGAGGTAGTCGCCGCGCATCCGGGCGTTGTTCTCAAAGCCGCCGCAGCACATGATGACGCCCTTGTTCGCCTTGGCGTAGACGGTCGCGCCTTCCTGCTCGTAGGTGAGGCCGACGATCTGCTTGGTGGCCGGGTCCTGGATGAGGGCGGTCATGGGGGTCTCGTGCTTGAAGGTCACGACGTCCTCGTGAAGCATCATCTCGTCGTAGATGACCTGCTGGATGTGGCTGTACTTGTACTCCTTGCCATCGGAGTTGCCCCAGTGCATGAAGTTGAATTTGCCCAGGCTGAAGGCGTGGGGGAGTTCGCCGTACTCGGGGTAGCACGAGGAGCCGGAGCCCTCCTCGAAGTGCTCAGAGATGTTGGCCTCATCCTCGAGCCAGGTGGAGAGGCTACGAGCCCAGTCGAGGTTCTCGGCGATGCCCTCCGCGTAGGCGGCAAGCACGTCGTCGGGCGTGTTGTCCATGTCGCCGCGAAGCTCCTTGAGATACTCGGTGAACTTCTCGACGTCGTTCGTCCACAGGACCATGCCGGCGGAGTACTGCGAGTTGCCGCCGCCCATTTCGGCCTGGCTCTTCTCAAGGAGCAGGCAGGTCGCGCCGTCGCCTTCGAGGGCGACAGTCGTGGCGGCGACCATGCCGGCGAGGCCGGCGCCCACAACGATGACGTCATACTCCTCGTCCCACACGATCTGGTCGACAGAGGCGGCCTGGTCGTTCGCCTCCGCGAGGGCGCGTGCGGGCTGCTGGGCGAGCATGCCGACGGTGGCGATGCCGCCGAGCGTGGCGCCGGTGGTCTTGAGGAATGCGCGACGGGACTGGCTGAGCGTGCTCATAGGTGTTTCTCCTTGTTGGTCGAGCTGCCGTATGTGCGCCGGCGGCGCTGTGCGTGCCGGCTTATGCGAGATTGCCATTCGCCGTCCTGTCGCCCATCCGACAAAACGCCCTGAACCGTGTGCCCGGTATGCGGTACAATTTGTACGTTGACGCCACTGAGCTGGTAAAACGCGCATGTTGACCGCGCAGAGTGCTGCTCTTGCATGCCGGAGGGGCGGTAAGGGGCCGCGATTCGGAAGGGATTAGACAGGCTATGGCCGAACTGGGTTTTACCGACGATTCGCTGTCGGGGGAGGCGAAGATGCCCCTGAGGCGTGTGGGTGCGGCGGTCTCGGACGAGGTGCGCTCGTTCGCCGCCGAGCACGGCATGTGGTTCATCGCCCTCTGCTGCGGCAACATCTGGATCGGATGGATGAACGGCGCGCATGCCTTGGTGCCCACTGACGTGTGGAGGGTGCTTTCCGCTTCGACCATGATCTGCACGCTTCTTGTCGCGGCCCTCTACGGATGGCGGCATCCCGATGCGGAGGCGACTCACGACAGAGGTTACGCCTTCGACTGGCCGATCGCCGCCCTCATGGCGCTCTTCACCCTCCCCGCCGCCGGGGTGCTCGTCCCCGACGGGCTTCTCCAGGCAGCCGCGGTTGGCGGGACGATTGCGACTGAGATCGGCATGGCATGGCTCTTTATTCGCTGGGGTTGCTATCTGACCAGGCTCAGTTTGCGCGAGACCGTCGCGTGCATCTTTGGCGCGCACGTGGTGGGCTGCACGGTGAAGCTCCTTCTCTACTATGTGCCCTCGCAGATGGTCGCGATACCTATTGCCCTGCTGCCGCTTGTGTCCATGTTCTCGCTGCGCCAAGCGTGTCGTCATTATGACGGGGCTTTCCGCGATGTCGGCGGCGACGTGCCGACGATATGGTGCTCGGGCAAGAAGGGGTCGTGGGGTCCTCTCTGGAAGATCACGGTGTTCATTGTGGTCTACCGGCTCATTTTCAACTCGGCTAAGATGACCGGTACGTCCGTCTCGCTCTCGACCATATGCTGCCTCACCGAGATCGCGGTGGCGCTCCTTATCCTGTATATGATGCTCGTTCGTAGCGGGTCGTTCACCTTCCAACAGGTCTGGTCTTTATTCCTTGTTCTTCTGGGGGCCTCGCTCATGTTCTCGGTCAGCAACGGGTTCACCGACGTCGGCGGGTTCGTGAAGGCCGCATCGGGGAGCCTGCTGGTCATGTTCATCTGGCTTGTGTATGCCGATGTCTCCCATCACAGCACCCTGCACCCGTTCGTCGTGTTCGGCATCGCCCGCATCGCGTACGAGCTGCCGACACTTGTGACGAGCGGTCTGCTCGTTCCCGGTGCCCTGTCGCGAGACCCGTTCTTCATCTGCGTGCTGATGTTCTGCCTGCTCGCGTTCGCCGTGTTCTTCTTCGACCTGCGCGACCCCACGCTCTCGCTTGTCTTCTCGGATTTCCAGAAGAGGGAGGAGGGCCCTGCGCCCGACGCGCTGCGGGCCGTCTGCGACGCTGCCGCCGGGGACGCCGGTCTTACGGCGCGCGAATCCGAGGTGCTGTTCCTGCTGTGCCAGGGGCGCACGCGCGCCTACATAGCGGAGACGCTCTATCTCTCCGAGAACACCGTGCGCGGCCATACCCAGCACATCTACGAGAAGCTCGGGGTTCACAGCAAGACCGAGCTGCAGAGAAAACTTGGGGTGTAGGGGGAAGACGCCTGGTGTTAACGCCTGGCCAAAAAGTACGCTCGTGCCCGCGTGCACACCATCTGCACGTCTTCTCCGCTCGGCTCCGTCCCGTCAGCGCGAGGCCCGCCGTAATGCTATCGTGTGCGGCAGGATAGACGCCTGTACATGACGCCGCCGGGCCTACGGTGACGACGGCTTCGCACGGCGGCCCGGAACGGCTTCGCACGGTGACGCGAGAGGATGGCTTCGCATGGGGTTTGAGCTTGCCAAGGGTGTAATCGACAACATGCGCGACTGCATGGGCAGGGGCAAGGGGATGCTCGCGTACGTGACCTACCCGCAGAGCGGCACGCGGCTGTTCACGTACCCGCAGTACCTGCTCGACGGAGGCTGCCTCAGGCGCATCTCCGCCAAGGCGTTCCCCGACGTGGGCTGTCTGCCCGCCACCATCTCGTCGAACGAGTATCCGACCGTTCTCGCAGGTAGATACGGCAGCATCGCCGTCGTCACGCTCAACCAGGAGCCGCAGCCCAACAAGTTTTACGACGCGGACTTTGGCGGGTCGGAGCGGAACCAGTACAACGGCGCCATCAACACGACGATGGCCCGGGGCCGCTCGGTGATGGAGCTGACCTCGCTGGGCGACCACGTCCTCTCGAGCCTGCTCATGCAGGTCATCGAGGTGCGCGAGACCGTCGACCTCGCGCATCCCCTCAACCGGCCGGTCCATCTCTACTCCGATCAGGAGCAGCCGCTGACCAAGTTCGTGCTGCTCGAGCAGCTGGTGGGCGGGCGACAGAAGTTCGTGGGGCCGTTCGTGGCGAAGGCGACCGCTCCCGACCAGGTCGTGCTGAGTGCTGTGGGCGACGGGACGTACGACTTCAACGTTGCCTCGCTTAACGCTGAGGGATTCGCCACGACGATCGAGCTCAGGGACGACGGCGACGGGCGGGACGGCGTGGGAGACGTCGCGGCCCGGTTCGTGGCGGCCGACGAGTTCATGGGCAAGTTCGAGAGCTGCTCCGACAAGTTCGACTGGATCGGCGAGGACACCCTCAAGGAGGCGCTCGGCCGGATCTCGAAGATCGGCGAGGCGAACTTCACAAAAGCGCAGGTGGCGGCACTCAAATCGCAGATCGCCTCCTGCACGGAGCTCGAGGCCAAGATTAGCCTGACCTCCGCGCGGCGCAAGCGGATGGCCGACCTCATCAACGTCCAGGGGGAGTGGACGTCGCTCTCCGAGGACATCCGCAACCGCGCGATCGAGCGGGCCGACCCCGGGCAGCTGGCCGAGTACGTGCTCTCCGACGAGCACTTCAGCGGCTTCTACGACAAGGTCATCGAGAACAAGCACGTGAGCGAGCGCGTCGACAAGGAGGTCGCGCGCTACGAGGAGCGGTCGCGCCGGAGCCGGGAGCAGGCTGAGGCCGACGAGCGGGCGCTGGGCGAGGTCGAGGCGCGGCTGCGCGAGTTCGAGGACAGCCTCGAGGAGCGGAAGCGCCAGGTGGAGGAGGAGATGGCGCAGCGCCTCTCCGACCTGCGCGAACAGGAGGGCACCCTCAAGGCTGAGGTCGCGCGGCTCGACGAGGAGCGCGGGCGGCTCGAGGAGGAAGAGGGGCGCATCCGGGACCAGGTCCGCAAGGCGGTCGAGGGGATGTCCGACGAGCTGGCGGCCTCGAGCAAGGTCCTCGAGAGCGAGATGGTGCGGCAGATCGTCGCCGTGCTCGGCGGTGCGTCGGGCGGCTCCGACGCCGCCGGCGGGGCGGGCGCGGCTGGCGGGGCGGGCGCTGGCGGGGGCGCGAACGGTGGCGTCGGGGCGCCCGGAGTCGCGGGCGGCGCCGAGGTCGCCGCGCCCATGGTCGCCCCGGCGGTGCGCGGGGGAGAGGTCTCCGCGCAGGAGGTCATCGACGAGGTTGGCCGCCATCTCGACGAGGCGGGCGGGCGCGACATGGACAGGAACGAGGTCGTGAACCTCCTCACCTGCCTCGCGCAGGGATATATCGTCACGCTCGCCGGTCTGCCCGGCACCGGCAAGACCTCGCTCGCGAACCTGCTCGCGGGCGCGCTCGGCCTCAAGTCCGGCGACGGCGGGGCGCGGCGCTTTGTCGAGGTGCCCGTCGAGCGCGGATGGACCTCGTACAAGGACTTCGTGGGGTACTACAACCCCTTCACCCAGACGCTCGAGAAGGCCAACGCCGCCTCGTTCGAGGCGTTCGAGCAGCTCGACGCCGAGGTCGCTGCCGGCCTGGGCGACGAGGATGTGCCGCCGTTCCTCTTCCTGCTCGACGAGGCCAACCTGAGCTCGATCGAGCACTACTGGTCGCCCTTCCTGCGCGCGTGCGACTCGTTCCGCGAAGGCCCCTCCGAGCTCTCGCTCGGCGGCGACAAGGTGCTCCGCGTGCCCGGCTACGTGCGCTTTTTCGCCACGGTCAACTTCGACCACACCACCGAGGAGCTCTCGGCGCGCTTTCTCGACCGCAGCTGGGTCATCACGCTCGAGCCGGAGGACCTCGACATCGAGGAGCTGGGGATGCCCGCGGTGGGCGCCCGCCCGGCGAAGGGGCCGGCGTTCTCGTACGCCACGCTGCAGCGCTTCTTTGGCCCGCAGCAGGACGCCATGCTCGACAACGACCTGCGGGCGAAGCTCAAGGAGGTCCTCGACGCCTGCACCGCCTATCATCAGCCGGTGAGTCCGCGCAGCCGCCAGATGATGGTCGCCTACGCCTGCACCGCCTCGGGCCTCATGGACCGCTCCTCGGCCGCCTCGGCATTCGCGCCCGTCGACTACGCGGTGTGCCAGAAGGTGCTCCCGCGGCTCTCCGGCACCGAGGATCGCCTGGGCGACCTGCTCAACAAGCTCGCCGGCATCGGAGGCCTGCCGCTCACGAGGGCCCGCGTCGAACACATGCTCGAGGTTGGTGGCGACAGTGGCTACTTCCAGTACTTCGCCTAAGCTCGCGGTGGGGGCGGCGGGACTCGAGGCGGCGGGATATGAGGTGGCGGCGCGGGCGGGGTCGTCGGGGTCCGGTCAGGCCCCCGGGGTCCGCCATAAGTTCTGGCTGCGCCTCACCGACCAGTGGGAGACGAAGAGGGTCGACCTGCCGCTGTTCGGCGGGTATCGCTCGTCCGGGCTCGACCTGGAGGGCGCTGGCGTGGTGCACGGGTCGCACGGCTACGACGCCTGCATCCTCACCACCGCCGAGCTCGCCCCGGGCGAGACCCAGTGGCAGCTGAACGACGACGACCCCGTGACGCTCACGCTCTCGGCGCCCCTCTCCCTGCCCGTCGAGGGGCCCGACGGCGAGGACTGCCTGCTCTACCAGCTGCTTCCCGGCGACGACGACGTCGAGATCTTCGAGGACCGCGGCCGCCGCACGCCCATGTGGAGGCCGTTCAAGCAGCTCTACGGCTTTGCGCGCATCGAGGTCGAGCTGCCCGGGCTGGGGCTGCCGACGCCGGAGGGCCAGCTCGCCTCACCGAGTCAGCCTGCCGAATCTGGCCAGCTTGCCGCGCCGAGCCAGCCGCCCGCGCCCCGGAGGCCCATCGAGCTCTCGACGAGGGACGTCGCGTGCGTTTGCGACAGCTCCGACCAGGAGATTCCCGTGGCCGAGATGGTCCGGGAGCTCGTGAACGCGCCTGACGCGGAGGTCGTGGGCTGGATGCTCGGCAAGGCGGGTGGCGAGGCCGAGCGGAGGTCGCTCGTGGAGTCGTCCCCCGTGACCGACTCCTCCGAATCACTCGCCTCGTACCTCGCCCTGTGCGAGCGGGTGCTGCGCGCGTACGAGCGCAACCTCGCGTTCTTCTGCCGCCACGCATACAGCCGCACGGTGAAGACCGACGTGCTCCTCGCCCCCTCGCAGGTGAGGCGCGCGGGCCGGCGCGAGCTGCTCTGGCTGGCGAGCAACCCCGACATGCTGCATAAGACGTCCTCGACCACGGCGGTCCGGCTGGGAGGGGAGAGCTACACCGTCTCCCAGCTGCGCACCGAGCGCCCCACGCTGACGTTCGACAACCGAGAGAACCGCGCGCTCCTCGCCTTCGCCGACGAGGTCGCCGCCTCGCTCACCGACATCGCCGCCCGCGCGCAGGAGGAGGCGGCCAAGCTCCGCGAGATGGGCGACCGCCTGAGGGGGCTGGTCGAGGGCGACGGCATCATCCCCTCGCTCCTGGTGATCGACGCCTGCCTCTCCCGCGAGGAGCCGCTCATCGAGCGCGCCCAGGAGCTGCGCCGCCGCGCCCGCAAGGTCGCCGCCACCCTCGCGCGCGAGCTGCCGCAGGTTGAGCGCGTGCGCTATCGGCTGCCCAAGCGCACCAAACCGTTCCAGGAGATCCCCGCCTACGTGGAGCTCTACGCGCTCATGCGGAGCTGGGACGCGTTCGGCGAGTTCGCCCTCGAGCGCGACGGCCTTGTCCTCCACACCTGGCGCATGGACAAGCTGTACGAGTACTACCTGCTCTACCTGCTGCTTTCGACCCTCCGCAGCCTCGGCTTCGAGCCCGACCCCTCCGTCGACGAGCCCGTGTGCATGGCGCGCTACAGCCTGCGCTCCCACGTCTACGCCAACGAGGAGCAGGTCGCCGGCGTGTACCGGCTGGCCCGCAGCGACGACTCGCTGGCGGCGGAGAAGGAGCTGGCCGAGATGATGGAGGCCGAGGAGGATGCGCCGTGGAATGAGGAGGAGGCGGCCGAGTCGGTTGCGCCCATCAGGGTGATGCCGAAGAAGGTGACGCTGTACTACCAGCCGGTCTTCTACGCCGACGGGCGGGAGGAGTACGGCGTTGACCTGCATCGGACGACGTCATCCACCAGGCACCCCTATTGGACGCCCGACTACCTGCTCGTCCTCGACACCCCGGACGGTCGCAGGCAGAGGTTGATCCTCGACGCGAAGTTCCGCCGGTTTGGCGACGTCCTGCCCGACAACTCGAACAAGGAGTCGCAGGAAAAGATCAGTCCTCTGCTCGACTGCCTGCGCAAATACACCCTCGAGACCGCCGGCCCCCGCGGCGTGCGCCCCGATTCCGTCTGGCTCCTCTGCGGTCGCGCCAAGAGGCGCGCGTTCTGGGCGGAGCGTCTCTCCGACTGGGCCCGCGAGCAGGGCGTTCTTCCCAACGGCGTGGCCACCGCCGTCCCCGGCGCGAACGCCCTCGACGACGTGCTCGCCGCGGTGGGGATCATCTGCGCGCCCGAGTTGGCGGCGGAGCTTGCGGTGGATGAACGCGCGGCGGAGGGGCGCCCGGACATGGCCGAGGACCTTGCGGCCTCGGCGGAGGACCTCGCGGAGATGCCGGAGGAGCTCTCGGAAGTGGCGTGGACCGTTGGGGACGAGGAAGCCGAGCGCGAGAGTGCCGAGGCTGCCGTGGACGAGGGCGAGATTGCCGGTGCGGAGGCGCTCGCCGAGGGTCGCGAGGTTGTCGAGGTGAGCGAGCCTGCCGAGAAGGGCGATGAGGATACCTCGCTGGTCGAATCTGCGCTGGTAGATGAGTCCTTGCAGCAGGGAGACGCTGAGGATAGTGCTGGAGATATCGCCGAGTCCTCCGATGCCTCCGATGCCGTTAGTGACACGCCCGCGGTCTCATCAGATGATAGCGTTCTCGCCGAGGACAACCAGCCTCAGCCTCCCGCGCCTCAGCCGGTGAAACCGACCAAGCCTCCCAAGCAGCCCAAACAGCCAAAGCGCCAGAAGCAGCCCCGCGGCGATTCCAACAAGTCGAAGCAGGCCTCCCGTCCGGACGCGCCCGTCGTGGACGAGGCCCTGCTGTCGGAGGTGACGAATCTGCTGCAGGCGCTCATCGACCGAGGCTTCAAGCACGAGCATCTCCAAAAGATAATTGGCCAGGCATGCAAGATCTCGCACCCGCTGATCAGGGACCGAAAGCCCGAGGGGCGAGAGGCGCGGTTCTACAGCGCGGACCCCGTGGAGATCGGCGGCGAGCCGTGGTACGTGTTCATCGACTGGAAGCCGAACACCCTGGCGATGCTGCGGAAGTACTAGGTGGCTCCGGTGGCGGGGATCGGGGCTGCCGGAATCGCTAAAACCGCCGGGATGTGGGCTGGATTCCTTCCAGTCGGACGGCCCACATCCCCTCCAGATAATCAGCCGCTCGCCCCCGCACGGCGCCCGCGCGCCCGTTCTGGCCGTATTGTTGAAGCGTCTCGCGCGTTCCGTCCGCGTCTAGTCCCTCAGGGGTGAGCGCGTACGCCGCCGCGCCCAGGTTGTCATGAAAACCTGTGACACATTCCGGGTACCCATCAGCCAAATTTGATGAGAAACGCGGTTGTGGAGGCGGCTTCACAACCGTTCGCGCAGGTAAACGGCCATTTTGGCGGATACCCCGGAAGGGGTCGCGCGCTCGGGGGCGCCTTGGGGCATTATGGTTGCCATCGAGGGACGCACGGGGAAGCAAGGAGTCGCGGGGTCTCGCGTTTCCGAGGCGTGAGATCCCGCGTTCCAAAGGCGCTTCGAATGCCATCCGATTGGTC
>CAYMHQ010000098.1:0-1376 GCA_964390275.1 uncultured Coriobacteriaceae bacterium
CCCCTCACCGCTCGTCGCCGGGGAGGCGCAGGATGGCGAGACGGTCGCGGTCGGCGGGCGGAAGGTCGGGCCAGATCTTCTTGCGGGCGATGAGCGAGACGAGGCACGACCCGGCGGCGGCCGCGACGCTGATTCCGCCGGCGACCGCTCCCCAGGCGCACAGCAGCGGCAGCAGCGTGAACGTCCAGATGGAACGCACGCTGTTGTTGACCCCCGGCAGCAGGAGAGACCCCAGGTAGAGCACGATGAGCAACCCGAGCGGGCCGCACGCGGGTGCAAGTCCCATGAACACGCCGAACGAGGTCGCGATGCACATCCCGCCCTCGAACCCAAAGAGGAGCGACCGGGCGTGGCCGAGCACCGGCGCCGCCAGGACGAGGGCGAGCAGCGGCGACGACAGGCCGAACCTGCGGCAGTAGAGCCACACGGGGACGAGCCCCTTCAGGATGTCGCACGCCACCGAGAGCATCCCGCACCAGAACCCGCCGTAGATGAACGCGTTCGACGAGCCCGGGTTGTGGTTGGCACTCACCTGCATGAGACTTTTGCCGTGGAAGAGCCGCATGAACAGCTCCGAGTACAGCACGCAGCCCGAGAGGTACCCCGCCAGCACGTACACCAGCTGCCCGGGGAGGGTCGCCATGTCGAGGAAGACCCCCATGCCGAGCAGGTCTTCGGAGTCGAAGAGGGTTCCCATGCCACTACCTCCCCCGTCCGACGTCGCGCCGCGAGAACCCGCCGCCCGCGCTCGGCTCGGGGGCCGGGGCGTCGAGGCACGAGAGCTCGATGGTCGGGAGCTCGAGGCTCGGCAGCCTGAAGCTCGGCCGCTTGAGCCGCACGCCCGGCCGATGGCGAACCTCCTGCGGCTCCCCGGTGGCCTCGTCGCGCGCCCGCGACATCATGTCGAGGACGGCCTCGGCGCACCTGGCGACGTCAAGCTCGCGCGCCCGCTCGACGTAACGCCTGCTCAGCGCGGCAAGCTCGTCGCGGTTCTCGAAGAACCAGTCGAGACGCTCGGCCAGGTCGCCCGCGTCGCCGGCCCGGAACAGGCATCGGGCGCTGAGGGCGAAGTCGCCGGTCGAGGAGAGCGGCGCGTCGGAGATGAGCGGGACGCAGCCGCAGGCGAACGCCTCCATGCACGACATCCCCTCGACCTCGACGTCGGCGCAGTGCACGTAGAGGTCGCTGGCGCACATGAGTTCGAGCAGCTCGCCCTGGTCGCGGAAGCCGAACTCGACCGAAATCCCCAGCTCCGCCGCCCGCGCGCGCAGGGCGTCCTCGAGCGGGCCCTTGCCGGCGAGCACCACGCGCATCCCCGCGGCGTGGCGGCTCCTCGCGAGCGCCTCGAGCAGCAGCGTCTGGTTCTTCTCCTGCGC
>CAYMHQ010000098.1:1476-6016 GCA_964390275.1 uncultured Coriobacteriaceae bacterium
GCAATCCGACGCTCCCCCGCCTCGATGAACCTGCGGGGAATCCCGTTCGAGATCACCTCGAGCTGGGCTTTCGCACCGGCCTCCACCAGGCGTTTCCTCACCTCTTCGGTCGGACACTGCACGTGCGAGCAGAGGTCGTACACCCCCTGCACAAAGGCGCGCATGAACCCGCGGTTCACGAGCGACGCCCCGCCCAAGCGCACGGCGTAGGTCATGTTCTCGGGGTAGAGGTGGAAGGTCCCGGTCACCGGCTTGCCGGCGCGGCGGGCCATGGAGGCGGCGGTGTGGCAGACGAGGAACGGGTCCTCGACGTGCACGAGGTCGGCCCACTCGACGGCGCGGCGGATGGTGGCGAGGTCGGCGCGGGCGAAGGTGTAGCCCTCCTTCTCGATGATCCCCGCGAACAGCGGCACGCGCACCACGTCGAGCGAGTAGTCCACCTCGCCGTAGCGCCTGTTGGAAAGCACGCGCACCTCGTGTCCGGCCGCGCGGAACTGCTCCACGAAGCGCTGCGTCGAGATGCACATCCCGTTCGACTTGTTGAGGTAATCGTTGATGGCGATGAGTATCTTCATGCTCTTCATGCGCCGCGCACCCTTCTGAGCCGTTCCGGGCCGTGCCGTTCCGTTCTGGCCGAGCCACCCGGGTCCTGCGAATCGCGGGATTATACCACACCTGTGGCGTATCTCCCTAAACCTACACACGGGGAGGAGGAAGTGCGCAAAAACTGCAGGACAGGAGACGGGAACGGCGGGCACGGAGACCGCACGCTTGGACCCGCGCGCGTTTTCCGGCGGATTTAGGTCAAATTTGCGATTATGGACTGCCTCGGCCCTTGCGTTCCGCCCGCCGAGCATGGTCACCAGCGCTCTACAAATGACGCGACCTGGGGTTTCATCGATGAGACCGATTGCGTCCGTACGTCAACCCGGCATGCGAGCGTCTGAGGGCAGTCCATAATCGCAAATTTGACCATTTCTCGCCGGAAAACGCGCGTCTACAGTTGTTCCCTTTCATGTTTGATATCAGACACGCCAACCCCCACGCGCAGCCTTCTCCGCCAGCCATCTGCCCGCCAGCTCCACCCGCACACCTCCGGAAGCCAGCCTCACGCCTTCGACTCGAGCTCCCTGATGAGCTCGTCCCTGGTATGGACGCCAACCTTGCCGTAGACAGTCTTGACGTGGTATTTGACCGTGTTCTCCGACACGCTGAGGACGTCGGCAATCATCTTCACGCTGTACCCCTTGCCCAGCAGCTCGACGATCTCGCCCTCACGCTCGGTGAGAGAGAAGCGCTGCACGAGCGCGCGAACACGAGGGTCCGCGGCCCCGTCGCCCGTTTCGACGGCAGCGTCCGTCTCCCCAGCGGTCACGGACCGCTCTTCCTTGAGAATGAACATGGGGACGAGCGCAACCAGGTAGACGACCGTCAGCGCGACGACCATCGCGTTGGTGTCACCCTGGCGCAGCATCGGCGCAAGGGAAATGCCGGCGATGTTGCCGATGAGCGAGGCGGTCGAGATGATTCCCATGGCGCAGGGGAACAGCGTCAGCGGCGACGTCCCGCGATCAGAGGACTCCTGCGAGAGCAGGCACCACAGGATGATGCCCGCCACGAGCGAGCCCAGCTGCGCGCATGCATTTGATATTCCGCGCTCCCCTCCCCAGACCAGCGGGAACAGCAGAAAGCCGAACGAGGTGAGCAGCAGCGCGAACTTGAAGACCGACTTGAGGCGCAGCGTCTTGGGAGGGCGCAGAAAGGCAAGCGGCACGAACAGCAGAACGATCACGGCAGTCTGGGTAAGCAGGGGCACAAGCTGCCCCAGACCGGAGCCCTCGGTCTGTCCTCGCGCGACTTGGAGCATGAACCCGCTCATGAGCGTGATGATGAACGCGACCAGGATCGGCTGCCACAGTCTGCGCAGCGAGGCGCGCAGGCCGGCGAGCGAGGTGTCGGCCGGAGACGTCTCGGGGAGTTCCGGCGCCTTCCTCAGCCTTCTGGCGCAGATTACGGACACAGAGAAAAATGCCGCGCTCAGGAGGACCGACACATACGCGGGCAACGCCCCCATGAGCGAATAAGCGGCGATGCTAATAAGGTTGCTCAGAAGCACGAGACGATATGCTTCCCTGGTGCCGAGCATGGGAAAGAACCTCGCCCACGAGAGCCTGAGGAGCGCGTCCGCAGCCCCAAAGCACATCCCACCCACAGCAAGCCAGCCCGAAAGATCCCTGGCGGGGATGTACTCCTCAAAACGGAAGCACATGCACGTCATCAGAAAGCCGGTCAGAAAGACCGCCGCGAGTATGGCGTCGTGAGCCGTCCCGCTCGGTTCGCCGCGCCTCACGGACAGGACGAGAACGAGAACATAGGCCACGATGCGGGCGGCGATGGCGGAAACGAGAAAGACCGAGCCGAGAAACGCCGTGTCCTCGCCGGGGATGATGAACGACGTGGTCTGGAACGCCGTATAGCCAAATACATAGAAGAGGGCGTACCCAACGAGCGCCAGCACCCCTCGCGCACCGACGTTACGAACAGTCGTCCTCCCGAATCCCATTCGCCGGGTCCCCTTCCGCAATGCGATCTTTCTGGCCTTCCGCCACCGGTTCCTGCCACCCGTCCCCGCCGCCAGTTGCCGCCACCAACCTGGCACCAGCTGCCGCCGGCCATCCAAAATGGTACACCACGCGGCGTATCCCACACCATCTGAGACGCGCGGCGGGGCCCCACTTGAATCGGGTAGTCCCGGCTGAGCTGGTAATTCTATCCGAATCAGGGAGCGTCGCGGGCGCATGCCTTGCATATCCTCATTCACGAAACAGGCGTCTCGGGCATCGAGACGTCCAGACCACGAAGAAAGGACATGCCATGGCAGCACTGGTGAATCGCAGGCAGGCGATCGGGATGGGGGTCGCGGCGGCAGGACTGGGAGTCGCGGCGGCGGGGCTCGGCGCACAGGCGCACGCCGACGAGGCGCAGACGGAGCAGACGCCGTCGTTCCTGAACCCTCCGGAGACCCCGAGCGACATCGTCGCCGAGTACGACTGCGACGTTCTGGTGATCGGCATGGGCCTCTCGGGCATCGCCGCCGCCCGCGAGGCGGCCGAAGGGGGCGCCCGCGTACTCGTTCTCGAGAAGCAGCCCGAGGACACCTACTCGGTCATCTCCATGGCGGGCGACTTTGGCGTCGTTGGGTCGCAGATCCAGAAGGACCTGGGCATCGAGTGGGCGCCCAAGGACGTCATCCTCAACGAGTACCTCAAGGAGACGGGCGGCAGGTGCGACTCCTGGCTGCTCAGCTATTGGTACGACCATTCCGGCGAGGATTTCGACTGGTTCATCGCCGACGCCAGCTATGAGCTGGTGGGCTCGGTCCTCGAGAACCAGAAGACCGACAACCCCAACTTCCTGAGGCCGAAGTGCTTCCCCAAGCTGGAGGGCTACGACTACACGACCGAGCTCTATCCCTACTTCCACGGCACCCTGACCACCCTTCCCAACATGGGCTGGGCATGCGCCGCGTCCCGCGAGGATGCGCTCGCGCTGGGCATGGAGGTCGTCTACGGGGCCGAGGCCGAGCTCCTCGCCGTGGAGGACGGCAAGGTCGTGGGCGCCTACGCCAAGACCGACGCCGGCCATATCAAGGTGACCTCCAAGGCGACCGTGCTCGCCACCGGCGACTACTCCGGCAACACCGACATGCGGCACTACTACGCTCCCTGGGCAGACAGCTTCAAGGCCTATTCCTCCGGGCAGGGCACCGGCCACCTCATGGGCATCTGGGCCGGCGGCAAGATGGAGGACGGACCCCACGCCCCGATGACCCACGTCATGGGCAACGTTCTGGGCGTCGACAGCTTCCTGCAGCTCAACAACGAGGGCAAACGTTTCATGAACGAGGACATCCCCGGCCAGAACCTCGCGAACGAGTACGCCAGGCAGCCCGACTCCTCCGATCCCGAGCTCGCCGAGGCGGGCGTGAAGGCATGGCAGATCTTCGACAGCTCCTGGCCCGAGCAGATCGGCCAGATGCCCGACGGCCACGGCTACACCAACCACTTCGTCCCCGACGACCAGGCCGACCAGTACTCGCTCGCGCTCTCGGGCTACTTCTCCGGCTACACCACCCAGCAGATGGTGGATGACGGCGCAACCGCCAAGGCCGACACCATCGAGGAGCTCGCCGAGGCGATCGGCCTGCCCGTAGACGTCGTGACGTCCGAGGTCACCCGCTACAACGAGCTCTGCGAGGCCGGCTTCGACGAGGACTTCGGCAAGACCGCCAGGCGTCTCTTCCCCGTGGTGAATCCTCCCTTCTATGCCTGCAAGATGAAGCAGGCGTCAATGCTTGTCATGATCGGCGGCCTGGAGTGCGACCACTCCATGAGGGTGACCGCGGCTCAGGACGGCGCCCCCATCGAGGGTCTCTACGCGTGCGGCAACACGATGGGCGGCAGGCTCCTCGTGGACTACCCCGTGGTGGTGGCCGGCTTCAGCCTGGCGACCGCCCTCACCTTCGGGCGCCTTGCGGGCA
>CAYMHQ010000098.1:6116-9886 GCA_964390275.1 uncultured Coriobacteriaceae bacterium
ACTGACGACAAGATAGGAGCGAATAATGAGCGACAACGCGATTTCACGCAGGGACCTCGTCGTGGGCATGGGCGCGGCCGCAGGCGCGGCTGCCCTCTCCTCCGCGGCGGGCGCGCTGGCGGACGAGGCTCAGGCACCCGAGTGGCTCCCCGAAAGCTGGGACTACGAGTGCGACCTGCTCGTCATCGGCTACGGCGGCGCCGGCATGTGGGCGTCCCTCATCGGCGCCGACGAGTGCGGGCAGCAGGTCCTCGTGCTTGAGAAGGCGCCCGTCCGCGGCGGCGGCAACTCCTCCATCAACAACGGCGAGTGGACCGTCATCTCCGAGGACAGGAAGGAGGACTTCAAGGAGTACCTCCGCACGTTCTCCAAGGGCTCCATGGCCGAGGACATGATCCAGGCGTGGGTCGAGGAGGCGGCGCGCAACACCGAGTACGCCGACCGCTACGGCATGACCTACCTGGTAAGCGACTCGGCCCTCGCAGGCTCCATCCCCGAATACCACCAGCTTGATGAGGAGAAGTTCGCAGGCTCCTGCCAGATCAGCACGGTGAGCGGCTTTGGCATGAAGAGCTTCCACGAGCTTGACGCGAAGCGCGAGGAGCTCGGCGTCGAGGTCATGTTCAGCTGCCACGACGAGTGGCTCATCCAGAATCCCGAGAACGGCGAGATCCTGGGCGCCTGGACCTACATCGGCGACGACCCCGAACCCAAGGCGGTGAAGGCGCGCAAGGGCACCATCCTCACGCTGGGAGGGTTCGAGTTCAACGAGGAGCTCAAGAACAAGTACCTCAAGATCTACCCCTTCAAGTTCGAGGGCTGGCGCTTCAACACCGGCGACGGCATCAAGATGGTCGAGGACGTGGGCGCCAAGCTCTGGCACATGGACAACGTCGTCTCGACGACCGCCCTCTACACGCGCGACCCCGAGTACGACTTCTCCTGCATCTGCATGCTGGGCGCGAACTCCTACATCTGGGTGAACCGTCTGGGCAAGCGCTTCGTGAACGAGAAGGGCAGCGGGTCGGCACACAACGGCTGGCACAAGCTGATGTCCTTCGACGACACCATCGGCGACTTCGACCGCATCCCCACCTGGTGCGTGCTCGACCAGGCAGTCATCGACGCAGGCCCCATGGGACCGCGCCAGGGCGACGCCTGGGAGTGCGGCAACCTCACGACCGACCTGCCCGAAGAGCTCAGGGACTGGAACGGCTGGAGCGAGGACAACTCCGTCGAGATCGAGCGCGGCTGGATCCTGAAGGGCGAGACCCTCGACGAGCTCGCCGAGAAGATGCAGGAGGTCGACCGCTGGATGGACGCCGAGACCCTCAAGGCGACCGTCGAGGAGTACAACCGTTTCTGCGCGCAGGGACGCGACGAGAGGTTCGACAGGGACCCGGAGAAGATGGACGCGCTTTCTGAGGAAGGCCCCTTCTACGCGTACACCGTCTATCCCGGCACCTGCTCCACGCTGGGCGGCCCCGAGAAGAACGTCAACGGGCAGGTTCTGACCCCCAAGGGGGAGCCCATCGGGCGACTGTACGCCGCGGGGTGCTTCGGCAACTTCCAGGACCACACGTACGGCATCACGGGCGGCAACAACGCCGAGAACATGGTCTGGGGCCGCATCTGCGCGCGCCATGCCAGCAGCCTCGAGAACTGGGACGCGTAATCGCGGCCAAAGGGAGAAGAAGACAATGGCTTATGAGAACAGCACTCTGACCCGCAGGAACTTCGTGGCGTCCGCCGCCGCGACGGGAGCCGCGATTGCCGCAGCGCACGGAACCGCGCTGGCGGACGAGGCCCAGCCGCAGACTGCCGACTGGCTCGGCGTCGCCCCGCAGATTGGCGATGCCGACATTGTCGAGACGATCGACACCGAGGTGCTCGTCTGCGGCGGCGGCACCGCAGGCCTCTTCGCGGTGTGCTCCGCCGCGGAGGAGGGCGTCAAGGTCCTCTGCATCGAGAAGTATGCGGTGGGCGGCGGCGTGCGCGACAACCTGGGCTCCATCAACAGCCGCCTCCAGCAGGAAGCGGGCTGCGTAATCGATGAGAACGAAATCGTGAACGACCTGGTGCGCTACGCGGACAACTACTGCAACCCGCGCCTTTACCACCTGTGGGCGCAGAACTCGGGCGAGACGATCGACTGGTACCAGGACAGGCTCGAGGACGAGGGCTTCCAGCTCTTCTACGAGGCGGCGGACAACGCCAAGCCCACGACCTACCGCCACTGGCCGACCGGTCATATCCCCAGCTGGCCCGCCGACGCCGAGGCCGGCGGCATGACCGACGTCAGGAACGGCAAGGACGTGCTGGGCGACTACGCCCTGAGCAAGGGCGCCGAGTTCCGCTGGAACACCTCCCTGGTTGAGCTGGTCCAGGACGAGTCCGGCGCGGTCACGGGCGCCATCGCGGAGGGCGAGAACGGCTACATCCGCATCAACGCGAGCAAGGGCGTCGTGGTCTGCACGGGCGGTTACGCACGCAACCCCAACATGATCGCGGCGCTGCAGCCCCAGACGCTCAACAAGTACTCGCTGCTCGCCGCCAACGCCGGCACCACGGGCGACGGCATCAAGGCCTGTCTGTGGGCGGGCGCCCACATGGACGAGGTCCATTCCGCCATGGTGTTTGACCGCGTCGCCATCCCCGCGGACGCAACCGCAGGCGCCGACGCCGCCGGTTCTCTCTTCTGGATCGGCTCCAACCCCTGGCTCAAGGTCAACCTCAACGGCGAGCGCTTCATCAACGAGTCGGTTCCCTACGACTACGTGCTTAACGCCGCGCTGACCCAGCCCAGCCACACCGTCGTGGACATCTGGGACTCCGACTGGAAGAGCTACCTGGAGCAGTTCGACATCCACGGCTGCGCGCGCCTGTACGAGTTCGACAACGGCGCGCCCACGAACCTCTCCCTCGAGGTTGCCGAGCTCATCAACCAGGGGCTTATCGAGAAAGGCTACATCATCCAGGCGGACACCATCGAAGAACTTGCCGAGGGCCTAGGCATCCCGGCCGAGAACCTGGTCAAGACGGTGGAGCGCCAGAACGAGAACTTCGACGCGGGCGTCGACCCCGACTTTGGCAAGGAGGCCCACAGGCTCTCCGCCATCAGGAAGCCGCCCTTCTTTGGAGCGCGCACCTCGGGTTACATGCTCTGCACCCTCGACGGCATCACGATCAACGAGCAGTTCCAGGCGGTGCGGGAAGACGGCTCCGCCATCGAGGGCCTCTACGTCGCGGGCGTCGACTCCGGCTCGTACTTCGCCCACACCTACCCCAGCCTCTCCACAGGCCATTGCTGCGGCAGGTCCGTCACCTTCGCGCGAATGATCGGCAAGGAGCTCGCCGCCAAATAGGCGGGCGCGCGTCCCCCCCACAGGCGGCAGGGCTCTGTGCCCCGGCTGACCTCGACCTCAGGGTGGGCGATTATCCATAGCGTCAGATAGGGGGCGGGGTTGGGCGCATCTGTCCAGCCCCGCCCCCTTCATGTGCGACAGCGCCTCTCCCCTCGACAGAACACCCTCTCGACTGATTTGGGTAGGCCGCCAACTACCGCCTGCCGCCGCCAGCCGCCGCTGGCCTCCGCGGCACGCGTTGACGCCCCATCTCGACGGATTGGGGTAGAACGCGATTTACCGCAGTCCGTTTATATCCCCGCGCACCCTCCGCTCCTATATTCGAATCGCAGACGCGCAGTCCGGCAACCCGACAGTTCGATTGCTCGACAGTTCGGCAACACCGCAGCTCAGCGCGCCAATCGG